>NZ_AP031575.1:1692500-2032500 GCF_040436405.1 Marinomonas sp. THO17 | reverse complement strand
GTGTATCCGGCTTTGAGTAAGTCTATGTACAACTGAGTAGCGATGATTCGGACATCCTCTGGCGTCAGTTTTTGCACCACCTTATACATTAAGTCACGCCAGCTCCAGAAGCTGTCATTAGGGTTCAAACTGACTTCTGCCATGCCTGCCATGACGCGCTGAAAAGCATGGGAGTGTAGGTTTGGCATGCTGGGCAACACTGGGCCAGATAACACCAGACTGTCGGCAGTAGCCATTTGATTGATGGCCAATTCAGTGATCATGCCGTTTTCAACATGAAACAAGACATTTTCTTGCCAACCTGTGGCTAACCAAGCTTGTTTGGCAAAGAAGATTTGACGCTGTTTGTTGATATTCATCTACCTTTCCTTTAACAAAGCTCAGCACAAAACCAAAGATTCGAATAGTGGAGTAAGTATTCTATAGAATTTTTGTATATACAAGTTTTGTTTTTCATCCAATATAATCCTCTGAAAAATCTCTATAAATGATAAAAAATCCTTGCATATTATTCTTTAGATCACTATTTTAGATTTTAAGTTGTATATACATTTAAATTGATTGTCGATATCTTACTTAAAATCTGCCGATGAAAAGGCAGTAAATACATGGCATAAATGAGGTGGTTGAAATGTCTCACTCTAGCAATACAGCAAAGCGTTACCGCGCTGGTGTGGTAAAAGCCGCAACAGGAACAAAACTCACCGCTAAGTCTTGGTTGACTGAAGCGCCAATGCGCATGTTGATGAATAATTTGGATCCAGATGTCGCCGAAAACCCAGAAGAGTTAGTGGTGTATGGCGGCATTGGCCGTGCTGCTCGTGACTGGGAATGCTATGACAAGATAGTGGAATCTTTGACTCAGCTAGAAGAAGACGAAACCTTATTGGTGCAATCTGGTAAACCCGTTGGCGTGTTCAAAACTCACAGCAATGCACCGCGTGTCTTAATTGCCAATTCCAATCTCGTGCCGCACTGGGCTAATTGGGAGCACTTCAATGAATTGGATGCCAAGGGCCTTGCTATGTACGGCCAAATGACTGCAGGTTCGTGGATTTATATTGGCAGCCAAGGCATAGTGCAAGGAACCTATGAAACCTTTGTTGAGGCCGGACGCCAACATTATAACGGCGACTTAACGGGCCGTTGGGTATTGACCGCGGGTCTGGGCGGGATGGGCGGTGCTCAGCCATTGGCGGCGACCTTGGCAGGGGCGTGTTCATTGAACATTGAATGTCAGCAAAGTCGCATCGATTTCCGTCTGCGCACACGTTATGTGGATGAACAAGCGGACGATTTGGATGATGCCCTAGCGCGTATCAAGAAATACACTGCAGAAGGCAAAGCCATCTCCATTGCCTTGTGTGGCAATGCGGCTGAGATTTTGCCGGAAATGGTAAAACGCGGTGTTCGTCCAGACATGGTGACAGATCAAACCTCCGCACACGACCCATTAAATGGCTATTTACCATTAGGCATGAGCTGGGAAACCTACCGCGAAAAATCACAAACCGAACCTCAAGCCGTGGTAAAAGCTGCCAAACAATCCATGGCAGAACATGTAAAAGCCATGTTGGCCTTCCAGCAAGTGGGCATTCCTACTTTTGATTACGGTAACAATATTCGTCAAATGGCGATGGAAGAAGGGGTCGACAATGCCTTTGATTTCCCGGGTTTTGTGCCAGCGTACATTCGACCATTATTTTGCCGTGGTATTGGGCCCTTCCGTTGGGCGGCATTATCTGGTGACCCAGAAGACATTTACAAAACCGATGCTAAGGTAAAAGAATTGATTGCCGACGATGCGCATCTTCATCAATGGTTAGACATGGCGCGTGAACGTATTCAATTCCAAGGTTTGCCAGCGCGTATTTGTTGGGTTGGTCTTGGGCAGCGTGCCAAATTAGGTTTGGCCTTCAATGAAATGGTGCGATCAGGCGAGTTGTCTACGCCTATTGTCATCGGTCGCGATCATCTGGATTCTGGTTCTGTAGCTAGTCCAAACCGTGAAACAGAAGGCATGCAAGATGGCTCGGATGCGGTATCCGATTGGCCTTTGTTGAACGCCTTGTTGAATACCGCTTCTGGCGCGACTTGGGTGTCATTGCATCATGGGGGTGGCGTAGGGATGGGCTTTTCTCAACATTCAGGCATGGTGATAGTGTGTGACGGCAGTGACGAGGCCGCAGAGCGAATCGCGCGCGTCTTGACCAATGATCCGGCCACTGGTGTGATGCGTCACGCGGATGCAGGTTACGACATTGCGATAGAATGTGCCCATGAACAAAATTTGAACTTGCCTATGATCACTGGCGAAAAATCACATTAAGAGAGAAACAGCATGTTTGAACTGACTATTAAGCCTGGCCAACTGAGTTTGAGTGATTTACGTCACATTCGTCGTCAACAGGTTAAGTTAAGCCTTGATGAAGCCGCCATTCCGGCCATTCACGCCAGCACACAGGTGGTGAACGATGTAATCGCCGAAGACAGAACGGTTTACGGCATTAATACCGGATTTGGCTTGTTGGCCAATACGCGCATTGCGGCGGATGATCTCGAGGAGCTACAGCGCAGTATCGTATTATCTCATGCGGCGGGCATAGGTGAGCTGATGGACGATGACACGGTTAAGCTGATCATGGCGCTGAAAGTGAACAGCTTAGCTCGCGGTTTTTCCGGTATTCGTTTGGAAGTGATCCAAGCATTGATTACCTTGATTAACAAGGAAGTCTACCCTTGTATTCCGAAGAAAGGCTCGGTGGGGGCATCGGGTGACTTAGCGCCTTTGGCGCACATGAGTACGATTTTATTAGGCGAAGGCCAAGCCCGTTATCGCGGTGAGATTATCTCAGGACAAGCGGCTTTGGCCGTGGCAGGTTTGTCGCCCATTACCCTAGCGCCAAAAGAAGGTTTGGCATTATTGAATGGCACTCAAGCATCGACGGCCTTTGCTCTAGAAGGCTTGTTTGCAGCGGAAGACTTATTCGCTTCCGCCATCACCTGTGGTGCTTTATCTGTCGAAGCGGCGTTGGGCAGTCGCAGTCCATTTGATGCACGTATTCATCAAGTGCGTGGTCATCAAACACAAATAGACGCGGCAGCCGCTTATCGACATTTATTGGGTGAAAGCAGTGAGTTGGGAGATTCACATCAAGATTGTGAGAAGGTGCAAGACCCTTATTCTTTGCGTTGTCAGCCACAAGTGATGGGGGCATGTTTGGAGCAAATCCGCAACGCGGCGAAATCCTTGTGTGTTGAAGCCAATTCTGTGTCGGACAATCCTTTGGTATTTGCTGAGCAAGGTGACATCATTTCAGGAGGTAACTTCCATGCGGAACCCGTAGCCATGGCGGCAGACAATCTGGCGTTGGCCATTGCTGAAATCGGTAGCTTGTCCGAGCGCCGTATGGCTTTGTTGATTGACAGTAACTTGAGTAAATTACCACCTTTCTTGGTAGACAATGGAGGCGTTAACTCAGGCTTTATGATTGCGCAAGTCACTGCAGCGGCCTTGGCCAGCGAAAACAAAACCTACGCGCATCCGGGGTCGGTGGACAGTTTACCCACGTCTGCTAACCAAGAAGACCACGTTTCCATGGCGACCTTTGCGGCTCGTCGTTTAAAAGACATGGCGGAAAACACGCGAGGCATTTTGGCGGTGGAAATTTTGTCTGCCGTGCAAGGTTTGGACTTCCGTAAGCCACTTAAAACCAGCGAGCCACTAGAGCAAGCTCGTGCTGCGTTGCGCGCTAGAGTGCCGTTTTACGATAAAGACAGATACTTTGCGCCTGACATTGAGAAAGCCAATGCGTTACTGCAAGAAGCCTCTCACAACAGCATGATGCCTGTAGGCTTATTGCCGAGTCTTGACGGCTAATTGAGCGATACGCCCGTTAACGAGAGAAAAGAGGAAGAAGATGAGTCAGACTGGCCATTCGGCAAATACGCCAATCCGCTTCGATAGTCTTTGGTATGGTGCGCATGCGGCGACCATGCAACAAGGACGATACAGCGTTATTGAGGATGCCGTCATTGGTGTTAAGAATGGTCGTATCGTCTGGTTGGGTCAAGAGGCGGATTTACCTGCTTACGAGGCTTTGCAAGAGCATGATTTTGCGGGTGGCTGGGTGACCCCCGGTTTAATCGATTGTCATACTCATTTGGTGTTTGGTGGCAATCGTGCTGGGGAGTTTGAGCAGCGCCTCAATGGTGTCTCTTATCAAGAAATTGCCGCTCAAGGTGGTGGCATTGCTGCATCGGTTAATGCCACGCGAAAGGCAACGCAAGCGCAACTTTTCACTTCTGCTAAGCGTCGAATTCAGAGCCTTATGCAAGATGGCGTGACCACGGTCGAGATCAAATCTGGCTATGGTTTATCCCTAGAAAGCGAGCTAAAAATGCTGCGTGTGGCCAGTGAATTGGGTGAAGAGTTGCCGATTCATATTCAACGTACTTGTTTGGCTGCCCATGCCATGCCACCTGAGTTTGATAACAAAGACGCTTACATAGATTATCTGTGTGACGAGGTGTTGCCAGAAATCGCCAAGTTAGGCATGGCGGATGCTGTGGACGCTTTTTGTGAAGGTATAGCCTTCAGCCCTGAGCAAGTCTCACGCTACTTTCAACGAGCCAAGGCTTTAGGTTTGCCAGTGAAGATACATGCTGAGCAGCTTACTTCACAAGGCGGTACTCGCATGGCCGCATCCTTTCAGGCGTTGTCGGCGGATCATATTGAGTTCATTGAGGAAGCGGATGTCAAAGCCATGGCGCAAGCGGGCACGGTAGCGGTGTTGTTACCCGGTGCTTTTTACACCCTGAAAGAAACACAAAAACCGCCGATTGATTGGCTACGTAAGAATGCGGTTCCTATGGCCATTGCTACGGATGCGAACCCCGGTACCTCTCCGGCTTTGTCCTTACGCTTGATGATGAACATGGCTTGTACCTTGTTTGCGTTAACACCAGAGGAAGCTTTAGCAGGTGCGACACTTCATGCTGCGCAAGCCCTTGGGTTGTCCGCATCCCACGGCAGTCTAGAAGTTGGCAAGGTGGCGGATTTTGTCTGTTGGGATGTGGAAAGCCCGGGAGAGCTGTGCTATTGGTTGGGAGGTCAGTTGCTTAAACACCGTATTCAGCAGGGTAACATCACATGAGTTTAGAGAATTCCAGCATTCCATCGCCTTTTGATTTTCACGCAGGCGATTCGCCACTATTGGTCAGCATGCCCCATTCTGGTCTCAATCTAACCCCAGAAGTGGCAGCAGGTTTGACAGAGAAAGCCGCCAAATTACCGGATACGGACTGGTATATTCCTGAATTGTATGGCGACTTAGCTGAGTTAGGTGTGGGCTCTATTAAGGCCAATTACTCTCGCTATGTGATCGATTTGAATCGCCCTTATGATGACAAACCCTTGTATAGCAGCAAAACCACGGGCTTATTTCCTGATATTTTGTTCACCGATGAGCCGATTTTTCAAACGGGAAAAACGCCTTCTGATGCCCATCGACTCGCCTGTAAAGAACAGATTTGGCGACCTTACCATGACACCATTAGTAACGAACTAGAACGCCTTAAAGACAAATTTGGTTACGCTATTTTGTTTGATGCGCACAGTATTGCGTCTCAGGTGCCCATGCTGTTTGAAGGGCAATTACCGGACTTCAATTGGGGTACAAATGACGGTGAATCCTGCGATATACAATTGCCCAGTCTATTGACGCAATTACTTGGCCCACATTACACGCAAGTGCTGAATGGGCGTTTTAAAGGTGGCTACATCACTCGTTCTTTTGGTCAACCAGAAAACGGCATACATGCCATTCAGCTGGAACTGTCCCAAGCCACTTACCTCGACGAAATCGCTGCTCAGCAAAACGACTATCACTTGGATCAAAATAAATTACCCTTTATTCAACAACAGCTTAGGGAAGTGATTGAAGGTCTGTTGCAGGTAAAATTCTAATTTTTTTCTGTTCCTTACAGAGAATCCCCATGTTGCAAAACGATATGGGGATTTTTTGGTCATAGGATTTACTCGCTTTCATTTCTCTTGACGCCAAGGGAATGGAGCGTCATGGTGAAAGACTCAAATTTATAGGAAAAGGAATTCTTATATGTTCAAAAGCTATTTCTTAGCGTCTTCTACTTTTTATTATTTCTGTATAAATTATGATCGACAATATACGTCAATGACGTATAATCTGGTGATGCTATGGTGATTATTGAAACCTCTATTTTCACCAAACTCATCACTGAATTAATGACAGATGACGAATATAAAGCATTACAGGAAGCCTTGGTGATTCAGCCTGATCTTGGTGTCTTAATTAAGACAGTGGCGGTTTAAGGAAAGTCCGTTGGTCACTGGATGGTCGTGGTAAAAGGGGCGGTGTGCGAATCATCTATTACTGGATGACCAGTCAAGATCAAGTTTATATGCTGTATGCGTTTTCGAAAAATACACAAGAAAACTTAACCAATGCACAGATTAAAACCTTAAAACAAATAGTGGAAAGGTGGTCGCTATGAAGGACAATATGTTTAACGAACTACTTGAAAGCGTGCAACAAGCCGATGGCATCATAAAAGGCCAAAACACAGCAGCACGCATCGCGGAATTTGCCGAACCAGAAGTAAAAGCGATTCGGACTAAAACCGGTTTAAGTCAAAGCCGCTTTGCTAGCTTGCTAGGGGTCAGCAAACGCACTTTAGAGAATTGGGAACAAGGCCGCCGTCAGCCAACAGGGCCAGCTCGTGCCTTGGTACCGTCCCAATAAGTGTGTCTCTACCTTAAAATGATTCATTCCTTTCTATTTATCAAACAGGTGGCTTTTTCTAAATCGGGTTCCACTGTTTAAATCTATTGCTACTTTGCTTAAAAGCGTCAGAACCGACTCCACACTAGGCATAGAGTTTCTGATTTTTATCGTTCTTTTAAAGCTTTTGTTCAGACGCTCGATCCAATTTGTCGTGTAGATCATATTGCGGATATCAAACTCGTAATCGAGATAAGTAACATAATATTGTAAACTATCTGGGGCATTGAAAATCCCGAGATGACTATAATGCCGACTCCAACGATGATATACCTGCTTTGCTCGCTTCATCAAGGCTTCTTGAGTGTCATCCGTGTTATCTAGCTGGAAGATGTTGGCAAGATCGTTTGCCATTTCAATACGGTGGCTCTTTTTTGTTTTGGCTAGTATTGAACGCTTTAGATGCAATACACACTTTTGAATAGAGGCGCCAAAATGACGTTCGAGTGTACTATCTAACCCTGTTAGATTATCAATGACAAACAAGTCTGATTGCTTAAGTCCCCTTTGTTTCAGATCCTCACAAATTTCTCCCCAAACACAGGCTGATTCGGTAGGAGCGTTATAAATGCCTATTACCTCTCGCGTCATATCTGGTAAAACAGCCAAAGCAACATAGTAAGCTTCGCTTGAAACTCGGTCGCGCTTTGTTTTTATGTAAGTCGCGTCTAAGTAGATGATCGGATAGTAATCCGCTAACGATCGCTCTCTGAACGCTAGCATAGCTTCAGATAAACTACCCGTAATACGCGAGATCTGGCTCTTCGAGAGATGCTGACCATAAATACTGCTTGTTATCGATTCTATATCTCGCGTGGTTAGCCCTTTGGCGTAGAGCTCGAAGCAAAGTTCATTGAGACTATCGCTTTGGTCTCGCATCACGTTGAGTAGTGTCGGTTTGAAGTGGCCTAAACGATCTCTTGGAATCTGAAGGGACAACGCATCACCGATACCAAAACCGTTGATGGATCGATAGCCGTTTGCTTTATTCCCCTGCGCAGCACTGTCAAGGTACACCTCGCGCTCTGCTTTCATCAAACTATTTAAGGCAATTTCCATAAGTTTGTTAAAGCCTTCAGGCTCTAAGGTAAGCTGATCAACAGCAGCTTGAATCTGTGCTGGGTTTAGTTTTAAAGTATCCATAGTCTCTCTTTTGTTAAATTGCTTGTTTTTTGGTCGAAACAAAATCAATTTAATGGAAGAGAGGCGTCTAATTCAACGCCCCGTAGACACACTTACTTGGGACGGTATGCGTGCCTTACTCAAAATCGTTGATGCCGACCCTGAACATGCGCTAAAGGCATTGCATGGTTAACGGATATTGCTCAGATAAGTCCTGGAAGGCCTATTAAGTGTTGATTTGCCCCAGCCGTCAGTCGATTACTCCAGCCGTACGTTTGCTTCGAGATGGGTTAAGAAATGCTTGTGAAGCTGTGTTGAAGCGTCTGTCCGAGAAAGGTTTTGCTGTGAATCGGTAGACTCTCATCCCAAGCGGGCTTAAGAAAAGAGTCGAAAACCCTTTATGAGCGTCTGGCTTCGCAATAATGGGAAGCACGATGGCGGCTGATCTAGTAGCGCTTTAATGAAAAGCTCTTTTGATCACTGGCACCTGCTTGATCCAGTAGAGTGAGTCGATAATTGCCAGAATCCAGATCATGAATCGAGATTTTTCTTTGCTTACTAGAAAGTAAGCGACCATTGAGAAGCCAATAGAAAGGGGCTTCCCCTCCCTCTGCTGTCAGTTGGAGAATGCGACTTTGTGACTTTGGAATTTGAAAGGCACTTTGATCACTCAAACCGCGAATTTTTACGCCTGATTGACTCACTATTTCACCAACAGTTTTGCATCTTGGATCCCATATTGGGATTCTGGAAGCTCTTCGTTGCTGTTTATCAAGCCAGTTATCAAGTGGCGCTGGCCAGACGGTAATAAATTTTTTGTCTGCACTAAGCTGACAATCAAGGTTTACTCGTAGTTTTGAATCTTTTGCTTGCCAATATTGAAACTGTGATTGGTCAAATGCTTGACTGGATTGTTTCGTGTTGTACCAAGTTTTAGGAATGGTTCTGTCTAGAATATAGGCTTCTCTAGATTGCTCACAAGGAACGGCAAACGCATCACCTTGTGGCCAGCAAATGCTTTGCTTAGACACTTGGCTTGGCATAGCAGGGAAAGGGCGTTGTTCGTTTATCAATTGGTATATAGCATTCAACAGCGGTACTGCGGTGACTTGTCCATAGTGACCAGGAATAGGTGTACCGTCGGGTCTACCTACCCAAACTCCCAAGGTGTAATCCTGATTCACACCAATAGCCCAGGCATCGCGATAGCCATAACTGGTCCCCGTTTTAATAGCTAAACCATGTGGCGCATCAGGGTTACCTAACAGGATTTTGCGTATTATCCAAGCTGCACCTTCACTCATTAGTGATTGCTGATGCTCTCGATCTAATGTACTGAATTTAAGTGTTCGCGCTTGGCCTTTGTTACCTAAACTGGTGTAGGCGTATATGAGTTCTTCTAAGTTGGTGCCTATACCGCCAAGAGCAATGGCTAAGTTAGGCTTGGCATTTTGGGGTAAGTGCAAATCAACGCCTGCTTTTATCATGTTCAGATAAAAATAGACGGGGTTCAATTGCTCCAACACTTGAACCGCAGGAATGTTGAGACTTTTTTGAAGGGCGCTGGTGACAGAAACTGGGCCGCTGACTTCACCATTAAAGTTAGCTGGCTGGTAATCGCCAAATTTTAATGGCACATCCATTAATAAACTTTCGCTGTGAATCAGTCCTTTATCCAAGGCGAATCCAAATATGAATGGCTTAAGTGTTGACCCAGGAGAGCGAATGGCTTGCACCATATCGACGTGAGCAAAGCGGCTATTATCACTAAAGTCCGCAGAACCTGCATAGACTCTGACTTTTCCTGTTGCATTTTCAACAATCATGGCCGCAGCAGAGACTTTTCTACCAATGGTTTTAACGTGCCCTTTGAGCAACTGGCTGACCTGACGCTGCCACTGTGGCTTGATAAAGGTGTTTATTTGAATATCAGCGTGAGATGTAATCAGCCTACGGGACAATAAAGGTGCTGATTGATAATGTTGCTTCGCTAAGATGGGGATGTCTTCAATTAATGCGTCTTCAAGACGCGCTTGAGACCACTTTTGCTGAGTGACTAAGCGTTGCATTAACTTATTTCTTGCGATCACGGCTCTATCATTATGGATATCAGGTCGATAGTAACTGGGTGATTGAGGCAGTACCGCTAACAGCGCCGCTTGGGCATCAGTCAGTTGCTTAACGGTATGACCAAAATAACCAATAGAAGCCGCTTGAATGCCTTCGTAGGTGCCACCGAAGGGAGCGTGATTTAAGTAGTAAGTCAGTATTTCTGCTTTACTGAAATGCCACTCTATTTGCAATGCTCGAACAATTTCTTTTGCTTTTCCCCATAGGGTGCGAGGTTCTGGATAACGTATACGAGCAACCTGCATGGTTAAGGTCGAGCCACCCGATATGATTCTACCTGAGCGAATCCATTGCCAAGTTGCGCGTATAAGAGCCAATGGATTGACGCCTGGATGTTGGTAGAAATACTGGTCTTCGTAGTTTATGAGTGCTTCTAAATAATTCGGTGAAACATCCTCTAAACGGACTGGAAAACGCCACACACCTTGTTGATCAGGAAAGGTTCTTAGGATAGAGCCATCATCGGCAAGAACGGTCTGGCTAAGATACCTTGAATTGAGGTCAACAGGCTTAACCAGATCGTAGACGAAGAAAGAGAAAATGAAGAAGAGGCCGGCCAGAGACAAAATGATCAATGGCCGGAAGCTCATCCAAAAAGCACGCATTATTCTGCTGTAACTTCCATGCTATCAAGGGAAGTACCTATTGCCCGATAATCAGGACGATACATGTCTTCCACGAATGGTGGGGAGACTTGATATTTGCCCGGAGTCACGGCTCGAGCCAGATAGAAGAGCGTTGTTTTCTTATTCGCTTTTAGGCTAATTGCTGCCACGTACCTATCATCACGAAATTCCTGAAAATCCATTTTGATGGTGCGGAAGTACTCACCAAGGGATTGTTGATTAATGACAATACCATCAAGGTCAACGCTAGCGTTTGCTAAGTTTTGATTCTCTAGCTCTAAGCCAGCAGGCAATAAGTCCACCACCAGTGCATCGGGGATAGTGAGTTCATGGGTGGTTGAGACCTCTAACCCAACGATGATCAAATCGCCGCTTTTCAGACGATTTGCCGTCATCACTTGTCCGTTTAGATCGTAATATTGGCGAGCAATGCTCAGCCCATTGCTTTCAGGCTGTGGCCCTTGTTTAGGGGCGCCTTGGTACTGCAAGCTAACATAAAGCGATTGATCTTTAGCACCTACAGACTTTAATTTTTCAAGCATTTCGCCATCAAAAATAGCGTTGAACGCTTGCTGTTTGGCGATGTTTTGTGTCCCGCTTGCTGTTTCAAGGCTGGCATGCCAAGTACTTTCTTTGTTTGAAAATTGACGTGCAACTTTCAACAGGGCAAGGCGTTCTTGCGTGCTTAACCTGCGTTTGTTTCTGAGACTGTTAATAATTTTATCGCTTTGATTGCCGTCATCTAAATCCGTTTCTAGTGCGACGGCAAGTTTTAAAGCCTGATCGCGTAAAACAGAGCCATAATCACGATAGTAAGCGTGCGCAGGACGCTCAAATAGATAAGCAAATTTCAGTGATTGCTCAGTTCGTGAAGCGTCGTTGAGCAAATGAAAAGCCCCAGCGAGATGCATCCAAGCGAGTCCAGAATTTTCGTATTTTGCTATGACGGTTTGTGCGAGAGAAAAAAGCGACTTATTTTTAATGGTTGCTTGATCATATAATCTGCGCACATAACTAAGGTTGATGGCGTTGGCTTTCGCTAACACATAGGCCGCGTAAGCACGATACGCAAATGTAGCGTAGGCTCTGTTTTCACTCCACAAGCTGTCGTCAGACTGGTTATTAACAAAATACTTCAATCGTTTTATGGCTTTATTAAGCATCGCCTCGTCGACAGCAATACCTTCATTGCGGGCATCAACCAGCAACTCGGTAGCATAAACACTGCCCCAACGAGATTCATATGAACGTGAGTCCCAATAGCCAAAACCACCGTTGCTCAGCTGCTTCGACTTTAAACTTTCCAGACCTTTGTGGATTTGTGCTAAACGGAATGATTCAGAATAGTCATCATCAAAACGTTTCTTGAGGTTGTCGGTAAGATTAAGTTGCTTCACCATCTCTTGGTCTGTCAGTAGCCAAGGATAAGTCGAGCTGGTTGTTTGTTCTAAACATCCATATGGGTATGCAAGAAGGTAATCAAAGTGGCTATTAAAATTGATGGCTGGACGATTTGATATGGTCAGCATCGCCTCAACGGTACCGTCTCTTAGAGAGCTGATATCAGGAGTAGGCGTCCATTTCTCGTTTGCTAAGATTGTTTTTCGTTCAACCTGAGTGGACCAAGGATAAGGGCTTCTTACGCCTAACTTCCATGTACGATGTATGTTGATTTCGTTGTTATTGGTAATGGTAAGGGAAATGACGCCCTGACCTTCACTGTCTTTTGCCTTGATAGGAATGGAGAAGACTTGCTTTTCTTTATCGGCAAGTTCAAGTGTCTGCGCAAGGTCTGGACTGTCCAACGCGCCATCAACTGTCAGCTTGATCTCAAGCTGTTGCTGTTGATCTGACAAGTTATGTAAGTCCAAGTTTATTTGGCTAGTATCCCCCATACTGAGGAATCTTGGCATGGCCATTTGCGTCACGATTTTGTCCGCGACTATGGTTTCTTGTTCAGTGCTTCCATAACTGTGATCACCATAAACGACCACCATCCACTTCAATCTTCCGTTGAAATTTGGCAGTTCAAAGTGAACGTCTGCTTCCCCATTTTTTAATGGAATAGGTTGACTTAAGAAAGACACGATTTGCACATCAGACTTTGGTTTGTTACCCCCTCGAGTTAGGCTGCCATCAGAGTCTTTAAAAGCGTCACCGCCAAATTTTTGTTCGAGTAAATCGTAGCCAAGGTTGTTGATTATGTCGCCATAAATATCTAAATAGGCGGATTCGAAACGTCGAGGCGCATAGAAAAATTGTTCAGGTTTCGGTGTCTTAAAGTTAGTAATATTCAGTACGCCTTTATCCACCAATGCGACCGTTGCATACAGTTTTTGATTGCCTAATTCCGCAAGGTTGGTCACCTTGATATGAGCAGATACGGTTTTATTCGGCTGTACTTTTTCTGCCGTCACCAGATCGACGTGGGCAACGGCATTAGGGCGTATGACGGAAAGGTGGGTAATGCCAAGGGCTCGTTTAGGCGACACTTCGCTCACTTGATCAGCCGGTGATAACACCATTGCTGTGATATAAAGATCATGTCGATTCCAGTCTTCTGCAATAGTCAAAGGAACCGTGTTGTCCCCTTTTTGAATATCATGTTGCAGACTTAATTGAACGCCATCCGAAGATTCGACATTGATAATGCCCTGACCCGCAGATGGGCTAATGATACGTAATTTGGCCAAATCACCCGCTGAGTAATGCTTCTTATCTAAAGACATGTGCAGCATGTCGGGTTTCAGATTCGTGCTCTGTTGGTGATCCCAGCTCCATTCTGTTTCAAATTCGAACTTGGTCACGGCGCCCAGAGAAGAAGTGGCCTCAAGTGTGTAATGCCCCCATTGAACGGGAAACTCTATTTTGCCAATGTCTTTATTTAAGCTAACTGTCTCATTGGCAACAACATAATCATGTGTATTGTAATTCCATTGCCAGCCTCGTGCGTTATCATATTCCCAGAAGTACTCGCGGTACTCGCGTGTCAAACGAAGCTTAACGATGTCATCAACGAGCTCGCCTTGTTGATTGGTACTAATAAGTTGAAAGGGTAAGGTTTGATTTGAAGCGGGCTTCTTTTCAAACATAGGTTGTATGCCAACCAATTTTTTAAAATTGGGCAGCTGAATAATCTTTTGGCTACGTGTCACAGGACGCCCACCAGAAGCATAGACACTGGCGCTAACCACATAAGTTAATGGCACTTCAACATTGGGGATATGATCCACAACGTGAATATTGCCCGCGCCCTGTTCATCTAACTTAATGGATGAGGTCTTGTAAGAGCGATTTGAAATACGTTGTTTAGCATTGCCAAAATAAAATTCTTTATGTTCTGGAAATGGCGTGGTCGATGGATAAACAGTCACGACCGCATCGGCTTTATTATGAGCGGCTGGCGCACCATAAAGGTAATCACTCTGAATCGGTACTAGGAAATGACCATTGGGTACGTATCGGGTCATATCTGGCTGATCATCGTAAAAAGACAGCGTTAACATTTCTGGTAGAAAGTCTTCTACTTTAAACCAATATTCATTGCTGTATTCTTCATCAATACTGACCATCAAACGCCAATTACCAGTGGGCGCATTCTCGTCAAGATTAAAATGGGTTTGGTATAGATTTGATTCATCCGCTTGCCAAGTGAAAAGTTTTTTTCGTTCACCACGGGCATCAAATAATTCCGCTTTTATGGGTAGATTCGGTACTTTATTACCGTCAAAATCGCGCAGAATTAAGTTGATAGAAACGGTTTCTCCTGGGCGATAGAGATCCCTTGGACCATACAGGTACATTTGGTATTGATTATGCAAAGTGGGCACATTTGGATAGGCCGATAGGTCGAGTTCACCATGACGTAGTGCTAGGTAAGTGATGCTATCACCATAACGCGCGACGACAAGGTTTGGAATATCGTTGGTATTGAGACGATAGCTTCCCTTGTTATCTGTTGTGGCGGTTTGCTTGTACGCAGACTGCACTTCCGTTTCTGGCCATAAAAACTCTAACTCTACTCCTGCTAAGGGCGTTGCCGTTGAAATGGTGTGGCTATAAATTTCTAATGAATCTTTGAATTTACGAGCGTGTAAGCCAACGTCTGTAATGGTGAAAACGGTGGTGTCATAAGTGTATTCGTATACCCCAGCTTTACGTAACACAGCGACATAAATGCCAGGAATGTTCTTCTCGACGATAGGGTCCAAATTTAGGTTGTATGTTACGCGTTGATTGGTGGGGGCATCATTTTCAAAACGTGCTGAATGGACCAGATCGGCATATTGACGAATACGATTGATGTTGTAGTAACTTTTGGTGCCATTATAGGACGTGTTATCGATAAAGCGTCCGATGTCTTCGTCTCTCACTCGAAAGACATCTATGTCTATTTTTGGCTGGTTGACGACGGTGACAGGAATGGCGCGCTGAATACTGCCAACCAAGAAAGTTCCTGATCCGGTGAAACTTGCTCCAGGCTCAATTTTACGCGTCGTCAAGCTCTGCTTAAAAGCACTCTCTTTATCATTCACTTCTTCTAAGCGATTGCCTTTTGTTGAGGTGAGTTGGTCAAGAACTTGAATTGTGTAAGTTGTGCTAGGTTCGACAAAAGGTAATACCCATTGACGCCCCTGGTTTTGTGGTATCCAAATATTGTCATTAGACGGGGGGGGAGTGACTAAAATGGAATCACCCAAATCGAATGATGGATCGATTGCTTCCGTAAAACGTATGACCAATGCGGGAGCATTATCCTGGGTTGTTTCACTGATATTAGAAATATAAAAATTGGCTGCTTGTAGGCCAGATGAAACCACCAACGAAATCATGAAGGTGATATAAAATTTGAATGAATTCAATTTCATGCGACTCCCTGTATATTACATTCGCACGAAATTCTATGGCAAATGTGAGCTACCTTCAACTAAATATGTTATTGCCAGTATTAATGAACATACATGTCGTTCTAGTATTGGGCGTTATGGTCCGTTCTAAAGACCGGCAGCTTGCGCCAAGCCGCGAAGCTTTAGTAGCAAGCGCCAAGTAAATGAGAATGGATTTCTGCTTCAAAGAATTTAGCATGACAAATCGACTCCCACTTTAAGAATGACTTAATTCATTTAAAACATCATAAATTTAGGCCTCAAAGACGGGTAATAAAAAAGGGACAATATGATAAGAAGTTATCCCTTTTTATTAATCCATATAAGCGAAGTGCTAAGGCTTAGCGATTTTTTAGATAATTTAGCATGGTGTCAGCATCGGATACCTCAAATGGGTCGCTTGGCGCATCGTCTTGGTAACCCGGTTCTGTAAACAGTTGCTTAATTTCGCCGTTTTCAACGTGCATAGCATACCGCCAGCTACGCATACCAAAGCCTAAGTTTTCCTTTTTCACTAACATGCCCATTTGACGAGTAAAGTCGCCATTACCGTCTGGTAGTAAGAAAACATTTTTGGCATTTTGGCTTTTCCCCCATTGAAACATCACAAACGCATCGTTTGCTAGCCATTTGCGCCAGTCAATTACTTTGGCCGTTTGTTTGCTACGAGATGGCTTAAGAATTGCTTGTGGATATCTATTGAATCGCTTATCAAAACTAGACAGTTTGACTGTAAACCAGTTGGCCATAGGATGCTGTTTTCAACAAGACGATATAAATAAACGACACTTTTAAGGTGATCAGTTTTAAAGATACTTTGCGTAAACTGGCAAAAAATTTTTAGAGTCATTGTAGAATTGCATTACGTGAGTGTGAGTTGAATGGAGTAAGTATGAAGCTTATCAATAAGTTTGCTTTGCTGTTGATTGTGATGACCTTGATTGTCTCTGGTTTAATTTGTCTTTCTATTGAGCTTCTTAAACATAACTTAATAGAAGCTCGAAAACACGAAATACAGTCCATTCTGAAGTTTACTGTTAGTCAGGTGCATCCTTATATTGAACAACAAAAAAAGGGTCAATTGTCTCTTCAAGAAGCGGAAGATAAAGTGATAACACTTTTATCGAGAGCAAGATATGACAATTATTATATCTGGGCGAATGATGCTAACGGCATTGCACGGGTGCATGTTAAAGATTCGGTTCTAGGAGCTTTTCAAGCGTCTTATCCTAAATATGTAAATGCTATTACGCAGCAATCCCCCATTTTTTTTACCACAGGTGAAAGCAAAAAACCTCACTCGGATGCTTTATACGTTAAAGTGAACGGTATGACATTATTGCCTGATTGGCGATGGATGATAGGAATTGGAGTGTATATAGACGAATTGGATAACATTCTCTCTCCTACTATTCTATTGCTGGTAATAGTAGGAGGCATTTTATGGATTCTATTAGCCCTAGTATTGCTATGGTTTTATTTTAGTACGTTAAATTTGGTTGGTCGAGATCCTCAGCAAGCTCTGACAATATTGCGCAGGGTAGAGACAGAAGGTATTGAACATTTTATTAGGGATGAGTTTAACAAGGGAAGTTTGTTATCACTGGTTCAAGAGCGTTTTTATCAATCTCAACAGATTTGCGATGAGGTACAAGATATAATGCAGAAAGTAACGACGCAAAGCTCCGTACTTGATGAGTCTTTGCGATCTGTCTTGGATGAGCAGAAGACCACACAAGCTAAAGTGGAACACTTGATTGCCTCGCTGAAAGACAATGGCTCGCTTACTTTTGAAGGTGAAAGTCTAGTATTGCAACTTGTTGAATTAATAAAAAAATTATCTCAATTGACAAAAAGTAGCGGTGAACTAAAGCAAAATCTTGTTAAAGCAATAGATGAGATGGAGCTTCTGGACAGTTAAAAAAATGACTTTGCCCTAATTTTTATTACTGATATTTTCTAGAAAAGCATTATTCATAAAAGGTTGATTCCTTAGCAGTGTATCGAGGGTGGTCGCTTCAATTGCTTTAGAATATAGCCACCCTTGTCCTATCGCATTGCTGGTATGTTGCAGTAGATAATTTACTTCTTCAATCGATTCAATACCTTCAAATACCAGAGTGACATCGAGGTTACTGACTAGATGAAAAATACTCTTCAAAGTAATTTGATTAACCGTTTGTGTGCCAATAGATTGAATAAACATGCGATCAATTTTTACTTCGTTAGGCTTAAAGGCCGTTAACCAAGAGAGATTTGAAAAGCCAGTACCAAAGTCATCTAAGGAAATTTGATAACCTTTACGAATAAAGCGCTTGGTTGCTTGTTTGAGAGTATCACTTTGGGCCGCTGAACGCTCTGTTACTTCAAAGGTAATTTGCTCAGGTTTAATCTTATGCTGTTTCACTTGTTTTTCGACGAAAAGCAGGAAGCTTTGGTCAGTCAGGTCTTGGATAGATAGATTTATGCTCAGAGTAAAATCAGGCTTTGCACGCAAAATGTGTTGCATTTCCATTAGGTTTTGACTGAATAATTGACGAGTTAAAGGTGTGATTAGCGCATTTTTTTCAGCGCAAGCGATGAATTGATCGGCTGGTACTTGTCCTAGTTCTTTATCTTGCCAGCGTGCTAAGGCTTCAACACCAATGATTTTTCCTGTTTTCAGTTGAATCTTAGGTTGATAGAGTGAATAGAATTGTTGATGTTTAAGGGCAAGTTTAAGGCGATACTTCATAGAACGACGCTTTGAATGAATAAAAATCCATTGAAAAATCAATGAAACACCCATCAAAGCTCCTAGCAACATACCACTTAGCCACTGCCAGAGGCTCATATCAAAGATACCAATGCTTTTGTCTATGCCGGATATACAAAAATTAAAACCGGCAGGACACATGGTAAGAGTAAGTATTTGATTAGTTTGAAAGAATGAAAAGGATTGCGGTGCTGTTTGTATGGCGTCAATGGCTTCTTGATGAGTCATATCATCAAAAATATGAAAAATTTGCTTGGAGTATTTGTCGTAAAGGACGCCTCCAGTGTTGTGCATTTGACGAGATAGTTCCAAAAAAATAGTGGGAGAAGACACAATAAATACATTGGAAGAACTTAAAATATCGCGCATCTGACCTGTGTTAAAAATGTTGGATAACTTAGGCCAAACTTGTGTCAATATACCGTTATGGATCATAGGGTCGGGTAACTGGATTGGCGGAGTAAACTGTCCCCATAATGCGGAGCAAATAAGTTTATTGTCTGGTGTGATGCGCCCTAAGTCTTCAATGTAGGGATAATGTAAGACGAGTTTTCGTAATTGATTTAAATCCTTCGTAGAGCAAATATCCACCGAATTTTGTACCTGTGCGACACTTCTTCTCATTTGAAATACGGCTTGTTTTGTTCTGTAGTTAATAACATTGATGTAGTTTTCGAGAGAACGTGCTTCTTGATAAAGACAGTATTTATGGTGAAGGTAGAGAGAGAGAAAAATCGACGATAACAGACATAAGATCATTTTTTGCCAAGAAGGCAAAAAAACAGATCTGAATACCCAGTCCAATTGATTAGACTTTTGCCTTAATAAATTTAGCACCTACTGAAAACGATCCTACTAAAGGTGAAAAAAATAGAAATATGCAGTTAAAGAAGGCGCGAATAAGTTCACTGACTTCCTAAATCCATTAAACACGAAATCTGTTACATAAAAAAGATTAATCAACTCCTTAGTCTTATTTTAGTTAGATCAGAATGGTAAGTGTATTTTTAGAGGGGAATAACAAGACATGCCTTTTCGTTATAAAAAGTCTGGTATTTGACCTAATAGAATATTGCGTTAACTTAAGGAAGGAGATTTATATGGATATAATGGGGGATTAGAGCAAGGCAGGAGCACCTTGCCGTAGTCAGTGAACTTATTTGTACCTCTTTAAACATTACCGCAATATCAGACTCTTGTGTTTTGAAAAAACACTTTCATTGAGGGACATCAAATGAATTAGCATTTAAGAAAACCTCGTGTTTGTAAAAAACTCAGCATGTGCTGGCGTTTTTTCTTTTGTACAGCAAGGGCGGTTTGTTCAGACCAGTTACTTTGTTTTTTATTGCTGTCGCGACCAGCATAATAGGCTTGCATTTGTGCGTCATAGGCTTCGACGTCAGCCGCGCAACGTGAGGCATCGTATTGGCCTTTGTGCAAAATACTAGTGACGGGCAGGCGAGGCTTGATTTCAGGTTCTGCGTCAGGGTAGCCCAAACAAAGACCAAAAATGGGATACACTTGATCTGGTAAAGCTAATAGATCCACCACTTGTTGAGGGTCATTGCGAATACCGCCAATAAATACCGCACCTAAACCGACAGATTCTGCCCCTAACATGAGATTTTGCGCCATAAAGGTGGCATCCGTGGTAGCGGCGATAAAATGTTCAGTTTGACCTTCCAGTTTGCCAAGGCCTTGCTTTTGGCTGCAATATTCCACTCGGGTTAAATCGGCACAAATAACGAGAAACTCTGCTGCCTGTTCAATCCACTTTTGGCCCCCTGCTAAACTGGCTATGTGCCGGCGATGCTCAGGTTGAATGACTTGAACGATGGAATAGGCTTGGATAAAACTCGATGACGCAGCGCCTTGTGCCGCCTCAATTAGCTCTTCCAACAGCCTGCTGTCGATGCTTTGATCGGTATATTGGCGAATCGACTTATGAGATTTTTGAGCTTGCAGAATAGGGTTCAAATGTCATTACCTCCAGTGAACTTGTTCATCTCGTTCCCCAAGTCTGAACCCTTTTGGCAAATTAATGAAGACTCAGTTTTTTCATATTAATGATATGTCTTGCTGGCCACTTCTCCCCATAAATTTTCAATACGTCGGTCGCGTCCGCAGCTTGATCGATAAAAAGCATAGCGAATTGGATTTTTAGTGTAATAGCTTTGATGATATTCCTCCGCTGGATAGAATTCATTGGCAGGCAAAATAGGTGTGACTATGTCAGCGGAAAAAGGTTTGGTTGACTTTACTTTAGCCAGTGATGCTTCAAATACCGCTTTTTGTTCCGCGTTTTGATAAAACATGGCGGTTCGATAAGGAGTACCTTTGTCACAAAATTGACCATCTGGGTCTGTCGGGTCTATGGTTTTCCAAAAATACTCAGCCAGTGCGTTTAATGAAACTTGCTGATCATCGAATAAAATGGTGACGGCCTCGAAATGACCTGTTTTGCCTACAGAGACTTGTTTGTAGCTTGGGTTTAGGGTGTGTCCACCTGTGTAGCCCGAGATAACATCGATGACGCCAGGCACCATTTCAAAGTCAGATTCCACACACCAAAAACAACCACCTGCCACTATCATGCTCTGTTGCTCTGCTTGTACTGATGGCGTCATTGTCACAGACAAACTTATCCCTGCAGTTAACGCTAATTTATGAAATAGAGTGATAGAACTTAGATGCTTCATTTTTATACCTCATGTGGTTTTCTTATTTTTTACCCATTAAATTTGTGATAAGTGCTTGTTTAGACATGATTCAAGCCCATAATGAATTAAGTATTTTTAATAACCATAGAGAATAGACGACCTAGGTCTAACATTTCTTACAAAGTATTAATAGGAAAGTAATATGAGTGATGACAATAAGCAGGAATACGTACCACCGAAAGTTTGGCAATGGCAAAGTAAGAGTGGCGGCCAGTTTGCTAATATCAATCGTCCAATTTCAGGGGCAACACATGATAAGGTTTTGGAAATAGGTAAGCACCCACTTCAGGTACATTCATTGGCAACGCCTAATGGTCAAAAAGTTACCATTATGTTGGAAGAACTGTTGGCAATGGGTATTCAAGAAGCGGAATACGATGCTTATCTTATTAACATTGGTGAGGGCGATCAGTTTTCTTCAGGTTTTGTTGATATCAACCCGAATTCAAAGATTCCTGCTTTGATGGATCACAGTACCACGCCACCTACTCGCGTCTTCGAATCGGGTTCAATTCTTCAATATCTGGCGGAAAAATTTGATGCGCTGGTTCCAAAAGATCATAAAGCGAATACCGAGTGCCGTAATTGGTTGTTCTGGCAAATGGGGTCAGCGCCTTATTTAGGTGGTGGCTTTGGACATTTTTATGCCTACGCTCCGACAAAAATGCAATATCCAATTGATCGTTTCACGATGGAGGCCAAGCGTCAGTTGGATGTATTAGACAAGCATTTGGCTGAACATACCTACTTTGCTGGTGATGAATACTCGATTGCTGATATCGCTATTTGGCCTTGGTATGGCAATTTAGTATTAGGTAATTTGTACAATGCTGCTGAGTTTTTAGAGGTTACCAGTTATACGCATCTGTTGCGTTGGGCAAAAGCCATTGGACAGCGTCCGGCAGTGAAACGAGGTAGTCTGGTAAATGGAGCGCAGTTACACGAACGTCATGATTCTAGTGACTTCGATGGCCTCGACTTGGGTTAGCCATTAAGGGGATTGGACTCTAGGGCTCTGTTGATAAGGGGAGTGCTTGATCTGCCTTTATCAACAGAGCAATTCTTTGTGCCGACATGGGTTTAGCAAAGTAATAACCTTGCCCATATTCACATCCCATTTTTTTAACAATATCAACCTGTTGTTGTGTTTCAATGCCTTCAGCGATGACAGAACTATTGAAGTTTCTTGCCAATTGAATGGCAGCGGAAATCACCGCCCTTTTCTTCGTATCTTGCTCGACACCTTGCATAAATGATTTATCTATCTTGATAAAATTCACATTTAAGTGACTGATGTAAGAAAGAGAACTCATCCCAGTTCCAAAGTCATCAATCGCAAGTTTGATGCCCGCTTGTTTGAACTCATCCAAACGCTTAAAAATGTATTCTAGATTTATGCTAATAGAGGATTCGACCAGTTCGATTTCTAGCATGTGTGAAGGGATAGCATGTTGTTTTAAGAGCGATAAGGTAAAATCCAGTAGCTTAGGATCCAATAAACTAAAAGGCGAAATATTGATGGCAATGGGTAACTCGATACCTTGTTTTTGCCAGATGGCTAGCTGTTCTATTGCTTGTTTAATGATATAGCGACCAAATTCTTGAATGCGTCCGCTTTGCTCGATTAGTTCAATAAAGTGATAAGGATACAGTACACCATGAAGAGGATGGTGCCAGCGTGCTAAACCCTCAACCCCCGTAATTTTATAGTCATTTAATGATACCTTGGGCTGATAATCCAATTTGATACGCTGTGCACTGAACGCGTCTTCCAAATCGGCTCGCAGTTCTAAGCGTTTTGCACCTTGTGAATTGGTATGCTTGCTGAAAATACTCCAGCCTTTGCGGCCTTGTTTAGCATCGTACATGGCGGAATCTGCGCACAATAATAGAGTCTCAAAGTCCTTAGCATGTGAAGGGTAATGAGCAAAACCAATGCTGGCTCCAGTATTGATGTACAGATGATTGATCATGACGGGCTCATTGCATGCCACGATCAGCATTTTCGCTATGTTTTTGGCAGTTTCTATGGGCGTATTTGGCGACCAGACAATGAACTCATCGCCACTTATCCGAAACAGAATCTGTTGTTCCGTTAGACTGGCAGAAAGTTTTTTGGCAACAGATTGGAGCAATTCGTCACCCGCTGCGTGCCCAAAGGTGTCGTTAACTTCTTTAAAATTGTCTAGGTCAATAACAAATAAACAACCTTCCTTTATTTGCTTTTCTTGGTTTTTGGTTGACCTTGCTGAATTGGTCTGATGACGCATAAACCGACTCATCACCTGATTGAGATACAAACGATTAGGCAAATTGGTTAAAGAGTCATAAGTGGCTAATTTTCGTAAAGCGTCATTTTTTTTGCTGATCTTGCGATTTATCCATGATGAAATGCTCAATGCGAGCCAAATGGCCAACCAAAATACAAACAGGGAGGTGATGAATAACCTTTTTATAATATAAGACAAAGTGTCATCAAGGCTTTGAGATTGAATAATGACAAGGGTTTTATATTGGCCTGTGTGACCAAACTGCCATAAGAATTTACTTCCTGAAAAGGTCTCTACTCCGTTTGGCATAGAATGGTCAAAGGCGTCTTTGCTATTGAGTTGTTGTTGGATGGCGTTGAACAAGTGTTGAGCATCTGACTCAGAGATACCATGGCGCTTAGTCCAAGTTAACTTTTTGCCTTCTACGTGAACATACAGGGTTGGTACGGATACATGATGATGCAGATACACAATGTTAACAAAGCGCTCCAATTGCTGGGAAGAGAGCTGAGAATCTTGTTCAATTTCTGACATCAGTATCATGGTTTGCTGATGCAATGCATTCAGCTCGGTTTTAAGACCTAAATCGACGGCGAGACGATAAGACACCGTAATGTAAATGACGGAAACAAAAAATGCCATAGCCAGACAGCCTAAAATCAGCTTGAGCCTCAGGGATTTGCCTTGATCTAGTTCTTTAAAATCTGACATGCGTGAAGTGTTATTCTGGTTTACGAGTACTGATGTTTGCCAGGTGATAAATAGGACACCAACCAGTTGCGAGTGATATCAAGTTGAGCGCGCCAAATACGCCAAGTAATATTTCCACTACTGGCTCTTGTAGGTAGTCGCCATTAAATGCAGCGAAACTGGTCACTGTTACGCCAATAAAGCCGCGTAATGAACGATCAATAGCATGCAGATTTTTGTTCATTTTAATCTCCTTTCCACAAGTGGATTACCTTCACTATATGAGATTGTTTAATATGTGAACAAGAAGTCTATTGTAAGAAATTGAATCTGAGTGTAAGAAGTTGGAAGTTGATAATAAAATTCAATCGATACTAGGTGGCGAAGCGGTTAGTCATCGTCTAGATTTAAAGAGTGAGTTTTTTAACTCGACATATTTGCCCTCTGGCAAACAGTGATAAAAAAAGCCTACTTAAACGAGTAGGCTTTTTTTGTTTATTTTTCAGCAGATTCATAGGCGCATTTCAATGCCTGCGTCAGCCATACGCTGTTTCGCTTGCTGGATGCTGTACTCGCCAAAGTGGAAAATACTGGCGGCTAAGACGGCATCGGCTTTGCCTTCGGTAACACCGTCAACTAAATGATCCAGATTCCCAACACCACCGGAGGCAATGACTGGTACATGAACCGCTTCGCTGATGGCGCGTGTTACGCCCAAATCAAAGCCATTCTTGGTGCCATCTCGGTCCATGCTGGTGAGGAGAATTTCACCAGCACCATAGTCGACCATTTTTATCGCCCATTCAACAGCATCTAACCCCGTTGGCTTGCGGCCACCGTGGGTAAAGATTTCCCATTTGTCTGGTTCGCCTTCGGCACTGACTTTTTTGGCGTCAATGGCCACCACAATGCATTGTGATCCAAAGCGTTGCGCGGCTTCTCGAACAAACTCTGGGTTGAATACGGCGGCGGTATTGATGCCCACTTTATCGGCACCGGCATTCAACATGCGACGAATGTCGTCACAGGTACGAATGCCGCCACCCACTGTTAAGGGAATGAAAACCTGAGCCGCAATGGCTTCCACCATATGAACGGTCGTTGCGCGATCATCCGAGCTGGCGGTGATATCAAGGAAGGTGATTTCATCGGCACCTTGTTCGTCGTAGCGTTTGGCAACCTCAACTGGATCACCGGCGTCACGGATATCAACAAATTGCACGCCTTTTACAACGCGACCATTATCAACATCCAGACAAGGAATAATTCGTTTTGCTAAGCCCATATTGGTTCCTAATAGTGCAATGCTCTGTGTGCGTTACGCTTTGCCATCCCAATGGATGAAGTTTTTGTAGAGTTGCAAGCCGTCTTGGTGGCTTTTTTCGGGGTGGAATTGCACCGCGAACACATTATCACGCGCCAGTGCTACACAGAATTCCAAACCATAGTCGCAGGTTCCGGCCACTTCATTTTGGTGACTGGGTACGACATAATAGCTGTGTACAAAGTAGAAGCGAGCATTGTCTGGAATGCCGTGCCAAAGAGGATGATTAATTGTTTGTTTGACCTGATTCCATCCCATGTGTGGCACTTTTAGTTTGCTGCCATTGTGATCCTTGTGGTCATCACCAAAAAACAAGGCGTTGCCTTCAAAGTGATTTAAACAATCCACACCGCCGTTTTCTTCACTGTGTGACATCAGTGACTGAATGCCCACACAAATTGCCAAAAATGGCTTTTCTTGCATGGCTTTTTGAATACTGGGGACCAAACCTGTGTTATGCATTTCACCGATACAATCACGAATCGCCCCAACACCGGGCAACAAAACCCGATCGGCCGCATCAATAACTTTTGGATCGCTGGTGACAATCACTTGGGTGTGTTCGTCGGCAACGTGTTCTAGCGCTTTGGCAACCGAGTGCAGGTTGCCCATGCCGTAGTCGATGACAGCAACGGTTGATGTCTTTACTTGGCTCATTTTTTCGTCCTAAAACAACTTGGCTTACAAACAACCTTTAGTGGAAGGCATTTGACCAGACATGCGTTCGTCTACTTCCAACGCCATGCGCAAAGCACGGCCGAAAGCTTTGAATACTGTCTCGGCTTGGTGGTGGGTGTTTTTACCACGTAAGTTGTCTAAATGCAGCGTCACTTTGGCATGGTTAACAAAGCCGTGGAAAAATTCAGAGAACAAGTCCACATCAAAGTTGCCAACGGAGGCTCGAGTAAAAGGCACGTGCATCTCCAAGCCTGGACGACCAGAGAAGTCAATCACCACACGGGACAGCGCTTCATCTAACGGCACATAAGCATGGCCATATCGCTTGATGCCTTTTTTATCGCCTACAGCAATCTCAAAAGCTTGTCCAAGGGTAATGCCTAAGTCTTCTACTGTATGGTGAGCGTCAATGTGAAGATCGCCAACCGCATGAATGTCTAGATCAATTAAGCCATGACGAGCTACTTGCTCAAGCATATGGTCAAGGAAAGGTACGCCTGTGACGCAGTTAAATTTACCGGTACCGTCTAGATTGATCGACACCTTGATCTGAGTTTCAAGCGTATTACGCTCGACACTGGCAACGCGATCGGACATTGATTGGATTCTCCACAGCAGGTGGCGACTGACCGCCACTTTATTAACATAGTGCGCCTATTATAGAACGAGGGCTCGTTAGCGGCTATGCCTTGAGGAGAGGTTTTTTAATGAGTTCTGCCTATTGCATCGATTAAGACTGGTTAGCAGTGGTATCATGACATCTCCCATCTTGTTCATTGCGGGTGTTTTTTTGTTATCAATGGCGCGTGGTTTGGCGTTGAATAGGGAAGCTTATATATGGTTTGGTTAAAACGAGTGTTTTATTTATTGCTCATTCTCTTTGGTTTGTTGGGAGCGGCATTGGCGTATCTTGGTTTGTTTGTGAACCCTAACGATTTTAAGGACGAACTAAAAAGCCTAGCACTGGAAAAAGCCAATATTCATCTACGCTTAGACGGTGACATCCGATGGTCATTTTTTCCTTGGTTAGGGCTGCAATTGGAAGACATAGGTGTGGCTTTAGGGGGACAAGCTGAGGTGGTGGAGTTTGGACGAGCAGAATTTGGGCTAGCTATTTTGCCATTGTTCGAGCGTCGCATTCAGGTTGATAAAGTGAATCTGATGAACCTAAAAGCTAACTTGGTGAAAAATACCCAAGGGCAAGGCAATTGGCAATTTAATTTACCAGAGACACAAGTGTCTCAAATGACTTCAGCTCAAGTGACAGAAAAAGGCGCCAAAGCAAACAATACGACCGAGATAACAAGTGTACAGAACACTTCGACTTCTGATACTCAATTTACCATTCCAGACATTCAACTCGATGAATTACGTATCGAAAACGCGCAGGTCAGTTACCGTGATGAGCAAAGCCAACAATGGATACAGGCTCAGTTGGACGTGCAGTTGCAAGATGTGCAATGGCACAAGGCTTGGCCTATGCAGCTGCAAGTCAAGGTTACGCAAAGTGATTTAAGTGGCGCGCAAACTCTGCAACTGGAAGCGGATGTCAAAAGTTTGCTGACGGTTTTTCCTGAGCGAGAGTCCATGCAGTTTGAAGGTATACAAGTTAACGCCACAGTGGCCTCAGAAAACCTGCTGTCCAGTCCACTCGAAGCGAAACTCAGTGCAGCTAAAGTGAGCTTGGATTTACCTCAAGAAAATGTGTTAGTGGAGGGTTTGGCTCTCAGTGCGTTGGGGCTGGATATGGATGCAAAAATTGATGCTTACCAAGTGATGAGCGCACCGCAGTTCACTGCCAGCCTAGCCTTACATAGATTTAATCCACGTTTGCTATTGAAAAAATTGGATCTGGCGGTACCTGAGATGGCCGATGAAACCGCTTTTACTAGTGTGAAAGCCGATCTCGCATTGGAAGGCAGTTTGGATAATATCACGGCTCAGCCTATCTCAATACAGCTGGATGACACTAACATGGAAGCCAATGCGGTGTTATCTTTGTCGCCTTTACGCTGGGACATTAAACTTGCCGGTGCCAATTTGGACTTGGATCGATATTTGCCACCACCAAGTGAAGAGGAAGCCGTCAAGCTTGAGCAAAATATCGCCAGTACAGAACAAAAAGCCAATAGTGAATCGTCAAGTAACCATGTTACCTCAGCCGCGCAGCAATTCACACCAGCGGAACTCATTCCAGTGGAACTGATTCGAAGTCTAAACGGTCATCTTGGTTTGGTGTTTGATAACATTAAAGTTAGCAATCTGAGCATAGATAAGTTGGTATTGGACAGTACACAACATCGTGGTTTAGTAAAGGTTGCTCCTTTGCAAGCGAGCCTTTACCAAGGCAAGGTATCGGCCCTGTTAACGCTTGATGCACGTGGTGCCGTACCGAGTATGGATATTCAACCAGCCATAGATGGCGTGCAAATTCAGCCTTTGTTGAAGGACTTTATGGACATGGATAAGCTGGCTGGAGCCACATACTTAAATGGTGAGCTAATGAGTCAAGGCAAGAGTCTGGATGCCTTGATGTCATCCCTGCAAGGGGATCTCTTGGTTGAAATCAAACAGGGCGCTTTAGTGGGCACCAACTTGACCAAAACCGTGTGTGAAGGCATCGCCGCTACGCGCAAAGAAAAAATCAATGGTACCCAGTTTGGTGAGGATACGCCGTTTGAAACGTTACGTTTCCCGGCCAACGTACAACAAGGAAAGGTTTCTACTCCAGGTTTGGCGATTCGCTCAGCGGGTCTGCAAGTAACGGGTGATGGTGTTATTTCCTTACCGAACCGAATGCTTGATTATCAAGCCAATGTTGGTATTGCGGGCAGTCAGTTGGATGATGCCTGTCGAGTCAATGAAACCTTATCTCAACTGACTTTTCCGATTGTTTGTAAGGGTCAGTTCAATGATGCTCCCGCGAGCTTGTGTCGTCCTGATTTGAAAGGCTTCGGGCAGTTATTTGCTAAGCTTGCTAAGCAAGAAGCGGCGAAAAAATTAGCGGTGGAAAAAGCCAAACTTGCGGCGCAATTGAAACAAAAAAAAGCGGAATTGAAGTCCGAATTAGCGGCGCAGCGTAAAGCGGAGGAAGCGCGCTTAAAGGCAGAATTGGAAGCCAAACGCAAAGCGGAAGAAGAACGTCTCAAAAAGAAAGTGAAAGAGAAACTTAAAAATCTATTCTGAGTGAAAAATCCTCGGAATAGCCATGTTGTGAGAACAGAATGCAACCAGTTGAACAATTTGCGCCCAGAGTCCTTGCTTGGTTTGATGAACATGGACGCAAGAACCTGCCTTGGCAGCAAAATAAAACCCCTTATCGTGTATGGATTTCCGAGATCATGCTTCAGCAGACGCAAGTGACGACTGTGATTCCGTATTATCACAAGTTCATGACGTCATTTCCAACGGTAGAGGCGTTAGCCGCTGCTCAACAGGACGAGGTGCTGGCGCACTGGAGTGGCTTAGGCTACTACGCCAGAGCGCGAAATATGCACAAAGCTGCGAAAATGCTGGTGGATGAATTTGATGGAGAATTTCCGGCAAGTTTGGAAGCTGTGTGTGAACTGCCGGGCATTGGGCGTTCCACGGCGGCGGCTATTTTGTCCATTTCTCGTGGTACGCAAACGGCTATTTTAGACGGCAATGTAAAGCGTGTGTTGGCGCGCTTTCATGCGGTCCCTACTTGGCCAGGAGAGAAGAAAACTGAACAAGCTATGTGGGAATTGGCACAAGCCTATATGCCGAGTGAACGTTGCGGCGACTATACTCAGGCCATGATGGATTTGGGGGCCACCCTATGTACTCGCAGTAAGCCGCAATGTTTGTTGTGCCCAGTACAAGACGATTGCCTCGGTCGGCGCTCTGAAGACCCTACCCAATACCCCGTTCGTAAACCCAAAAAAGCAATAAAGCCAGAGAAAGCCACGCAAATGCTAGTAATGATCAATAGTGCGGGAAATATTTTGCTAGAAAAGCGCCCAGCCACTGGCATTTGGGGTGGGTTGTGGAGCTTACCAGAACTGGCTTCCGATGAGTCTGTTTATATGCATGCGGAACAAAGGTTCGTGACCAAGTTGTCGTCTGTAACCCCATTGTCATCCTTCCGCCATACCTTTAGTCATTATCACTTGGATATTTCTCCCAGTCTGGTGTCTTGTGATGAGGTGAATTTAGTCGCTGAAGGCGACAAATATCAGTGGTTTACCTTGTCTCAAGCCCTCGCCTTGGGCTTGCCCGCGCCAGTGCGTAAAATATTAGAAAACAGTGACTTAGTATAACAACTAAGAACGAATCCGATAGGTAGCATTGTATGATTCAAGATAAGCACTCACAGCCGTATTTTGCGCGTTTATGGGATGTGTTTGCCTCCTTTTTTTTATTGGGATGGACCAGTTTTGGTGGTCCAGCAGCCCATCTCGGCTACTTTAATCAAACTTTTGTACAGCAGAAACAGTGGGTCACGGCTTCTCAATACGCGCAATGGGTAGCCTTGAGTCAAGTGGTGCCAGGGCCTGGATCCAGTCAAGTAGGCTTTGCACTGGGCTATCACCGGGCTGGTATTTTGGGCGCTGTGGCCGCTTTTGTTGCTTTTACCTTGCCGTCTTTTTTGATCATGGTGTTACTGGCTCAGTTTGGTCATCATTGGCAACAAGAAGCTATGTTTGAAGCAATGGTTCAGGCATTAAAACTTTTGGCTGTAGTGGTGGTTGCGGATGCTTGCGTGACCATGTGGCGTGCTTTTTGTAAGAGTAAAATGACCATGTTTCTGGCCATCGCCAGCGCTTTGATATTGGTTATGATGCCAAGTGCCCAGATGAGTTTGTTGGTGCTCTTGGCCGCTGGACTGTTATCGGTTTTACTCTTGGATACTGAGCCTAAAGAACACACGTCTTTACCGAAAATATCTTTGGCTGGATGGTTTTTCTTCATTGCCGTTGGCGTGTTTGTGGCAAGCTTTTTCTTTTCGCAAGGGCTTGGACAATTGTTTGCCGATTTTTATCAAGCGGGAGCTTTGGTGTTTGGAGGCGGCCATGTGGTGCTGCCTATGCTGTCATCTTTTGTGTCTGACAGCGTGAGTGAGGCAAATATCCTAATCGGTTATGCGGCGGCGCAAGCGGTTCCTGGCCCCATGTTTACCATGGCCAGTTATTTGGGCGCGGCTTCAGCACAAGGGAATATCTGGTTGTGGGCTGCGGTTGCCACATTGGCCGTATTTCTAAGCGGTTTGTTATTAATGTTGGCAGCACAAGGGGCGTGGCAAAAATTATCGGACAATCGCCGTTTTATGGCTGCAGTGGCTGGATTAAATGCCGCTGTGGTGGGGATTTTACTGGCCGCTCTATATTATCCGATTGGCACATCCAGCTTGTATTCTTGGTTGGACATCTTGGTGGTTACTCTCGGGTTTGTTTGGTTGATCTGGCGTCGTCCTTCTATTTTTTTACTTATCATAAGCTTTGTACTGGTGGGCTTATTGCGTTACTTGTGGTTACCTAACGCTTTCTAACTAATCTCAGTTATCGCTTGAATTTTGTGAATCCAACGCCATTATCTTGAAGTAAATGCTTAGAGTGAGAGTGGGTTATGGCAAACACGGTTTTTTGTAAGAAATATCAAAAAGAAATGGAAGCGCTAGATAGGGCGCCTTTGCCAGGAGCGAAAGGTCAAGAAGTGCTGCAAAATGTGTCCAAGCAAGCATGGCAAGAATGGCAATTGCTGCAAACCATGATGATCAATGAAAAACAACTTAATCTGATGCAACCTGAGTCACGAAAATACATAATGGCGCAGATGGATAAGTTCTTTAATAACGAAGAGACTGACAAGGTCACCGGTTATGTTAGCCCAGATGACATAATGGAGTTGTAATCCTTATGGTGAAAAAAAGCCCGTTCATTGTTAAGTGAAAGGGCTTTTTATTATGTTTTGTATAGTAAGGGGCTATTGGGTGACAAAGCTGGCAAATAAAATGTCTTTCACTGGTGTAATGCCGGTTTCTGTCTTAAGAGCGTTGTTTACGGCTTCTGCCGCTCCTTCTCTGGTTTCTTCTCGAGCGATGGCACCTGTCACTTGATCTGTGGTACGAGAGCTCAGAAACATCACAATGGCATCTCGTACTACGGGCATATTATCTTCAATCAATTCCACTCGGTCTTCATCGGTACGAATGCTGATACTGGTTTTGATGTATTTGAGTTGAGAGCCTTCACTTTGGTGATTGACGATGAAAATTGGCGTTAATTCAACGTAGGCAGGCGGAGCCACCTCTTCGGCTTGAACAAGCGAACTCAATAAACCACTGGTAGTAAATAAAAGCCACAGTATGGAGGAGCGAACTAAAGGCATCTTCAATGACATGGTCGTATCTCGTATTCATTACTATAACTAGTATACTAACTGGCAAACTGGCATATTGTCAGCAGGAATTTTGCACTTTTGTTGTTTCTTGCTGTCTGAAGGCGTGGTTTATTTTCTTGATATTAGGGAATGTTATTTATGATCCAGCTGATTTCTGCTCGACGTTTTCATGGGTTGATCGCTTTGCTTGCTTTTGTTTTGCTAGGTATCGCTTTTTATATGGAATATGAAATGGGTCTAGAGCCCTGTCCATTATGTATGTTGCAACGCATTATGTTTTTCGGTGTTGGTTTGGTGTCATTGCTTTCTGCGTTGACAGCGAGTGTCAAAGTCAGAAAAGTGAGTGCCAGTTTGGTTGTGGTGTTATCCCTGCTGGGGGCGGCTTTAGCCATTCGTCATTTGTATCTACAGCATTTACCCGCGGAACAACTACCTGCTTGCTTGCCGGGATTAAGTTATATGTTCGACGTTTTTCCATGGCAGGAAATCATGCAAGCTATGATTATGGGAACCGGAGAATGTGGCGATGTGGTTTGGACTTTCTTGGGTTTGAGTATTCCAGCTTGGACCCTAGTCGCTTTTGTTGGTATGGCAATTGTAAATGCCTGCATTGCAATGATGGTTAAAAAAACTACATCCTTCCCATAAAAGGTTACAAATCCCTGCAGGGTCTCGCCTTGCAGGGGGCAATTGATAGGAATATGCTTGACACAAGGCGAAAAAGTAATGAATCGGTTGGAGTCTGCATATGTTAGAAGGTTGTAAAACAGCCCAAGAGCGGTGGGGCGGTGTGCATGAAATTATTGATCGTTGGTTAGCTCAGCGTCGTCAAATGATCGAATCGTTAGTGTATCTTCGTGAACGTGGTGAGTTTACGCCAACGGATACACCGAAAATTCTCTCCTTGTGTGAAATGCTTGTGGATTATGTGTCTGCTGGACATTTTACGGTTTATGAACAGCTCGCTATCGAGGCCAAAGAATTTCATGACGATGGTGCGATTGTGTTGTTGGGTGAATTGTTGCCAGAAATCGACAACACGACTCAAGTGGCCATTGAATTCAATGACAAATACGATACCAAAGCCCATTGTAATACTCAGTTGGAAGCCTTGCCTTTCTCTTTGCAAGCATTGACTGTGGTATTGGCCGAGCGTTTTCAATATGAAGATAAATTGATTAAGGAACTACATGAAGCGCACAGTGAAAAAAGCGCTTAAGCGAGGTTTTTGGACGGCTTCTGTGCTGGCCCTGATTGCTTGCTCTGCCGAGGCGCCGACGCGCACTGCTCAATATGCGGTGCAAGGATTGTATTCAGCGGATTTGAGCAATGATGGTAGTTTTGCTCTTATTGGTTCTATTGAGCATGGCGGAAGCTATTGGAAAACCTCAGTCAATGAAAGGCGTTACAGCTGGAACCATGCTCAGGGGGAGTATTCTTCCATGAGTAGCGTTGACATTTCACCAAATGGTGAGTTTGCCGCTACGGGTGGCGCTCGTACCTTGGTATTGTGGCGTACGGTGAATGGACAAGCGGATGGTTATTGGACTACACCAGGTGACATTCAATCGTTAAAGTTAACAGAAAATGGTGACTATGCTCTACTGGGGTTAGATGACCAAACTGCGCGTTATTTTGACATTAAACGCGGCGGTATTTTGCAGACCTTGCGTACCGGCGCGACAGTGCGCGCTGTGGATGTAACACAAGATGGTCGATGGGGGATTACCGGCGACGATTTGTCAAAAGTCAGTGTTTGGGATTTGCAAACAGGACAGAAGAAATTTGAATGGGAACTCAATAATCGTATTTCTACTGTGGCCATTTCTGCGGATGGTAAATATGCATTTGCTGCAGCGCAATTAGGGAATGCCAAAATCTGGTCTTTGGTTAGTGGTCGTGAACTAACGGCGGTGGATACGGGTAAATTAGAATATCGTAACGTTACCATCAGTAAGGCGGTTTTTTCCCAAGACAATCGCCAATTGCTTACTGGAGAGGTAACAGGCAAGGTGTCCTTGCTGCAGGTCAGTACCGGGCAGGTTCTCAAAGAGTGGCAAGTTCATAAGGTCAGAAAGCGTCCTTCTGGTGCCAGTGTGATTGCCTTGTCATTTGGCTTAAGTAATCGTTACTTTGCTGTGGGCAGTAACGGCTATTTTAATGTATTGGATTGATCTTCAGTGAAAAGCATGTTGCATGGAAAATGGGCGGCCGTATTTGCTTTGCAGGCTTTTATGGCGGTGGCAACGGGGGCGTTTGGCGCTCATGCTTTAGCGCATTTATTGGCTCCAAACGCCTTATCTTGGTGGCAAACAGGCAGTCAATATCTCATGTATCACTCTTTAGCAGGATTGGTCGTAGCGGCCTTAAGTGGCTATCTAAAGAACCCGACTCGTATTCTGTTAATTTTCTTTATCGGTAATCTTCTTTTTGCTGGTAGCTTATGTTTAATGGCACTGACTGGGATGACTTGGCTTGGTATGATTACGCCTTTGGGTGGATTGAGTTATTTATTGGCTTGGTTGCTTCTGACTTGGCAGTTGTGGCAATAAAAAGAGACACCATCCTTTGAAGTCGTTTGAAAAACCACGACATATTTGCGTATTTACGTTAGCATACGCCTGAATTTTCTACCAAGTAAAAAGAAAAATAGAGCGATCATGAAAGAGCAACAAACAGATATCTCCAACACAGACGCTGCTCAAGGCCATCAAGATCCCATTAAAAAGCGGACCATTCGCAGTTTTGTGGTACGCGGTGGTCGTATGACAGAAGGTCAGCAAAAAAATTACGATGCGAATTGGGAAATATATGGCCTGAATTTAGAAGACGGCCGCATCGATTATCATCAAGTATTTGGTCGTGAATCTGAAGTCGTGCTAGAAGTGGGCTTCGGTATGGGCGCTTCCTTGGCTGAAATGGCGAAGAATGCGCCAGAAAAAGATTTTATTGGTATTGAAGTCCACCCACCTGGTGTCGCTAAGCTGATGATGTTAGCGCAGGAAGCTGGTCTTACTAATTTGCGTGTTTATTGTGACGATGCCATTGAAGTCATGGCAAGCTGTTTGCCTGAGCGAGCGGCCAGTAGTTTCCAGTTGTTTTTCCCTGATCCTTGGCATAAGAAAAAGCACAATAAGCGTCGTATTGTACAGCCTTTGTTTGCCCAACAAGTGGCAAACGTATTAAAACCAGGCGGCCAATTTCATATGGCAACCGATTGGCAACCTTATGCTGAGCACATGATGGAAGTCATGGAAGTACAAGCTGAATATGAGAATGCTGCAGGAAAGGGAGAATATTACCCGCGTCCAGAATGGCGTCCGCTGACGAAATTTGAACAGCGCGGCGAGAAATTAGGCCATGGCGTTTGGGATTTGATTTACCGAGTGACTGATAGAGTCAAGTAAAGTAAAGTTAAAGATCAAATAGTTAACGAGTCTGACGTTAATCAAAATATCTTGCAGAGTAAGGGGAAAGTAACAGTGAGTGGAAAAGTGTCAATTGAGTCGCAAGAATTGTCTCAGTATCCATCTTATCGGGATGACGAAATAGATTTAAAAGAATTGTTTCTTGCGCTCTGGCAAGGTAAATGGATTGTCCTTGTTTCTACTTTTATGGTCACCATTTTTGCTATTGTGTATGCCCTCATGGCGCAACAGAAATGGACTTCGGAGGCCGTAGTAACTGTACCTCAACCAAGTGATTTTGAAGCATATCAAATAATGGTGAATGGCTATCAGCCATTGTTTCATACTTATCAAGTTGATGAAGAGGAGGGCATCATGACAAAGCTTGATGTATTGGTTGAGCCAATAAATGTTTTCAAAATTTTTATTCAGCAATATCAATCGAGATCAAATAAGTTAGCATATTTGTCCTCAATTGATGCATTTCAAGAAGAAGTTAATTTCATTCAGCAAGAGTTTACTGGTGATGAATATTTAAGCCAAGAGCAAAAGTTGTATGTCCATTGGGCTAGTAAGCTTTTTGACATAGCGCATGAAACGAAAAAGGATGCTCCTGACGTTTATGTTTATACCCTGAAGGGAGAAAGTGATACTGATCAAGATAGCTTTGAACTTCTTCAAAATTATATTATTTATGCTAGTCAGCAAGCTAGAAAGATCGCTATTGCTAACCTTAATTCTATTGTAAAGGTAAAAGAGTATGAATTACAGCAAGAGCTCTCTATGCTTCAAGATCAAGCTAAAGAGAGTTTAGAGGCTGAATTGGCTCAAAGTAGATATGCTTTGAAAATAACTGAGGCTGCTGGAATTCAAAGGCCAATAGAAAATTTGGGTGTAAGTGATTTATTTCCTATCAATATAGGTGCCAATGCATTGGCAGCGAAAGTAAAGGTCTTGGAAGAGCTTGATCAGCTTTCGGTTCTAGATCCAAGGTTAGATGTGGTAAATTCAGAATTGAGATTAATTGAACGTTTAAAAATTGATAAAAATGCAGATTTTGAAACTTTTAGATTCATTGATGCCCCTGAAAAGCCTTTGAGTCGAACTTCGCCTAACAGAAGACTTATTGCATTGCTTGGGGTGTTGTTGGGAGGAATGTTAGGTTGTTTAATCGTGTTGGTGCGCTTCGCTTTTCGTGATAAATAGATATTGTAATCCATGATTTACGAAATAAAAAAGCGATCATTTCTTGTTCAGAGAGTGATCGCTTTTTTTACTTTTGTTTTAGTATAAAAGTGTTACTTTATTTCTACGCTTTCACGACTGTTACCAGCATCAAAATATTCTTGGAATACCTTAGGTGTACGACCACGGCCAGTCCATTCATATACTTCACCATTAACCGTTAGACGGTATTTTGGTTCAACGGTTTTGCCTTTGGTCGCACCTACTTTGGTTGAAGTCAGCTTGGCAACTTCTTCCATTGTGAGGCCACTTTTGGCGATCAAGTTAGCGATTTCTTCAGCGCGAGCAGACTTTTCTGCTTCTTGAGCTGCGCGGGCTGCTTCCTCTTCCTTGGCTTTTTCTAAAGCATTAGTTAAACCTGCAATTAGGTTTTCCAATTGTGCAACGCTCAATTCTTTTGCTGCTGCACGTGCTTTTGCTTTGTTACCTGCTAACTCAAGTAATAAACTCATCGATATCCCCTATTTATCTGTTAGAACTGGTTGAGTATGGTCCTGTACTGAAAAATAGATCCATCTTTCACACCCAGTAGTAAGTGTTAAAATGACGTAATGAAGATTTGAAAAAGTTTAGATAACTTGTTCGTCACTTCCTTATATGAATAACAACCATTGTTTCCGTACAGGTCGATTATTTCACTTAGCTTTTATAAAATGACAAGATAGTCAATATTTATAAAAATAAACTGAAAATTAATGCATGAAAATAATATTTCATTTTATTTCATTTCAGTCTGGCAATGGATTCTAATAAAAATTAGAAAAATATGCTAATAGAATTATAGACCATATGAGTGATAAAAGTGTAAAGAGTAGGATAATAAATGAAGTCAGTATCACAGGTTTTAAGCTCTGAGTTTTTATGTTCGATTAAAGTGTCGGAAAACATCATTGCATTATTCGAAGAGGACGCAAGTGTCCCATTTATTGCACGCTATCGAAAAGAAAGCTCTGGAGGTATGACAGATGTTCAATTGCGTAATTTTTTTGAACGCTGGCAATATTTAGGTGAGTTAAATAAGCGTCGAGAAAGTATTTTGTCCTTACTGGAAAAAGATCCTCATGCCACGGCGGTGATAAAAGAGAAAATTCATGCCGCTGTTTCAAAAACGGAATTAGAAGATATTTACGCCCCCTTTAAAAAGACACGAAAAAGTAAAGCAGATTTGGCCCGTGATAAGGGCTTACTCGCGTTAGCTATAGCAATCTGGCAAGGACGCTGTTTACCGGAAGAGCCAAAAGTAGCGATTTGGATTCAGCAAAATAGGATGAATATTTCATCAAAAGAAGCCCTTCAAGGTGCCCAAGACATCATTATAGAAGCACTTTGTGATGACAGTGATGTATTAAAAATGGCACGGTATGTACTATTAAAAGACGGCGTGATTCAGAGTCGTGTTTTGAGAGGTAAGAAACAAGAAGGTGAAAAATTTCAAGACTATTTTGAGTATGAAGAAGCCGTATCCAAGGCCGCTGCACATCGGTTGTTAGCGTTATTTCGTGGTAAAAAGGCAGGTATTTTAAAATTAAATATTCAATTGCCTTCTGAGAGGGGTTATCCAAACGAATTAAATCTTCCTCACCTAAATAATATATTTGAGGAGAATCTTTCTACGCCAAGTCAGTTATCCTCTATTCAAAAACACTTTCTGACCTTGGCTTGGCAATCAAGGTTACAGAGTAAATCAGAAACAGAGGTGCTGAATCAATTAAAAGAAAAAGCGGAAGAGGGGGCAATTCAAGTCTTTGCGAATAATTTAGAAGACTTATTAATGGCTGCTCCAGCAGGCGCTCATAGAGTATTGGGAATGGATCCAGGCTTTCGAAATGGTGTAAAACTTGCTGTTATAAATGAGCAAGGGAAAGTATTGGATCACAGTGTTATTTATCCGCACTCACCACAAAACCAAGTGCAGCAAGCCAAACAAACATTAATTAAATTCATTAAAAAGTATGCAGTGCCTTGGATAGCCATTGGTAATGGTACAGCGTCAAGAGAAACGGAAAGTCTAACGAAAGAAGTGATACGAGAACAGGTCCTATCCTGTCAGGCCATAGTCGTCAGTGAGGCCGGTGCTTCGGTCTACTCGGCGTCACAAATTGCTATTGAAGAATTTCCTGATCTCGACGTCACCATACGAGGGGCGATCTCGATTGCACGTCGATTTCAAGATCCATTAGCGGAATTGGTGAAAATTGAACCTCAAGCTATTGGTGTTGGTCAGTATCAGCATGACATAAAAGCCAGCGCTTTATCGGGCTCATTAGCACATGTCGTGGAAGACTGTGTGAACCGTGTGGGGGTAGATTTAAATCTTGCATCCGCTTCTTTGCTTTCCTATGTGTCTGGATTAACAGAACGCCTTGCACAAAATATAGTGCGATATCGTGAAGAGAAGGGTCGTATAGAATCGCGTGCCGAGTTAAAAAAGATCAAAGGGATAGGCGAAAAGTGTTTCGAGCAGTGTGCTGGTTTTTTACGCATACTTAACGGTAAAGAACCGCTGGATCAATCCGGTGTGCATCCAGAATCTTATCGTCTCGTAAAACAAATGGCGCAACAGCTGCGGTTAACTAGCAAAGACTTGCTAAATAATGCTGCTGCCATTCAGCAGCTCAAAGTAATGGCGCCACAATTTCAGTCTGCCGGTGATTTTACATATACCGATATATTGGCTGAGTTGGCCAAGCCTGGACGAGATCCCCGTCCTGAATTCAAATATGCTGCGTTTGATCATAGTGTACAAAGAATTGAAGACCTTCATGAGGGGATGAGCTTAGAGGGGGTAGTGACGAATGTGGCGGCGTTTGGAGCCTTTATCGATCTAGGTGTACATCAGGATGGTTTGATTCATATTTCACAATTAGCGGATCGATTTGTAAAAGATCCTCGTGATTTAGTTCGAGTTGGGCAGGTGGTCAAAGTGCAAGTACTGGATGTGGATGTAAAGCGCAAGCGTATTGGCTTAAAAGCGCAAGGGCTTTGAGGATATCTTGTTATCTTGTTGAAGCAGAAAACAAAAAAGCCAGTTAGCGATTAACTGGCTTTTTGAGAATTGGAAGTGGACTTAAACTGCTGCAGCTATCTTGGTTTTCGCTTCTTCAAATGCTTGCTCTCCTGGTTCGCCCATTGCTTGGCCGCCAGCAATGAAGGTGGCTTTTACATTAAGACCTAGGAAGCCTAGGAATGTATTGATGTATGGGGCTTGATGATCCATAGGAGTGTCTGCAAGGAAACTGCCGCTGGCTGAGAATACGTAAGCGTCTTTCTTGACCAAACCTTCAGGACCGTTTTCAGTGTATTGGAAAGTTCGACCAGCACGTGCAATGTAGTCAAAGTAAGACTTCAAAGTTGAAGGAATGCTGAAGTTGTACATAGGTGCAGAGATAGTAATCAGATCCGCCGCTTCTAATTCATCGATCAGTTCATCGCCAATAGCGACAATGGCTTTTTGTTCTGCAGTACGGTTTTCTTCCGGTGTAAATAATGCGCTAAGTGTTTCGTTAGTAAAGTGTGGGAGCGGGTTGGTGTCTACATCACGAGTCACGATTTTGCCGTCTGGGTTTTTCGCCAGCCACTTCTCGACAAAAGCGTCTGCTAACTGACGAGATTTAGAGTTAGCGCCAGCAGCGCTGGAATCAATACGTAATAATGTTGTCATCTTATGTCTCCGATATCTTGAAAAGCCATTTAGGCTAGGTTTTGAGAAAGTAAAAAAATGATATAGCCAAAATATTCGATTAAAAAGTGACTTTTTTTGGAGATATTGATCGAATAATACGATACTTTAGAGGTCAAATTTACAGACAGTTAGAAGAGTCAAAGTGAAATCACCTAGAGTTACCTTAGAACAGTGGCGAGTACTCCAAGCAGTGGTTGATAAGAGCGGTTTTGCCCAAGCGGCCGAAGCCTTGCATAAAAGCCAATCTTCCGTCAGTTACACAGTGGCTAAACTTCAAGAGCAGTTAGGTTACCCGCTACTTATCATTGAGGGCCGTAAAGCCAAATTAACAGAGCGTGGTGAAGTCTTACTACGACGCTCTCGTCATCTTATAAAAGAAGCGGTGGAACTGGAAGAATTAGCACATACTTTGGGACAAGGGTGGGAGCCAGAATTGGAATTGGTTGTGGATCAAACTTTTCCAACACCTGCCCTGCTTCGCGCCCTCAAAGCATTTGAGCCACAAAGTCAGGGGACTCAAGTGCAGTTAAAAGAAGTTGTTTTGAGTGGTGGCTTGGAAGCTTTGCAAAAAGGCCGACCTGATTTGGTGTTAAGTGGCATAGTGCCTAAAGGTTATCTGGCCGATCCCATAGTGGAAGTAGAATTGTTAGCCGTTGCTTCGCCTTTACACCCTCTTTTTGAAGAAGAAGGGGCTGTGAATAATGAAAGACTCAGTCGCGAATTGCAATTGGTGATACGAGATTCTGCCGTGGAGTCTTCCATGGATGCAGGTTGGTTAGGAACCGAGCGACGTTGGACGGTATCCAGTGTGCAGTCGGCATTGGAAATTGTGGTCAGTGGTGTTGGTTTTGCTTGGTTGCCAAAAGCTGATATAGGGGAAGAACTGCAAAACGGTAAATTAAAACGGCTCAATTTAGTGTCTGGTGCGGAACGTAATTTTCACCTGTATGCTATTTTCGGTAAGGGTGAAAGAACCGGCCCTGCCACACGTCTATTAGTTGAGCTACTGCAAGAAGAATGTAATGTTTGTCCTAATCATAAAGACTAGATGCATTAATTGATTTATGGACAAGTTAAGCCTGTTTTTCATTGAGTCCCCTTTGATTTCTCCAAAAATTTTCTCATAAAAGTGTCAACTGGTGACAAAAATAAGTATGAAATTTGTCCTATAGTATCGATAAATCATAGTCTTATTGATTTACATTTAATATTGTCAATTATTTTATGACAATTTGGGTTGTTGCTTAGGATGGTGCAGGTTTTAATAGCCTAATACGCTTATATTCATATCAAATATAATACAAGGAAGCTTCATGAGTCTGGACATAGTAATTCTTGCTGCTGGTAAAGGCAGTCGAATGAAATCCTCTTATTCTAAAGTGCTGCATAAAGTTGGTGGTACCGCTATGGTAAGGCGTGTATTAACAACTGCCAGTAGGATGCCAGAAGCAAATTTACATTTAGTGGTAGGGCATCAAGGGGAGCAAGTTTCTGAACATTGTCAGGACTTTTCCGTTAATCTGGTCTGGCAAAATGACCCTCAAGGAACAGGCGATGCATTGCGTCGTGTGGCACCCTCTCTACAAAACACAGGTTCAACATTAACTCTCTACGGCGATGTGCCGTTAATTAGTGCCAACACACTTGAAAAGATGGTGTCTTTATCTTCTCCAAATACTTTGGTGATGCTTACTATTAATCTCGCTGATCCGACGGGTTATGGACGTATTGTTCGTAATGGTCAAGGCCAGGTAGCGGCGATTGTGGAACAAAAAGACGCAAGTGTAGAAGAGTTGGCGATTCAAGAAGTGAATACGGGTATCTTGCTGGCGCCAAATGCCCATTTGCAGGCTTGGTTGGCAGCGTTAACCAATGATAATGCGCAAGGCGAATATTATTTAACAGACATTATTGCTATGGCGGCTCAACAGGGGATAGACATAGTGACTGTGCAACCGAGTAACGAAGCAGAAGTTGCCGGTGTAAATGACAGAATTCAGCTGGCTGCTTTAGAACGCGAATGGCAGCAACAGGTGGCGAGCGAATTGATGCGCCAAGGGGCGACATTGCTTGATCCAGCCCGCCTTGATGTGCGCGGTGAGTTACAAACCGGGCAAGACGTTGTCATAGATGTGAATTGTGTGTTTGAAGGCAAGGTTGTGCTGGGCGATAGGGTTGAAATCGGTCCGAACTGTTATTTAAAAGATTGTGTCATTGGGGAGGGCACTTTAATCAAAAGTCACTCCATGATCGACGACAGTCAAGTGGGAGATGCCTGTGATATTGGCCCCTTTGCTCGTTTGCGTCCAGGTACCAAACTGGCAAACAAAGCCAAGATTGGCAACTTTGTTGAAACCAAGAAAGCCCACATTGGCGAAGGCAGCAAGGTAAACCATTTGAGTTACGTTGGTGATACTCAAATGGGCGCTAATGTAAATGTGGGTGCCGGCACCATTACTTGTAACTATGATGGTGTGAATAAACATCTCACCCAGGTGGCCGATAATGTGTTTATTGGTTCTAACACCTCCTTAGTAGCACCAGTGGAAGTGGCAGAAGGCGCCACCATTGCAGCAGGCTCAACTATTACCAAAGCGGTTGGTGAAAAACAATTGGCCTTTGCCCGTGCAAGACAATCAAATAAGGATAATTGGCTACGCCCAACGAAAAAGTAGTGGCTTAGAAAACTTCAAAAGCTGAACCATCATTAAGATTAGATTAAAAGATAAATTGCTTGAGCTGACTGGTGTTTGCTCGGGCCAATAAGGATAGATTTATGTGCGGAATAGTGGGTGCGGTTGCACGTCGAAATGTGGCAAAAATTTTACTTGAAGGCTTGAGCCGTTTGGAATACCGCGGTTATGACTCTTCTGGCGTAGCTATTAATAATGATCAAGGCGTGTATTCACATCGTGCTGTTGGCAAAGTGCAGGCGCTTCGCGATAAATTCGAAGAGCAGCCTTTAGATGGCAAAATGGGCATTGCTCATACCCGTTGGGCCACTCATGGAAAACCAACCGAAGCCAATGCCCATCCGCATTTCTCAGGTGACGATTTGGCTTTGGTTCACAACGGTATCATCGAAAATCATGAGCCATTACGTCGCGAACTAAAAGAAAAAGGCTATCAGTTTAACTCTGAAACAGATACAGAAGTGATCGTTCACTTGATTCACGATGCCTTAAAAACAGACAGTGATTTGTTGAAAGCCGTACAAGCTAGCTTAGGTCGTTTAGAAGGTGCATTTGCGATTGGTGTAGTGCAAAAAGACGACAATGAACGTTTTATTGCGGCGCGTAAAGGCAGTCCTTTGGTGGTGGGCGTAGGCATCGAGGAAAACTTTGTGGCGTCTGATCAACTGGCCTTGTTGCATGTGACTGACCAATTTATCTTTCTTGAAGAGGGGGATGTGGTTGAGGTGACGCGTGATGCTGTGACCATTTATGATGAGCAAGGTAAGGTGCAAGAGCGTCCTGTTAGCGTGTTTAATCATAATGTGGATGCCACGGATAAAGGTGAATTCCGTCATTACATGATGAAGGAGATTTACGAACAACCCAAAGTGATCAGCGCTTGTTTAGAAGGTCGTATCAGTGACACTAAAGTGCTGACCAGCTGTTTTGGCGCAGAATCTGATTTCCTGAAAAAAGTTGAGAACATACATATTGTGGCCTGTGGTACCAGTTACCATGCTGGTATGGTTGCCAAATACTGGATTGAGGAATTAGCAGGCTTGCCCTGCAGTGTCGAAGTGGCCAGTGAATATCGTTATCGTAAAGTGGCGGTGCCAAAAAATACTTTGTTTTTGACCCTTTCTCAGTCTGGTGAAACAGCAGATACCTTGGCCGCATTGCGCATGGCAAAAGAACTAGATTACCTGACCACACTGGCTATCTGTAATGTGCCTTCCAGTACGTTAGTACGCGAGTCGGCTTTGACCTTATTGACTAACGCTGGGGCTGAAATTGGTGTTGCCTCCACTAAGGCGTTTACTACTCAATTAACGGCTTTATTGATTACCAGTGTGGCGATTGCAGTTGAGAATGGTTTAAGTGCTGAGAAAGAAGCGGAATTGGTGCAAGCCATGCGTTCCTTACCTGCTCATGTGGATACGGCTCTATCGCAGGACAATCATATTAAGCAGATTGCGGACAAATTTGCTAATAAGCATAATGCTTTGTTCCTTGGTCGTGGTGCCATGTTCCCCATAGCTTTAGAAGGCTCCCTAAAGCTCAAAGAAATTTCCTACATTCACGCAGAAGCCTACCCAGCCGGAGAATTAAAGCATGGCCCATTGGCATTAGTGGACGAGGATATGCCTATCATCACCTTAGTGCCGCATAACGATATGTTGGATAAAATCAAATCTAACTTACAGGAAGTGACTGCCCGTGGTGGTGAATTGTATGTATTTGCGGACAAGGATACAGACTTGCACAACGAGGGTAATGTGACCTTCTCAGAAGTGCCGAAAGTGGAAGCCATTTTGGAACCCATAGTGCACACTATTCCTTTGCAACTCTTGTCTTATCATGTGGCTGTGGTGAAAGGAACCGATGTGGATCAACCTCGTAATCTGGCGAAATCTGTGACAGTGGAATAACTTGTGCTAAAAAAGCCCAGTTAGTATCCTAACTGGGCAAAACTCTTACAGAGAGTAACACTCATGGTGAGACTCGTTTGAGCCTCAAAACTTCACTTTCCTTTAGCTATTTCTCTCACTAAGAAATACTAGCCATGTAAACTGCTGGTGAGCCATTCACATCGGATCCATATAACACTGATTGATTGTCAGGCGTAAAAGAAGGATGCGGGTGATTGATTTGGCGATCACCGTTCAACACTGCCCAACTGGTGTTGTGCTCAGCGATAGCCTTGATAGAATCTGTATTTAGATCAATCACATAAAGATTTGGGTCGTTCTCTATGGTGTGCCCAGAAGTGTCAGTAACATCCACTGGGGTGCCTGAACCATCGCCAACCACTAGGCTGCCGTCATAATTACTCATTAAGTGACTGCAAGCCGGCATTTCGGTTTCCACTTTGAATTCCAGTGTGTTGGCATCCACGGAGCAAAGTTCACGTTTGTTGGTATTGGGACGGTAGGACACGAACATCATTTTAGAACCATCAGGCACAAAGAATTCGTGAGTACAGGATTCGTCTTGGTTCTGTTCGTAGACTTTGCGCAGATTGTCACCGTTTTCATCAACCATCCACATTCGAGTTTCTACTAAATCATGAGGGCCCTCATGACAAAAGGCCACGGTATTATCGTCATTTGGACGATACAGCGGATGGCCAAGCCAGATATTTTCTTCATAGACTACATTACGCTGACCTGTTTGTAGGTCGATGGAAATTAATCGACAGCGAGGGCTTTGATGGTAAAGTTGAGCAAATTTTTCCCAACTGTCCAACTCAATGTAATCTGTGTCTTTGATTTCGATGCCAACCACTTTAGTGCACGCTGAGTTAGGTACCCAAGTGCCATAACCAATCCAGCCTTTTGCGACTTCGTAAAGTGTGCTGTGTTCTTGAGTTTTTAAATCGACACGAATGAGTTGTTTGTTGTTTTTAACAAAGATGAGCGCGTCATCTTGGCTGGTTAAGAACCCACCAAAGACATTGTCACCGCTGCCTTCGGTAAGTTGTAGTGCTGTTTCTTCCTCAAGGTCAAACAAGTGGTAATTGCGATTTTGATCAAAATTTCCTGCCAATAACAACTTATTGCCATCATTTGTGAAGCATTTTTGATAAAAATAATTTCGGTTACAAATAAAGTTGTCTGGCGTAATTTGTGAGATGCTTGCACCCGTTTTAGCATCTTTAGCATGCTTAAAAGGTAATGATAAAAGCTGACCGAGTGGCATGTATCCCTCTCTTATTTTTGTTAATGGTCGAAAAGGTCGACAGGTAATGAGGATCATTTGAAATTGATAATATAAAGTTTGAGTTGATGCTGTCAACAAAAAATGAAAAGCTGTTTCGAAAATAATTTTAATTTATTCAAAAAAATGGCGAGAAAGGTTTTTCTCATCTAGCCTGCATAAAATGAGTAAAACTAATAGGGATGTTACTTGTTGAGAATTTACACTATAATCGCAAAATTACATTTCAAAAAAAATGAAACCATTGATGTTCGAAGAAGAAGCTTATGTCGAAAGAAGAAAATAGCCATCAACAAATTGAACCCGTCTCTTCAGTCATGAAGGTTTTCGCTATTCTGAATGCCCTTGCCGAGAAAAAGTCTTCAGGTGTGACTGAGCTTTCACAAAAGGTCATGACCTCTAAAAGTACCGTATATCGTTTTCTGCAAACTATGAAAATGTTAGGAGTTGTCAGTCAAGAAGGGGAAGACGATCGTTACTCTTTGACATTGAAGCTCTTTGAGACTGGAGCAAAAGCCTTGGAGCACGTAGATTTAGTGTCTCTAACAGAACCTCATATGACGCGTATAGGTGAGCTGACAAAAGAAGCTTTGCACCTAGGTATTCGTGATCATGACAGCATTATGTACATCTACAAGGTAGATGCTCAGTATAATTTACGTATGCAGTCTCGTATTGGTGGTCGTAATCCACTTTATTCAACGGCAATTGGTAAAGTTTTACTGGCTGAACGTCCTGAAAGCTACATTCGTGAAATCTTTAAAGGCATTGACTTCGTTCCATCCACTGCGAAAACACATCGTTCCATTGAATCCCTTTTGGTGGAATTGGAAGAAGTGAAAAAGCAGGGTTTTGGCATGGATAATGAGGAGCAAGAAGAAGGGTTACGTTGTATTGCTGCTCCTATATACGATCGCTTAGGTAATGTGGTGGCGGGTTTGAGCTTGTCTTTTCCAACCTTGCGTTATACTCAAGAAAAATTTGAGACTTACACCAGTTTGTTAAAAGAAGCGGCAGCACAAGTGTCAGAAAAACTGGGTTACGTAAAAGCCGCCTAATCCTCCATCCTTACCATTAACGCGGCTATGTTTTTTCTATGGCCGCGCATAATCATGCTTCTCTGCCAATAAACAATGGATGGAGATTTAGACAAGTTCATTTATCGATCTTATCTTATTGATTGCTTGTGTTCTCACCTTACCATTTCAGATTTAATCTTAAGATACATTTGTTTTTAAGAATTAATTGAAACGCTTTTTCATAAAATATTGAATAATGTTTTGTTTGGCTGCTATAGTATCTGAGTCTAAAACAAGAATACTAAGAGCTATCCTATGTTTGTTTACAATAAAGAAGTCCCACTTGAAGACTTAGGTGACGGCGTTTCTCGCAAAATTATGGCGTACTCAGATAACATCATGACTGTTGAAGTACACTTTGAAAAAGGCGCAGTGGGGCCGTTACACAATCATCCTCACGAGCAGCTAACCTATGTTCTTTCGGGCAAATTTGAATTTACCATTGGTGATGAAACACGCATCGTGAGCCAAGGCGACACACTCTATAAAGAGCCAAATGTGATGCATGGTTGCGTGTGTTTAGAGCCTGGCATATTGCTGGACAACTTCACTCCTATGCGCAAAGACTTTCTGGGTCTAGAAGACTCTTACTATAAAAAACAGGATTCTTGATATGAAAATTGCACTAATGATGGAAAACAGCCAGGCCGGCAAGAATGCAATCATTCTTGAGCAATTAAATGATGTTGCAGGCGGCTTGAATCATGATGTCTATAACGTGGGTATGAGCGATGAAAAGGATCATCATCTTACCTACATTCACCTTGGTATTATGGCCAGCATTTTACTTAATGCCAAAGCGGTCGATTTTGTCGTTGCGGGCTGTGGGACGGGTCAAGGTGCCATGATGTCTCTAAATGCACATCCTGGTGTGGTATGTGGATATTGCTTGGAGCCTTCGGACGCCTTTTTGTTTAATCAAATTAATAATGGCAATGCCATTGCGATGGCGTTTGCTAAAGGCTTTGGTTGGGCAGCGGAATTAAACGCACGTTACATTTTTGAGAAAGCCTTTACAGGGCCGCGTGGTGAAGGGTATCCAGTTGAACGTAAAGAACCTCAGGTTCGTAATGCGGGTATTTTGAACCAAGTAAAAGCCGCAACAATGAAGGATAATTACCTTGATACCCTAAAAGCCATGGATCCAGAGCTAGTGACAACGGCTGTAACAGGCAAGCGTTTCCAGCAGTGCTTGTTTGAAAATGGACAAAGTCCTGAAATTGAAGCCTATGTTCGCTCTTTAATAGAATAGCGACTAGCGATTTCAAATCCTTGGATCAGAATTTAAAAGGGAAGGGCATTTGTCCTTCCTTTTTTAGTTGATGGTGCGCTTTGTTGAATAACATCAAACGACTGCGAGGTTAAGCGATGGAAAATTATCATGCTTGGGTATCACCAAAAGCCAAGATGGGAGCATTTACTTCGATCCAACAGGCTTTGGATGCAGCGCCACAAGATGATTCTTTATATCGTATTTATCTGGCGGCAGGAGAGTACCAAGAGTCTTTTTCTATCTCGCGAGATCATGTTGAGATCATAGGTGCGGGAAAAGACAAAACTCATATTTATGAATCTATATGTGCCGGTATGCTGAAAGATTCAGGGAAACTGGTGAGTACACTTGGCAGTCGAATTGTTGCAATAAATGCTCAGCAAGTCTCTGTAAAGCACCTTAGCATCTCAAATCGTTGGGATTATATCGCCAATGTCAAAAAACAAGTTTCTGACTCAACTAAAATTCATCACCCTCAAGCGGTTGCTTTATTGTTAACGGAAAATAGTAAAGATATTCAGCTTGAACACCTGTGCCTTGATAGTTTTCAAGATACTTTTTGTACCTTAGGCGGAAAAAGTCAGCTGAAGCAGTGTGTGATTAAAGGCAACATAGATTTTATATTTGGTTCAGGCCATGCGTTATTTGAAAAGTGTGAGTTGGTTTGTAAGGCGTACCCAACCACCTCAAAGGTAATGGGTTATGTGTCAGCACCCAGTACTTCAAAGCTAAATGAAGTTGGTTTGGTTTTTCTACGATGTAGTGTTGTTCGTGAAAATATTGATGTTAAAGTGGGTTCTTATGCATTAGGTCGGCCTTGGCATCCGACCAAAGATTTCCATGATGGCCGTTATGCTGATCCTGATGCGATAGGCTATGCCGCTTTTATTGAGTGTTATTTGGATGATCATATCTATGGTTGGGATAAGATGCATGGTCTGGATAAAAACGGCGACAAACGCTTTTTTTATCCAGACACCGACGCAAGATTTTATGAGAGGAATAATACCGGCCCGGGAGCACAACGCAGAGCCTAAATTTCGTATTTGTGAACCTGAAATAGTAGAGGTTAGTACTTTCCAGGCAATTTAATTTCTCCTGTTACACTATGCCTGATCCGCTTGAATTTGGGTCAATAGGACGTTGCTTAGCACATCTTTGGCGATATTTACTGTGTCGATAACATGCAATGGGGTCTATGGCTCCACCTTTTTGTTGTCTGGCCATTTGCAGTATTGGCTCGACATCTAGGTTATATGCTGCTTTTAGAGTAGCTTGTGCCATCATGGGGTCATTATCTTCTTGATACTGAGATAGTGCTTGGCGGTCGACAAGTAAGCTTTTTACAAAAGCACGTTGTACTTCAGCTGCACTGTACATCAGACTCTCTATGGGATCGGTTACATTGTGCGACTGATCCAACATATAGAAAGGGCTGTAAGCAGGATTTTGAGCGCGTATGTTGGTTAATTCGTTGAAAATTAAGAACAACTGATAGGGATTGATTGACCCGCTGTCTAAATCATCATCGCCGTATTTACTGTCATTAAAGTGGAAACCACCTAACTTACCAAATTGTGCTAGCCGACTAACGATCATTTCTATATTAACGTTTGGCGCATGGTGCCCTAAATCCACCAAGGATAAACAGCGTTCGCCGGTTTCTTTGGCGGCCAGATAGTTGCTGCCCCAATCTTGAATCACAGTTGAGTAAAAGGCTGGCTCAAATATCTTATGTTCTAGCAACATGTTCCAATCATTAGGTAAGCTGTTATAAACCGTCTTGATGCTGTCTAAATAATGACTAAAGCTGTTTTTGAAATCCTGTTGACCCGGAAAGTTAGAACCATCTCCTACCCAGACAGTTAGTGCTTTCGATCCAAGTTTTTGACCCAATTCCACCACATCAATGTTATGAGCAATGGCTTGTTCACGCACTGCTTTATTGGTGTGTGTCAAGCTACCAAATTTATATGACTCCTTCTGACCAATTTGATCTTGGAACGTATTGGAGTTCATTGCATCGAAATGCAGGCCATATTGCTCAGCATATTGTCGTAGTTCCTTTGGGTCCTTTGGTCTGTCCCAAGGAATGTGTAATGAGACTGCTGGTGTGGCTTGAGAAAGTTGCTGAATAACTGAGCAATCATCGAGCTTTTCAAAAATATTACGAGGTTCACCTTGGCCTGGAAAGCGAGCGAAACGAGTTCCGCCTGTGCCGACGCCCCAAGAAGGAAGGGCGACTGAAAACTGTTTTGCTTGCTCTAAGATGGTGTCAATTTGAATACCTGAACGGCCTAACTTCTCTGCAAGTGCGTTGTAATCTGTGTTTAGTGCCGATGCTGTTTTAGTGTTTTGTTCTTGTAACAAGTTTTGATCAATTAATAGAGTCATGATCGAATCCTTTTATCTTTCTTATTTAGTCGGTTCTTGTTCAATGTTATTTATTAATGTGTTAGCGAGTAAAGGATGGCGCGTGACCCGCATCCACATTAAGAATGTTGCCAGTGGACTTAGCAGAGGCGGCTGAGGCAAAGAAGTAGATGGCCTCTGCAATGTCCTCTGGTAGCACGTTCAGTTTTAACATACTGCGTTGACGATAGTGCTCTTCCAGATCATCTGTTGACAGTTGATAAGCACTTGCTCTCTCTTCTTTCCATTTACCGGTCCAGATTTTTGAACCGCGCAGAACCGCGTCGGGGTTTACCACGTTAGAGCGAATGCCAAGAGGTGCGCCTTCAAGCGCAACACATCGAGAAAGCTGGATTTCCGCTGCCTTAGCGACACAATAGGCACTAGCATTGGCAGAGGCAACCAAACCATTTTTACTGGCGATAAACACCATATTGCCGCCCATGTTTTGCTGTTTAAGCAAGCTAAAGGCTTCTCGTGCAACTAGGAAATACCCTGTTGATAAAATGCTTTGATTTTTATTCCATAGTTCAAGCGAGGTTTCTTCTAGCGGGGCAGAAGAGGCAATGCCAGCATTGGAGACCACTATATCCAAGCCGCCAAACGCAAGAGCACAGTGTTTTACTGCTTGAACAACATCCTCTTCCTGAGTCACATCCATTTTGATGCTTGCAGCGCAATCTTTGCCAAATTCGTTGGACAATTCATTTTTAGCAACGGTCAATGCTTCTTCATCAATGTCCATCAGTACGATGTTGGCACCTTCTGTTGCGAGTCGTTTTGCGGTTGCTAAACCAATGCCACCAGCGCCGCCTGTGACCAAGGCAATGTGACCCGCTAAGGATTTGGGCTTCGGCATACGCTGCAATTTTGCTTCTTCTAACAGCCAATATTCAATATCAAAGGCCTCTTGTTCAGGTAAGCCAACGTATTCACTAACACTATCGGCGCCGCGCATTACATTAATGGCATTCACGTAAAATTCACCGGCAATTCGTGCTGTGGCTTTGTCTTTTGCAAAGGACAACATACCGACCCCTGGAATCAAATAAATGACAGGGTTTGGGTCGCGCATGGCTGGACTGTTGTCGTGTTTACAGCGTTGATAGTACCCGGCGTAGTCATCACGATAATCAGCCAAGCTTTTATCTAGGGACTTGATGACTTCATCCAAGTTATCTTTTTGAGGGTCATAAGCCACCACAAAAGGGCGGATTTTGGTTCGTAAGAAATGATCTGGACAAGAAGTGCCTAATTTTGCCAGACGATCCAAATCCATAGAGTTAACAAACTGTAGTACTTCATCGCAAGCATTGAAGTGACCAATTTGACGTTGTTTTTTACTGGTTTTGCCGCGAATCAGTGGCATTAAGCGGGCAACAACTTGACGACGCTTGTCTTCAGACAAAGAGGTAAATCGTTCGCCACCAAATGTGGCTTTGCCAGCACTTTTTTGTTCTAACCAGCTTTGTGCTTTGTTAATGATGTTTAATGAATTGAGGTAGCATTCTTTGTTATCGTTAGCCCAGGTAAATAGTCCGTGACTTTCAAGTACCACACCTTTCAGATGTGGATTCTCCGTGGCAATTTTATGTAAGTCCATGCCCAGTTGGAATCCAGGACGGCGCCAAGGAAGCCAGCCAATTTCACCGTTAAAAATTTCCTTTGTAAGTTGTTGGCTATTTTTGCTTGCAGCAATAGCAATTACTGCATCTGGATGCAGGTGGTCAACATGCAGATAAGGCAAATAGGCATGCAAAGGCGTATCGATACTTGCCGCTCTGCTATTCAGGTTGAATGTACAATGGGGAAGATACGCGACCATTTCGTCTTCAAATTCGACACCACGATAAAGTGGCAAAAGCTGATTCAGTTTATCCATATAAAGTGTTGAGAAACCTTCCAGCCCCATGGAGCCAATATCCCCTCCAGAGCCTTTGACCCACAAAACAGAAGTAGTTTGTCCTGTCAGTGGGTCATTCATTTGAAGTTTGGCTGAGGTATTGCCGCCACCGTAATTCGTCACGCGCATGTCAGAACCAAGCAAGTTTGATCGATATTGCAATAATTCTGGCTCAGACATTAGGGACGCATCCGCATCGTTCCAAAGATTGGCTAGTAAATTAGTAGACATGGTTTAACCTCAAGTATTGTCTCGTTTATTGGCCTAGAGTCTTGTTCGAATAGGCAGATAAAACGCAGACTTAAATTTTATTTTTGTTATGCACAACCAGCGGGTTAGAATGATCGATAGCTTTCATACTAAAACAAAAACAATCATTATCAAGCATTATTTATCTTTTATTTCTATAATTTGATTAAATTTGCTTGATAATGATTGAAAATTAATTATATTGAATACCGAGGATGATCAATGCACGAAATTGAAAGGCACAGAGTTATCCTGTCAGAAGTAGAGGCTCGACCCATTGTGACGGTGACGCACCTAGCAGATGTGCTAGGTGCATCCGAAGCTACAGTGCGAAGGGACATTGCTTCTCTAGATCAGGAAGGAAAGTTGCGACGAGTGCGAGGAGGGGCTGAGGCCATCAATCCACCTTCGGATGTCAGTTTGCTTGGGCGACCATATTCAGTCAGTCAAACGATGAATATGGAGGTAAAGCGGAGCATAGCAAAAGCGGCCGTAGAATTATTGTCGGACAATATGTCGATTATGATCAGTGGTGGGACAACCACCGCGGCTATGTCTGAGTATATGCGAAGTTTGAAGTTACAAGTGTTGACGAACTCGTTTTCGATTGCGGATCAATTGATAAAAAAGAGCAAATGTAGCGTCACAGTGCCGAGTGGAAAAATTCACCGGGAACAGAACATTATTTTGAGTCCGTTTCCGAGTGATATTTCCAATCATACCTACGCAGACATTCTTTTTATCGGTGCATATGGTGTGAATTCTCATGGTGTAATGGAGACAGATCCGCAAATCGTACAAGCGGTGATGAAACTGATCAATCGAGCCAATCAGCGGGTGCTTTTGGTTGATAGTTCAAAGTTTCAAAACCGATCAAGTATGGTCATTTGTCCTCTGTCTCAAATAGACATCGTCATTACAGACGATGGCATAGATAACAAGAGTAAAGAAGTGATTCAATCGGCAGGTTGTCGTTTGATCATAGTGGAAAAACAAAAACAATAAACCGCGTCTCATACTTGGCAATATCTGATTGTGTGGTGATGAGCGCGCTCTTGGAGATAATTATGAAAACGAAACTCATCACTGTGTTGCTGGCTTGTGCTACTTTATTTACTTCTGGTGCGTATGCTGCCGATCAGGTTCGCGTTGCGCTCTTAGTAAAGGCTTTGGGAATTGGCTTTTTTGAAGCGGCTTATCGTGGCGCGGAAGAGGCCAGCAAAGAACTTGGCGATGTTGAAATTATATATACAGGCCCAACGTCAACCACGGCGGAAGGCCAGATTGAAATCATCAATTCTTTAATCGCTCAACGTGTTGATGCCATTGCTGTGTCAGCAAACGATGCTGATGCTTTAGTGCCCTCCCTAAGAAAAGCTCAACAACGTGGTATTAAAGTCATTTCTTGGGATTCAGGTGTTGGTAAAGCCGGTCGACAAATTCATCTAAACCCTTCTAGTAATAGTTTGATTGGCGAAATGAACGTACAACTTGCCGCTGATGCCATTAAAGTGAAAGGCAAATCTTCAGGTACTTTTGCCATCCTAAGTGCGACCCCTACTTCGACCAACCAGAATATCTGGATTGATGAAATGAAAAAGTCTCTTAGTAAATTCCCTAATTTAACATTGGTTGATACGGTTTATGGTGATGACTTGGCGGATAAAAGTTTCCGTGAAGCAACCGCTTTGATTAAAAATTATCCAGACCTAGACGTCATCGTAGCACCTACCACAGTAGGTATCTTGGCGGCAGCACAAGCTGTGAGTGACATGGGTTTGACTGGTAAAGTCTATGTCACAGGGTTAGGTTTGCCCTCAGAATTAGCGGGCCATGTACAGAGTGGCGCCATTCACAGTTTCGCCATTTGGAATCCAATTGATCTAGGTTACTCGGCCACTATGCTTGCTTACAATCTGGTAAAAGGTGAGGGTAGCAAAACTCAAGTGCCAATGGGACGTATGGGAACACTTGAAGTTGACAGCAATGGTGACGGTGCGATGGCAAAACCTTTTGTTTACGACGCGTCTAACGTTGATCAATTCTCTTCTATTTTCTAGTTGGCTCGAAACGTCTTTCCAGCCTCCCTATTGAACTGGGAGCTGGAAAGTTTGTCTTTTCTCTTTGAGCATACAAGAGAGAGACCTAGGATGAGGCGATAACTCATTCACAAATTTCATAATGAATAACAATAAGAGCAGCCGTTATGAACGATGCAATTTTTAGCCTGAAAAAGGTGAGTAAGATTTTTCCTGGTGTGAAAGCACTGGATGGTGTTGATCTTCACCTTTACCCCGGTCAAGTTACCGCACTGATTGGAGAAAATGGCGCGGGTAAATCGACCCTAGTGAAAACCATGACGGGCATTTATCAGCCTGATGGTGGGGAGATTATCTTTAACGGCCAGCCTGTACAGTTTCATTCTCCTCATGATTCTCATGCTTTGGGCATTACAGCGATTCATCAGGAAACCATTTTGTTTGATGATTTAACGGTGGCAGAGAATATTTTTCTTGGTAATTATCCGATGAAAAAGGGACGGTTTGCTCGACACTTAGCCATTGATTGGCCTTCAATGTTTACAGGTTCCGAAGAAATATTGTCTGCAATCAAAGCTGAAATAGATCCAAGGCAAATCTTAAGAGAACTGAGCATTGGCCAGAAGCACATGGTGGGGATTGCCCGTGCTTTGTCTATTGATGCCAAAGTAGTGATCTTAGATGAGCCAACGGCGGCCTTGTCTCACCATGAGATTCAAGAATTGTATGAACTCGTGAATACCCTAAAACAACAAGGGAAAGCGATACTCTTTATTACTCATAAATTTGATGAAATTTTTACCTTGGCGGATCGATACACGGTATTTCGTGATGGTTGTTACGTAGCAGAAGGACTCATTGAGGATACTAATGAAGCGGCCTTAGTCGAGATGATGGTAGCCCGAAGTATCGAAGCCACTTATCCGAAAAAACAGGTAGAGATAGGCGAAACATTGTTAGAAGTGAGTCATTTGTGTCATGCCACCGAGTTCGACAACATCAGTTTCAGTTTGAAAAAAGGTGAAATCCTTGGTGTTTATGGTCTAGTGGGTTCGGGGCGGACTGAAGTGATGCAAGCCCTGTTTGGCACCACTCAATATCTTTCTGGTAGCGTCAAAATGAATGGAGAAGAAGTGACCATTCACTCACCTAAGGAAGCTATAGATAATGGAATTGTGTATGTGCCAGAAGAGCGCCAGCAACAAGGTGTCGTGCTGGAATTGCCCATTTATCAGAACGTCAGTTTGCCGCAAATGAAAGGCTTAGTGAAACAAGGTCAAATAGATCAAGAAAGTGAGATGCGCTTGGCTCGTCAATATTGTGAGCGTTTACAAGTAAAAGCCTCTAGTTGGAATGAGAAAGTCATGAATTTGTCCGGTGGGAATCAACAAAAGGTGGTGATTGCCAAATGGCTTGCTACCAATCCTAAAGTCATCATTCTGGATGAACCAACCAAGGGGATCGATATCGGCTCGAAAGCCGCCGTACATGAATTTATGTCTGAGCTGGTAGAAGCTGGTTTGTCGGTGATTATGGTGTCGTCCGAATTACCAGAAATTTTGGGCATGTCAGACCGAGTTTTGGTCATGAACGAAGGTTTAATAGTTGGTGAATTGTCACGGCTGGACGCCACACCAGAAAAGGTGGTTGCCATGGCGACCGGAGGTAGTTTGGCATGTTAAAGCGGTTTGTTTATTCTCGCGAAGGCATATTGAGCCTGATTGTATTGGCGATGTTTTTTAGTGTCGGGGCGATTAGTCCAGACTTTATTAGCCTCTCGAACAGTATTGGTATTTTTAACGATACCGCCATTTTGATCATGCTGGCGTTAGGTCAAATGCTGGTGATATTGACCCGTTGTATCGACCTTTCCGTTGCGGCCAATGTGGCCTTTACCGGTATGCTGGTGGCAATGGTGAATCAGGCGTTTCCTGACATCAATATGGCTTTTTTGATTCTCTTATCTTTGGTAGTGGGGGCTTTTTTAGGAGCCATCAATGGTTTGTTTGTTTGGTTATTAAAAGTCCCTTCCATAGTCATTACCCTTGGCACCATGAGTATTTATCGTGGTGCGACATTTTTGTTATCGGATGGGGCTTGGGTGAATTCTCACCAAATGAGTGAATCTTTTATTGGGCTGCCTCGTTATGAGGTTTTGTCGATACCTGTATTGTGCTGGACAGCAATAGCCCTGATTATTCTGGCTTTCTGGACGATGAAATTCAGTGTATGGGGGCGCAATTTCTATGCTGCGGGCGGTAATCCAATGGCGGCTTTTTATTCTGGGGTAAACGTAGGTAAAGTGCAATTTTACGGGTTTTTAGTGTCTGGAACCTTAGCGGGGTTGTGTGGCTATTTTTGGGTCTCACGTTTTGCTGTGGCTTATGTGGATGTGGCAAATGGATTTGAGTTGCAGGTCATTGCCGCATGTGTAATTGGTGGTGTCAGCATTGTTGGCGGGTTAGGTTCTGTCATCGGCTGTGTGATTGGAGCACTCTTTATCGGTGTGGTGAATAATGCTTTACCGATTATTGGTGTCTCGCCTTTTTGGCAAATGGCCATTTCAGGCACTGTTATCATTATTGCCGTTATTGCGAATGCCTCATCGAATAAAGAGAAAGCGCGCATTATCTTGCGTAAACCGGATCAAGCTTCCACTTCCCTGTCGGCACAATCACATTAAAAGAAAGAGTTTTATATGGACACAATAATAAAAAAATCCACAACACCAGATGCCCTTTCAACGAGTAGGTTACAAGCGCTCTTGCGTTGGGAGGCCTTCTTAATTCTGATTGTCTTTCTGGTATGCGTGATGAACTCCTATTTATCACCTTACTTTCTAGACCCATGGAATTTATCAGATGCGACCTTTAACTTTACCGAAAAAGCCTTAATCGCTTTACCGATGGCAATGTTGATTATTGCCAAAGAAATCGACATTTCTGTGGCGGCCATCATATCACTTTCCAGCACCTTAATGGGCTTAGTAGCGCAGATGGGGGCACCTATTTATATGGTGGTATTGGTGGGAGTGTTAGTGGGGGCTACTTGTGGTTTGTTTAATGGCGTTTTGGTGACGCAATTTAAGATCCCGTCCATTGTGGTCACAATTGGTACCATGAGTTTGTTCCGAGGCATTAGTTACATACTCTTGGGTGATCAAGTGGTTCGTGATTATCCAGATGGCTTTGAATTTTTTGGGCAGGGTTATGTGTATTGGGTGTTCTCGTTTGAGCTGTTGTTATTGGTTTTATTTGCCTTGCTGTTTTATTGGTTGTTACATCGTACCACCTTTGGCCGATACACCTATGCTATAGGGAATAATCCGACAGCGTCATATTATTCAGGTATAAAAGTCGATAAACATCGCTTAATTCTGTTTACCTTAGTTGGCGTTATGTCTGGCATTGCTGCGGTGTTATTAACATCTCGTTTAGGCAGCACACGCCCAAGTATCGCAATGGGGTGGGAACTCAGCATTATTACCATGGTTGTATTGGGTGGTGTAAGCATTCTCGGGGGCAGCGGTACTATTGGTGGCGTAGTCTTGGCGGCGGTATTAATGGGTATGGTGACTTTTGGAATGGGGTTGTTGAATATTCCAGGCATTGTGATGACTATCATTGTTGGTGTGATGTTGATTACGGTTGTGAGTTTGCCTGCTCTTATCTCTTTCTATAAAAATCGTTTGAGCAAAAAAGAGGTGCACCAGTCATGAGGTATGCTTCTGTAATGTACTTAAACCCAGGTTGCGAGAATGAGTACAAAAAACGTCATGACGAGCTATGGCCAGAATTAGCTGAACACTTGATGCAGCAAGGGCTGGAAAATTATTACATTCATTTTGATCAGAAGACGAATTGTTTATTTGCTTCGTTTGATGCAGATCAACTTGATACACAGGCCTTAGCGGCACATCCAGTAATGCAACGCTGGTGGGAATATATGGCGGATATTATGCAAACCAAAGCTTCTTCTTTTGAACCTGTTGCAGATCCGCTAAGGGAAATGTTTTGTTTTAATTTAATGACGTCCGAGAGAAAGCGAGTCGTGGCGGTTTTGGATATAGGTAAGACTAATATCAAGATTTGTCTTATGGATAGTCAATCCGGAGCATTGCTGCATATTGCAAAGACGACAAATCAAGTTCTTGATCAACCTCCTTATCCTCATGTGAATGAAGCGCTTATTTGGCAATGGATTCAAACAACATTTAGAGAGCTTTCTCAACAATTTGAAGTCAACAGTATTGCGATCACAACCCATGGAGCAACCATTGCCTGTTTATCGGAAAATAAATTGGCGATGCCAATATTAGATTATGAATATCAGGCTATTGAAGAGTTAAAAGAGGAATATAGGCAGATTCGTCCTCTATATAGTGAAACTTATAGCCCTCATTTACCACTGGGTTTGAATCTTGGCGCACAGTTATATTGGCTGCAAAATAAATACCCTGATTCCTTTTCAATGGTGGACTCTTTATTGCTTTATCCACAATATTGGGGATACAAGTTTACCGGAGTGAAAGTTTCTGAAGTCACGTCGTTAGGATGTCATACGGATTTGTGGAACCCCACCAGTTGCCAATATTCATCATTATGTGATGAGCAGAATTGGCATCACCTTTTTCCGGATTTATTAGAAACGGGAGCCAAATTAGGAACGATTCTACCTGAGTTAGCAGAAGCATTAGGATTACCGCTAAATTGTGTGATTTTTAATGGCATTCATGATTCTAACGCCTCTTTAGTGCCATATCTTGGTCAGCCCCGCGAAAAATTAACCGTTATTTCCAGTGGTACCTGGACTGTTTTGGCAACTATTAATGGTGAACTTGATTCTCTTTGTGAAAAGAAAGACATGTTGGCTAATGTAGATGCGTTTGGTAGAGCAACGCCCACCATGAGATTTATGGGGGGGCGAGAGTGGGAGGCTTTGCGTACCAGTCACCCGGCTTGTTCCGAAGATATTAGCTTTATACTTGAGCATGGAGTGATGGCAATGCCATCTTTTGCAGAGGGCGGCGGTCCTTTTAAAGAGCGAAATGGCTATATTATTGATCGAGATATCGAACTTACTGAGGAGCAGAGATCTGCTCTTGCAGACATATATGTCGCCTTAATGACAGATTATTGCTTAGATGAAATGGATTCGAGTGAAACGGTTATCGTGGAAGGGGCATTTAGTAACAACGCGCATTTTCTGACTTTATTAGCCAGTATGCGAGTAAATAATGAAATATATGCCTCCAGAGACGTAACAGGAACATCAGGAGGCGCAGCCTTGTTATCAAATAAAGGTCTAAAACTGAAAGGGCGTTTGAGCCTCGTTACTCAAGACGTTCAATTAAGACCTTTGTTGAATCTCTACAGACAACAATGGCGAGATTTATTGAAAACTAAGTACCATTAGGCATTTGGAGAAACGGGGATCTCTTCCGGGTTATCAAGTACTAGCCATTGTGCCAACTTGAGACGTAAATCGTCTACACCATCACCATTGAGCGCCGAGAAAGTTTGTACGGAACCATCGATGCCTTGTTCTTTGAGAACACGTTTGATGGATAGCATGGTGGATTTGGCAGGGCCGCGTTTAAGCTTGTCGGATTTGGTGAGCAATACATGTACCTTCATACCATTGGCTTTTGCCCAATCTAGCATCATTTCATCAAATTCTTTTAAAGGATGTCGAATATCCATCACCAACACCACACCACTTAATGAACGACGGTTCATTAAGTAATCTTGCATATGCGCTTGCCAGACTTTTTTCATCTCGATAGGCACTTTTGCAAAGCCATAACCGGGTAAATCGATCAAGCGTCTGTCATCTAGATTCAGTCCGAAACAGTTGATTAACTGAGTTCGTCCAGGGGTTTTTGATGTGCGAGCTAATTTTTTCTGACTCGTTAGAGTATTAAGAGCAGTAGATTTGCCTGCGTTAGAGCGACCTGCGAAAGCCACTTCTACCCCTTGATCAAGCGGACATTGGGAAAGCTTCTCCGCACTTTTAATGAAATAAGCCGATTGAAAAATGGAGTCGTAAGGAGTCATAAAATTGCTGTTTGCCGTTGGGTTGTTTTTAATACATTATCAGATGTCAGATTTAAGCTGCATATGATGCCAGCAAACGCCCTAAGTTGCCATGTAAAAGGCATTTGGTTGGCTTTAGAAGGCCCCATTGTTGTAAGTTTTGTGTAAACTTGCTGAAAAGGTAGAACCAATCAGGTTGCGTAGCATCGAAGTCTTTTATCTTTAAGTGCATGATGTTTCTAAAAGTTTCATTTATACGGTTAGGAGTTTGTTATGAAAAAGCTGTTTACAGCTCTGCTTTTTTCACTTTTGATGCCATTAACGGCGATGGCTGCCGGTTACACTGATGGTAATGGCTATACTGAGATTAAAAATCCGGTACGCACCAATGATCCAAATAAAATCGAAGTTACCGAAATCTTCTGGTATGGCTGCCCGCATTGTTACGCCCTTGAGCCATTGGTTCAGGCGTGGAAAAAAGACCTGCCAGCCGATGTGGATTTTCAATACATGCCAGCAGTATTTGGCCGTGGTTGGCTTGCTCATGCAAAAGCCTATTACATTGCAGATATCTTGGGTGTAGAAGATAAACTGCGTGCAGATTTGTTTAATGCTATCCATGTTGAGCATCGTCGTCTAAACTCAGAAGACGATTTGGCTGAGTTTTTTGCAAATTACGGTGTTAATGAAGACGATTTCCGCAAATTATTCGATTCGTTTTCCGTTAATAGCCGTTTAAGTCAAGCGGACGCTAAAATCCGAGCTTATGGTGCACGTGGCGTACCGGGCATTATTGTGAATGGCAAATATTTGGTGTCGGCTCAAACAGCCAATGGCAATGAGAATATTTTCAAAGTGGTCGATTTCCTAATCGACAAAGAACGTCAGAAATAATATGAGATGAGGTGGTATGGCGGGATCATCTAGCGACAAGTTGATTGAAGTTTTACGTAAGGCAGTTTCAAGAACCAGCATGCTCGCAGAAGGGAATTATCCCGAGCTTGATTCCGTTGTCCGTCAAATTCGGCAGAGCATTACTAAAGGAGTGGATGCTAACGAGATAGAAAAGCTTCTTAATCAAGCTGAACCATTATTACTTACCAGTGATAAAGCCCAAGAAGAACGAGCCAAGCTGGTGAGAGCCAGTTTGCAGAGTTTGATCGATGTATTGGATAAAAATGCCCATCAGCCGCTTCCTGCACCACTCAAAAAGCAACTGGAATATGAAATTCGCAGTAAATGGCAATTGCCTTATGAGTGGCCTAATTTACTCAAGCTATTTCTAGAGTTGGCTCAACAAACCTTCAGTCAGACTAGTGATACGGTCAATGAAAAAAGCTCATTACTAAAACGCTTGTTTAACCGCAATAAAACTGATCAAGGTGATGTGGTGAACGATCAGGCCATCATGGAGCAGATCAGTCATACACTGGCGGGTTTGATTGATAATTTGTCATTACCGAAACATTATCAAGATGAAATGAATAGCTTAAAACAAGCATTAACAGGCAATAGCAATCTTGAGCAATTGCCTACTTTACTTGATGAAGTCATCGCATTAGTGATGATTGCCATTGGTAAAACTCAGGAAAGCCTTACTAAATACCTTAATGAATTAAACAAACAACTGGCCAGTATTAATGCTTCGGTTACCAGCAGTTATCAATCACAAAAATCCCTCTCTGAAAGTCGTGAGGGCTTCAATTCTAAATTACAGAAACAGGTAGAAGACACCAGTGTAGCTGTTCGAGGAATCAATGATTTAGACGGTCTAAAGAATCTAATAGATGAGCGCTTGAGCAGTATTTCAAGCACCATGTCAGAATACCGCTCACGTATGCAGGAACAGGAAAAAGAAGCCACTCAATCAATTACCGCATTAAAAAATAAAGTGACGCGTATGGAAAAAGACTCTGCTTCCTTGCGTTCTATGTTACAAGAAAAGTTGGCTCAGGCGATGACAGATGCTCTGACTGAGTTGCCTAATCGTACTGCTTATCAAGACGCTATCTTACCTTTGTGTCAAGTAATGCAAAAAACCAAGAAGCCGCTTTGCTTGGCGGTATGTGATATCGACTTCTTTAAAAAGGTAAATGATACTTGGGGCCACTTGGCGGGTGATAAAGTGCTACGTTTAGTACCAAAACAAATCCGCACTGTGTTGGAAAAAGAAGATCTGGTTTTTCGCTATGGTGGTGAAGAGTTCGTTATTGTGTTTCCAAATACCTCTCTTAACAAAGCCATAGAGCGTGCTGAGGTGATTCGTCAAACGGTTGAGAAAACACCTTTTAATATGCAGGGTGAGCCTGTGTCCATTTCTGTGTCCATTGGAATAGCAGAGCACAAACCGAAAGAATCCCCCGAAAGCTTATTTGAGCGCGCCGATAAACACTTGTACCAAGCCAAAGAAACAGGACGAAACCGTGTGGTGGCAGAAAAATAGACGAATATCAGTACCAGCCTCTGGCTACGACAGGTACAATACCGTCCAATAGCAGTTTAAACATATCCAGCGCGACCCTTTAGTTTGGTTTGCCAGCAGTTTGTTAGGATGAATTTATGCAAGATGAGCAAAACAAAACCACCCACTTTGGTTTCAAAGAAATCCCTACCGATGAAAAAGTGCAAGCGGTGGCGCAGGTGTTCCACTCTGTAGCAGCCAAGTACGACATAATGAACGATCTTATGTCGGGTGGAATTCATCGTCTTTGGAAGCGTCATACCATTAGTCAGTCTGGTGTTCGTGCGGGTAATAAAGTTCTCGATATCGCTGGTGGTACAGGGGATTTGACACTGAAATTTTCTCGTCTTGTTGGCAGTGAAGGACAGGTTGTTTTGGCTGATATTAACGATTCTATGCTTAAGGTAGGTCGTGACAAGCTGGCCAATCAAGGTGTGGTGGGTAATGTTAAATTTGTTCAAGCTAATGCAGAAGAGTTGCCTTTTCCTGATAATACTTTTGATTGCATTACCATCGCCTTTGGTTTGCGTAATGTGACGGATAAATCTAAGGCCTTGGCATCCATGTATCGTGTGTTAAAGCCGGGTGGTCGTTTATTGGTATTGGAGTTCTCCAAGCCAGAATCTGAAATCTTATCAAAAGTGTATGATCAATATTCTTTCCGACTACTGCCTGCGATGGGCAAATTAATTGCCAATGATGCGGACAGCTATCGTTACTTGGCCGAATCCATTCGTATGCACCCAGATCAAGAGACACTAAAAAGCATGATGGATGATGTTGGTTTTGAGCGAACCAGTTTTCAAAATTTAACGGGTGGCATTGTGGCACTTCATAAAGGATTTAAATTCTAACTATGTTCACCAGTGTGTTTCGCTTTTTGCGTATCTTTTATACCGTGGTGCGCTTTCGTCTGGATGTTTTTATTCCCTTTCATCTTTTGCCTTGGTACATACGCTACAGTTTAGGCGTGGTGTGCTCGATTGGTCGTAAACACGCTAGTAAAAATCGTGGTGAACGTTTGCGCTTGGCATTGGAATCTCTTGGTCCCATCTTTGTTAAGTTTGGACAAATCCTATCCACCCGTCGGGATTTGTTAGATGATGATTTAGCAGATGAGTTGGCTAAACTTCAGGATAAAGTGCCGCCGTTTTCCGGACAAATTGCAAAAGCCATTATCGAGCGGGATTTAAAAGCGCCAATTGATCAGCTCTTTGCTGAGTTTTCCGAAACGCCTTTGGCGTCAGCATCCATTGCTCAGGTGCATACAGCCACATTACATAGCGGTGAAGCTGTGGTGGTAAAGGTGATTCGTCCTAAAATCGAATTAACTATTAGTAAAGACATTAGTTTGCTTTACAGTTTGGCGTATTTTGTTGCGAAAGTGAGTGAAGATGGTCGTCGTCTGCGCCCCATTGAAGTAGTAACGGATTACGAATACACCATCTTAGATGAGTTGGATTTGGCCAAAGAAGCTGCCAACACAGGTTTGCTACAGCGAAATTTTACTGATTCCGAATTACTGTATGTGCCACAAGTCTATTGGGATTATTGCCATCGTAATGTGATGGTCATGGAGCGTATTTCAGGCATTCCTGTGGCAGACATTGCTGCGCTTAATAAGGCTAAGGTCGACATGAAATGTTTGGCAGAGCGAGGTGTGGAGATATTTTTTACACAAGTATTCTCGCACAGTTTTTTTCATGCCGACATGCACCCTGGTAACATTTTCGTTGATCCGAGTAATCCAGACAAACCTAAATACATTGCCATTGACTGCGCCATAATGGGCAGCTTAGATGATGAAGATAAAAGTTATTTGGCGCGTAATTTATTGGCGTTTTTCCGACGTGATTATCGCTTAGTGGCAGAGTTGCATGTGGAAAGTGGTTGGGTTCCTAAAGGCACACCTGTACACGCTTTTGAATCGGCCATTCGCAGTGTTTGTGAACCCATGTTTGCCAAACCATTGAAAGACATTTCTTTTGGTCAGGTGTTGATTGGCTTATTCCAAACTGCGCGTCGTTTTAATATGGAAGTGCAGCCCCAGTTAGTGTTACTGGAAAAAACCTTATTAAACATCGAAGGTTTGGGACGTCAGTTGTATCCTGATTTGGATTTGTGGGTCACGGCTAAACCTTTTTTGGAAAAGTGGATGCGCGAACAAATGGGCCCTAAACGCGTGATGGAAGAAGTTCGTAAGCAAGCACCACAATGGGCAGGGCATTTGCCACAAATACCCAATTTGGTCTTTAGTGCATTAACACAATTGTCTCATCAAGAAGAGCGTATGCAAGCGCAAACAGACGAGATTAAACAGTTAACGCAAGAGCTTAAACAACGCCGTAAAAGTTGGCCTTTTCGTTTGTTGGGTGTGTTCAGTTTAGGGGCGGCTTGGTTGGCGACACAGCCAGATACACTTGATCAATTGCGACATCTGGATATAGCCAGTATTGGATTGTTTATATTGGGTCTGTATTTACTTGTCTTAAAACCGTAATATTTGAGAGACTATAATGAAAACCGATGTTTTGGCGGAGTTAGCCGCCACGTTAGAGCAACGCAAAACCGCTTCAGCAGATTCTTCTTATGTCGCTAGCCTGCATGCCAAAGGATTAAATAAGATCCTTGAAAAAGTTGGTGAAGAGAGTATTGAAACAATTATTGCAGCGAAAGATGCGCTTGTGTCTGGTGACAAATCGGATCTAGTGTACGAAACTGCAGATCTTTGGTTTCATACATTAGTCATGTTGTCTCATTTGGACATTGGTCCTGATGCTATACTGGATGAATTAGCACGTCGATTTAATTTGTCTGGCTTAGAAGAAAAAGCCAGTAGAACGAAATAACGTAAAAAACGATTCGCAGTAAAAATGAATAAGCAGGAGAAAAGTTATGTTAGGCGGAATCAGTATTTGGCAACTTCTTATCGTATTAGCCATCCTTGTGCTTATTTTCGGTACGAAAAAGTTGAAAAATTTAGGCTCTGATTTAGGTGGAGCTGTCAAAGGCTTTAAAGAAGCGGTTGATAAAGATGGTGATGACGAGAGCAATAAAACGGCTCAACAGAAAGTCATCGATGGTGAGGCCAAAAAAGACGATAAGAGTGCATAAGTCGTGTTCGATATTGGCTTTTCGGAATTATTGGTCGTTTTTGTTGTTGGCCTATTGATACTAGGACCAGAGCGTTTGCCCCATGCCGCCAAAGCGGCAGGGCTTTGGGTGCGTAAAATTCGTCGTAGCATTAACTCGGTACAACGTGAGATAAACGCTCAGCTTGATAATGAAGAGATGCAACAAAAAATTGCCGAATCCAATAAGCGAATATTACAAGAAGAGCGGGCCATTCAAAATGCCATTACACCACTGCCTGAAACAGCGCTAACTGATGCTAGTCCTGAGCCAGTGGCTGAAAAAGTTCCTGCAGAAGAAGATAAAAAATCAGAAAATAATGCTTTAAATGAGCTAAATGCTGTCGAATCCGATTCATCTCAGCAGAATAAAGTCAGTGGTTAAGAGGTAATACGCTAAGCTTTTATGAGTACAGACGCTTCCCATCAAGCTCCATTAGTCACACATTTGGTTGAGTTGCGCAATCGATTATTAAAATCCGTATTGGCAATTCTTGTTTTGTTTGTTGGCTTGTATTACTTCGCCAATGATCTTTACCTTATGGTGTCTGAACCTCTGCGCTTGCTGCTGCCAGAAGGTAGCTCGCTGATTGCCACAGAAGTGGCTTCACCTTTTTTGGCTCCACTAAAGCTGACCTTTGCTGTTGCGGTTTTGTTATCAGTGCCTTACACCCTATTTCAAGCTTGGTCTTTCATCGCCCCGGCTTTGTATAAGAACGAAAAAAAGATCGCTATTCCTCTGCTGATTTCTAGTATTCTATTGTTTTATTTAGGAATTTTGTTTGCTTATTTTGTGGTTTTGCCACTTATTTTTGGTTTCTTCACCAGTGTAGGGCCTAGTGAAGTGACTGTTATGACAGACATTAATCAGTATTTAAATTTCGTTTTGAAACTCTTTTTTGCGTTCGGTGTGACCTTTGAAATCCCTGTTGCTACCTATTTGCTGATTAAGGCAGGAGTGACTACGGTTGCCAAACTGTCGAAAAAGCGTCCTTATATTTTCTTAGGTTGTTTCGTTATCGGGATGCTTATCACGCCACCGGATATTTTTTCGCAAACCTTGCTAGCCATTCCTATGTGGATGTTGTTTGAATTAGGTTTGTTGGCGGGACGAACAGTAAAAAACCAAGATAACGAAGAAGAGCAACAGGACAGTTCGCAAGTTTCTGAATCTTAAAGTCTTTTTAAAGCTAACTACTCGTCGAAATGGTCAGTCAACACCCTATTAATCCAGTATAAAAGTGACTGGCCCGTCATTAATGAAAGCCACTTTCATGTCCGCGCCAAACTGTCCTGTGGCCACTTTGTCGTATTGAGCGCGTACTTTTTCTACAAAATCATTGAACAATCGTTCTCCTTCAGCTGGTAATGCAGCACTAGAAAAACCAGGGCGCAAGCCTTTTTTGGTTTCTGCAGCTAAGGTGAATTGCGAGACCAGCAAGATGCCACCACTCACTTGTTGGACATTTAGATTCATCTTGCCATCTTCATCACTGAACATGCGGTATTTTAGTAACTTGTCGGCCAAACGCTGAGTATCGGCTTCGCTATCGCCTTTTTCAATGCCAACTAAAACGAGTTGTCCATGATCTATGGCGCCAACCACTTGGCCCTCGACAGTGACACTGGCATTCAATGCTCTTTGTACCAATACTTTCATCTTTGTTTGTCCTACTGTTTGGTCTACTAGATAAAACAAAAGCGCCCTAAGGCGCTTTTGTCGCTCCTAAGCCAAAAGGCTTATTTGCTGCTGCTCGCTTTCGCATCTGCTCACTTCATATGGAACAGAAAGTAAAATTTTATTTACGGCCAGCGCGTTTACGCTCATTTTCCGTTAATAGTTTTTTACGAATACGAATGCTTTCTGGTGTGACTTCCACTAACTCATCGTCTTCGATGAACTCAAGCGCTTGCTCAAGAGTATGACGAATTGGTGGCGTTAGCGTCAAAGCTTCGTCTGTACCAGAGGCACGAACGTTAGTTAATTGTTTCGCTTTGGTCGGGTTGACCACTAGGTCGTTTGAGCGTGAGTGAATACCAATGACCTGGCCTTCGTACACTTCTTCACCATGACCCATAAACAGGCGACCACGATCTTGCAGGTTGTAAAGACCGTAAGACAAGGTCTTACCTTTAACCATACTGACCAAAACACCATTTTGACGGCTGGATACTTCACCGTCTTTTACTGGACCGTAGTGATCAAATACGCTGGTCATGATACCAGAGCCGGAGGTAAGGGTTAGAAATAGACCGCGGAAACCAATCAAACCACGTGAGGGTACGACGAACTCAAGACGAACGCGACCTTTGCCATCTGGCTCCATGTTGGTCATTTCTGCTTTACGCAAACCAAGCTCTTCCATCACTGAACCTTGGTGTTGTTCTTCTACGTCAATCACCACTTGCTCAAACGGTTCTTGGATTTGCCCATCTACTTCTTTTTGAACTACTTCAGGACGAGACACACCGAGCTCGAAACCTTCGCGGCGCATGTTTTCGATCAATACAGATAAATGCAATTCACCACGACCAGAAACGATGAATTTATCTGGTGTATCGCCTTGCTCCACACGCAGTGCTACGTTATGAATCAATTCCTGATCCAAACGTTCTTTGATATTGCGAGAAGTGACAAACTTACCTTCTTTACCTGCAAATGGAGAGTCGTTTACCAAGAAAGTCATGCTTACTGTTGGCTCGTCAACACTTAATGCTGGTAGAGCTTCAATATGGTCAGGATCACATAATGTGTCGGAAATGCTAAGGCCGTCGATACCTGTGATACAGACTATGTCACCAGCGGATGCTAGCTCTGTGTCGACGCGCTGAAGGCCATGGTATCCCTTTACGTTTAGGACTTTACCTTTACGTTCTTTGCCATCAGAAGATTTCACCACAACTTGTTGGTTCGGCTTCAAGGTGCCGCGAGTGATACGGCCGATACCAATAACACCAACGTAGCTATCGTAATCCAAGGCAGAAACTTGCATTTGGAAAGCAGCAGTAGGATCAACTTCAGGTGCAGGAACGTTATCAACGATCATCTGGTACAAAGGTTCCATGTTATCTGACATGTCTTCTGGATCATCACCAGAAATACCGTTTAAGGCAGAGGCATAGATAACAGGGAAGTCTAACTGTTCTTCCGTAGCGCCAAGGCTGTCAAACAGATCAAATACTTGGTCCATAACCCAGTCAGGACGAGAACCTGGACGGTCAATCTTGTTGATAACAAGAATAGGCTTTAGACCTCGCTCAAAGGCTTTAGAGGTTACGAAGCGAGTTTGTGGCATTGGTCCATCGACAGCATCAACCAATAGTAATACTGAATCTACCATAGACAATACGCGTTCTACTTCTCCACCGAAGTCGGCGTGTCCTGGTGTGTCTACGATATTAATACGGTAATCATTCCATTTAATTGCCGTGTTCTTTGCTAAGATGGTAATACCACGTTCTTTCTCTTGATCGTTAGAGTCCATGATGCGTTCTGCACCTTGATCTTTACGATCTAGTGTACCTGACTGACTTAATAGCTGGTCAACCAGCGTAGTTTTACCATGGTCAACGTGTGCAATGATAGCAACGTTGCGTAACTTACTAATATCAATAGACATCTTCTTTCTCTGTAATAAGCGTGGCTCAAAATGGGAGTGCCGTTTCGCCCATGCGAAACAGACTTTCAAGCACATCGGATCTTGATATGGGATAAAATTCGCGCAATTGTACCCTTATCTTTGTGAACTTCCCATTAAAGTGTCGAAATAAATTGATTTTTATGTATGGATTAACGCTTTAATGAGAGGAGGTAGAGACACAAAAGTTTGTGATTTTATGCGGGCACAAAGATCTTAATTCCTTTGAACTCTTTTCTAATGCATTTTTTTAGGGCTTGCTTGGCTTTGTCATCACCATGGACGAGATAAATTTGCTTTGGTTGGCTGCGCATGCGGCGGATGAAGTTCAATAAATCTTCTTGTCCAGCATGGGCGGAGTAGCCACTAATTTGCTGTACCTGCGCTTTAATAGCAAAGCGTTCACCATCAAGTTCTACATAGCCATCTTCTTTGTCGTGGTAAGTTAAAATGTCGCGTCCAGGTGTGCCGATAGCTTGATAACCCACAAAAAGAATGTCGTTTCGCTCATCGCCTAATAGTGCTTTTAAATAATTGACAATGCGGCCGCCAGCGCACATGCCAGATGCTGCGATCACAATAGCTGGTCGTGTCTGACGTTTAAGATAATCGACAGTTTGCAGGTGAGTTTCGTGGTCATCTATAGTGGTCACTTGCTTAAAGTCTAGAGAATGACGGCCATCAGCTAGACGGCTTTGTGCTTCGTCATCCCAATAGGGAGCTAATGACTGATAAACCTCAGTGAAGCGATTGGCGAGAGGGGAATCGACAATGATATCAATGTCTTGCCAGTCTAGTTTCTTACCAGATGTCGTATGGCTGACGGGCTTTTGTCGATTTTTATGGATAATAGATTCAAGTTCATACAACAGCTCCTGCGTTCGGCCGATACTAAAAGCAGGAATCAATACCGTGCCTGAATCACTTAATGCATGTTCAAGGCTTTGCTGTAAGCGATTGACTCGGCTACTTCTATCGTCGTGATTGCGGTCGCCATAGGTGCTTTCAATCACCAATTGATCGGCATGATGTGGGGATTTGGGAGCGGGTAATAAAGGGGAGTGTGTTGCTCCAAGATCACCGGAAAACACTACTTCATGATACGCTTTGTCTTTGGTTTTGTTCTTGAGTGCTTCATTACTGACTCGGAAAGACGCATAAGCCGACCCCAAAATATGACCTGCTCGTGACAACCTTAACTGCACTTTAGTGTTGGAAGAAACCACCACCTTAGTCCATTCTTGATAGTCCAAAGCGACGATTTGATCTGTTAAGCGCTCTAAACAAGCGTCGATAATGCTTTTGTTGCGGGTGACGCCAACTTTCAGGGCATCTTCAATCACCAGAGGTAATAATTTTGCACTGGGCTTAGAGCAGTAAATTGGCCCATCAAAGCCAGCAGCTAGTAAATAAGGAATGCGCCCAACATGGTCAATATGAACGTGCGTTACCACCAAAGCGCGAACGGCAGAAAGGTCAAAATCTATCTCTAGTTGATTGGTGTTCGCCCCAATTCCAGATGTCTCAGCTCCTTGAAACAAACCGCAGTCAACCAAAATGGAATTCTGCTCATCAACCATCAACCATCAACCATCAACTCGTGACAAGAACCCGTCACCCCGCGTACTGCTCCGTGGTGTTTGATCGTTAGCATAAGTATCCCTGTACCGCACAGACAGTTTAAAAGACTAAACCAAAAATGCCGGGGAGCCAAGTGGGTATGGAAAGCCATAATGGGTATGGAAAATCAAATATTCCTCTTTGCATATATCTAAACATTGCTTTAGCATTGTTCACATTGTGAACGGTGTTCGCTATTATTCGCATAGTTTCCTGTTTTAGGGATTAGTTTGCTTAACACTTTAAAAAGGCTTGCTTCGTGTCGATCGATGAGTATCGTTTGAAAATTTTAAAAGAGCTTGAGCAAGACCCCGACATCAGTCAGCGTGAGTTGGCTAAGCGTTTAGGTATCAGTTTAGGAAAAACAAACTTTTGCTTAAAAGCGTTAATTGAAAAGGGTCTAGTCAAAGTAGATAACTTTAAAAACAATACCAATAAAGTTGGTTATTTGTACCTTTTAACGCCAAAGGGTATTGAGGAAAAAGTTTCTCTAACCAAGAAATTTTTGAAAAGAAAAGTAGCTGAATACGAGGCGCTGGAAAAAGAAATAGAACAGCTTCGTCTTGAGGTGTCTGCAAAAAAGTAACTTAATTAAAATTAGGAAATAGCCAAGGATACAAAGTGAAAATCATACCAGTAATTTTATCGGGCGGTGTTGGTAGCCGCCTTTGGCCGCTTTCTCGTGAGCATTTCCCTAAGCAGTGTTTGCCTTTTACGGATCAAGAATACAGCCTTCTGCAGCAAACTCTACTTCGCACTCACTCATTGGATGTTTCCGATCCTATTGTGGTCTGTAATGAGGATCACCGATTCCTGATTGCGCAACAGTTGCAATCGATTGGTTTTAAACAAACGAGCATTGTACTAGAACCAGAAGGTCGTAATACCGCGCCAGCCATTGAGTTAGCAGCATTGGAAGTGAAACAAAAATACGGCGAAGATGCGCTTATGTTAGTGTTGCCTGCCGATCATGTGATTCGCGATGTTAAGGCGTTTGAAACCAGTATTTTAAAAGCGGCAGAACTTGCTAAAGAGGATGCTCTCGTCACCTTCGGGGTTCAGCCAACTCGTCCTGAAACCGGCTATGGTTACATTCGTTCTGGTGAAAATTACCAAGTTGCTGAGTTTGTTGAGAAGCCTGATTTTGAAACCGCGCAAGGCTATTTAGCTTCGGGAGAGTATCTTTGGAACAGCGGCATGTTCTTATTCCAAGCGGCTTCTTATCTAGCGGAATTATATACTCATAGAAAAGACATTGCAGATGCTGTTATTGCAGCTTATGAAAAGCGCAATGAAGACATGGATTTTGTGCGTATTGATGCAGAACTCTTTGCACAATGTCCTGAAGAGTCGATTGACTTTGCTGTCATGGAGCCGACCCATAAAGCCAAAGTGGTGCCTTATACGGGAGATTGGAGTGACATTGGGGCTTGGGATGCTTTGTATGACTATGCCGATAAAGATGAAAATCAAAACGTACTGTTAGGTGATGTGATGGTGGAAGGGACCAGCAATTCCTTGATTCGTTCTGAGTCCCGTTTGATTGCCGCAGTGGGTGTTAAAGATTTAGTTATTGTCGAAACCGCTGATGCCGTTTTGGTCATGGATAAAAACCAAGCCCAAGACGTTAAAAAAATCGTGAAGCGTATCAAACAAGAAAACCGCGAAGAGCATATGTTCCATACGACGGTGCATCGCCCTTGGGGAACCTATGAAACGGTGGATTTGGGTGATCGTCACCAAGTAAAGCGTATTATGGTCAAGCCCGGAGAGAAACTCAGTGTTCAGATGCATCACCATCGTGCAGAGCATTGGGTGGTGGTATCTGGCACCGCCAAAGTACAAAATGGCGACCAAGAGATTTTACTTACCGAGAATGAGTCCACATACATTCCTGTCGGTGTGGTTCACGCTTTGGAAAACCCAGGCAAAATACCACTAGAGCTGGTGGAAGTGCAGTCCGGTAGTTATTTGGGCGAAGATGATATCGTGCGCTTCAGCGATCGTTATGGGCGATAATGAATATGATGTTAAAGGCCTTAAAAGTACAACAGCTGAGTGAGGCATTGGGTGTGGCATTTGGTACCAGTGGTGTGCGAGGATTGGTTAAGGACCTTACTCCTGCCTTATGCTTTGCTTATGTTCGCTCGTTTTTGCAAACGGTTTGCCCTACTGCTGATCGAGTTGCGATAGGGATCGATTTGCGACCCAGTAGTCCTGATATGGCTAAGGCTTGCATTCTTGCCGTTGAATCTAAAGGGGTGGAAGTGATTTACTGTGGGGATTTGCCAACCCCCGCTCTTGCTTTTTATGCCATGCAAAACACCATGCCAGCCGTAATGATTACTGGTAGCCATATTCCCTTTGATCGCAATGGCATCAAATTTTATCGACCTGATGGTGAAATAAGTAAAATGGATGAAGCGGCTATCTTGGAGGGCAGTTTTGAGATCCCTGAATCCATTGTCGATCAAGTTGCTAATTTTACTTTACCGAAAATAGATACCTCTGCGATTGCGTCATTTAAGCAGCGATACACTACTTTGTTCCCAAAAAACATGCTTCAAGGAAAGCGTATTGGCGTATATGAGCATTCCAGTGTTGCCCGTGATGTCATCAAAGATCTTTTGGTGCACTTTGGTGCCGAAGTAGTTTCGTTAGAGCGAACAGATACCTTTGTGCCAATTGATACCGAAGCGGTATCACAAGAGGATGTGCAAAAAGGATTAAACTGGGCGAAAGATCATTTACTGGATGCTATTGTTTCGACGGATGGAGATGGTGATAGACCGCTTATTGCCAACGACAAAGGCGAATGGTTACGAGGTGATATTCTTGGTGTGCTCTGTGCAAATTACCTTAAGGCAACGCATGTCGCAGCGCCGGTGAATGTGAACTCTGTTTTGGAGTTGGAAGGAATAAAACAGATTCCTAAAAGAGCCAGTTTAAGAACCAAGATAGGTTCTCCTTATGTGATTGCAGGGATGGAAAAACTGGCTGAATCGAATGAGAATGCTAGTGTTGTAGGATATGAAGCGAACGGTGGTTTTTTGGTTAGATCAGATTTGCTTCTGAATGAACAAATTTTGAAAGCCTTACCAACGCGCGACTCTATATTACCTATCCTCATCGTCTTCGCCATGTCTCACAATGAGAATAAGCCCATTAGCCGTTTATCCGAAAACTTTGCTGCAAGATATACTGCGAGTGATCGAGTTAAAGACATACCAACAGAAAACAGTAAGCAATTAATTACCGAGTTAAAAAACAGTAAAGTGAAGCAAGCTGAACTATTGTCAGCTATATCAGTGGAAGGCGAAACGCTAAAAGTGGTTTCTATGGATGAAACCGATGGACTGCGAATAACGCTAAATAACGACGATATTATTCACTTAAGACCTTCTGGGAATGCACCTGAGCTGAGGTGTTATGTGGAAGCTAGTAGTTATTGGCAATCAATTCAAATAGTTAAAAAAGTTATAGATTTAGTTAACTAGATATTAATTACAAAGAAAAGAATAGTTTGGAGTTCAAATGAAGAAAAAAGCACTCATTACCGGTGTAACAGGCCAGGATGGTTCTTATCTAGCCGAGTTTTTATTAGAAAAAGGCTACGAAGTACACGGTATTAAACGTCGTGCTTCCTCATTTAATACGCAGCGTGTCGACCATATTCTTCAAGATCCTCATGTGGATAATGCTAACTTCATTTTACACTATGGTGATTTGACCGATTCTTCGAACTTAACGCGTATTTTACAAGAAGTACAGCCGGATGAAGTTTATAACCTTGGAGCTCAGTCTCATGTGGCGGTTTCGTTTGAATCACCTGAATATACAGCGGATGTAGATGCTATGGGTACACTACGTTTGTTGGAAGCGATTCGTTTGTTGGGTTTAGAAAAAAAAACCAAATTCTATCAAGCCTCTACTTCTGAACTTTACGGCTTAGTGCAGGAAATACCTCAAAAAGAAACCACGCCTTTTTATCCTCGTTCGCCTTATGCTGTAGCGAAAATGTATGCTTATTGGATTGTGGTGAATTATCGTGAATGTTACGGCATGTATGCGTGTAATGGCATTTTGTTTAACCATGAATCGCCTCGTCGTGGTGAGACCTTCGTAACTCGTAAGATTACCCGTGGTTTGGCAAACATTGCACAAGGTTTAGAGAAATGCCTGTACATGGGGAACATGGATGCTTTGCGTGACTGGGGCCATGCTAAAGACTATGTGCGCATGCAGTGGATGATGCTTCAACAAGAACAAGCGGAAGACTTTGTAATTGCCACAGGTGTGCAATATTCTGTGCGCCAGTTTATCGAATGGTCGGCAAAAGAGCTGGGTATTAGTTTGAAGTTTGAAGGTGAAGGGATAAATGAAAAGGCCATTGTTACCGAAATTGAGGGTGATAAAGCGCCTTCACTTAAAGTCGGTGATGTGGTGGTACAGATAGACCCACGTTATTTCCGCCCTGCAGAAGTAGAAACCCTATTGGGTGACCCAAGTAAAGCGAAGCAAAAATTGGGTTGGATACCAGAGATTACTGTGCAAGAAATGTGTGCTGAAATGGTCGGAGAAGACTTAAAGCTCGCTAAACGTTATTCTTTGCTAAATAGTTATGGTTAAGACAAGAAATTTTCTTTTGAAATTGAAATTAGGAGTAATTTATGAAGCTACATTTAGGATGTGGTAAAAAATTTATAGCAGGGTTTGTTCATATAGATTTGTTAGATTTAGATCACATAGATTATAAAACTTCGGTTGATGATTTACATTTTGCGGGGGATAACTCTGTTGATCTTATTTATGCTTCACACGTTCTAGAGCATTTTGGAAGAAATGAGTATAAAAAGGTGCTCATGGAATGGTTTAGAGTGTTAAAGCCAAACGGTATTTTAAGGGTTGCAGTGCCTGATTTTGGTGCAGTTGTTAAGTATTATAATGATAATCCTAAAGATCTAGAGCTTCTTTTGGGGTTGGTGGTGGGGGGGCAGAAAGCTAATCAGAATGACTATCACAACATGATTTTTGATGAAAATTTACTAACAGAAAAGTTGAAGTGTGTGGGCTTTAGAGAAGTTGCATTATATGACTGGAGAAATACTGAACACTGTGATTTAGATGATTTTTCACAGGCATATCTGCCTCATATGGATAAGGAAAACGGGCTTTTAATGAGTTTGAATATTGAGGCTATGAAATAAAAGGTAGATATTTAAATGAGTGTAAGAATTTTTGTAGCTGGTCATAATGGGATGGTGGGGAGTGCGCTGGTTCGCCAACTGTCCCAAGATCTGAATAATTATATTATTACAGCTGATCGAAATGAGCTTGATCTGACGAATCAGCAAGCGGTACAAAATTTTTTCGCAGAACAGTCTATAGACCAAGTTTACTTAGCTGCAGCAAAAGTTGGCGGCATACATGCAAACAATGTTTATCCAGCTGATTTCATTTATGAAAATCTCATGATTGAAGCTAATGTTATTCATGCTGCACACAAAAATGATGTTCAAAAGCTTTTGTTTTTAGGATCATCCTGCATCTATCCAAAGTTAGCAAAGCAACCGATGCAAGAAGATGCATTACTTACAGCAATATTAGAGCCCTCAAATGAGCCTTATGCTATTGCTAAGATTGCTGGTATCAAACTCTGTGAAAGCTATAATCGTCAATATGGTTGTGATTACCGTAGTGTCATGCCAACAAATTTATATGGAGAAAACGATAATTTTCACCCAGAAAATAGTCATGTTATTCCAGCGTTGATTCGTCGTTTCCATGAAGCCAAAGAAGCTAATTCACCAGTGGTGATTGCATGGGGAACGGGTACGCCCATGCGTGAGTTCTTATACGTGGATGACATGGCAGCAGCGTCTATTTTTGTAATGAATTTAGACGATGAGACCTATCAGAAAGAAACTCGGCCGATGCTGTCACACATTAACGTAGGCAGTGGGGTTGATTGTACGATCAAAGAGCTTACAGAAACGGTTGCGAAGGTGGTGGGCTACCAAGGGAAAATTGAATGGGATACCAGTAAGTCAGATGGTTCACCTAGAAAGCTCATGGATGTATCTCGTTTGGGAAGGCTTGGGTGGACTGCGAAGGTTGGCTTGGAGCAAGGTTTGACGAAAAGCTATGAGTGGTTTTTGGCGAATCAAATGAGTGTTAAATGCTAATTTTAGTAAAGATAATGATGTTATTTAGTACAGCCCAAGGTGGGCAGTTTCACTACTACACTGAATTCTGATTTTGTGCTCAGTTCTATTTGTGATATTGAAAAAATGTAGAGCCTATGGAAAATTTTTGCTAGAAGGTAATATCGCTGAGTTGTGATACTTTTTGGTAAAGTTCTAGCTAAGTGTCATGGTTTAGTTCAATAGAAATTTAATTTTAGGTGTTGGTTTTGATTATAATTAACTTGAAATGCGGTCTAGGTAATCAGCTTTTTCAGTATAGTACAGGTAAAGCTATTGCTAAAATGAAAGGTACAACTCTTAAATTGTATAAGGATCCGATAAATCTAGATGAAGAGTGGTTTGGTTTAGATAAATTTGTTGAAGAGTTAGATTTTATTTCAGAGGATGAGGTTGATTTTTTTATATCAGGAGTAAAAAAAGAGAAAGGGTTGATTAATTGGTTTGTAGACTTTGTTAGAAAAAATCGTATTTTGCTTTTTTTGGCTAGAAGGTTAAGATCTAGTAAAATAATTAAATTGCCTAGTTCTGATGGTGTTTTTGATAATAGAAAAGTCTTTTTAGAAGATGATAGAGTAGATTGGACGTTAAGCTTTCGTAAAGATATATTTTTAGTCGATAAAGATTGTTTTTTGAGAGGTTTTTTTTCAAGTTATAAGTATTTTGATTTTATTAAAGAAGATCTGATTGAAGAGCTTTCGACCTTGAAGGTTCCATTGAGTGATATTGGTAGAGATGTTAAGTCTCATATTGAAAGTGTTAATTCTATATCTGTTCATATAAGAAGAGGTGATGCTGTAAGTATTGATGAAGTTTCTTTATGGTATAAAGGTATTATAAATAGGGAGTATTATAAAAAAGCTATAAATTATTTTTTGGATAGAATAGAGGATCCAGTGTTTTTTATATTTTCTAACGATATGGATTGGGTTAGAGAGAATTTTAATCTTCCAGAGAATTATCGATTGGTTGATCATAATGACGCTGACCATGGGTATGAAGATTTATATTTAATGAGCTGCTGCCAGAATAATATAACGACTGGTTTTAGTTCTTTTGCTTGGTGGGCTGCATACCTTAATAGAAATCCCAATAAAATTGTTTTAAGAGCTAGAGAGGCATGTGGCATTGAAAAATATAACTATCCTGAAGATTATTATCCAGCAGACTGGATTGTAGTAGAATAGTTTGCGATAGAGGATGTTTTTTTAATAATTAATCTTAATAGCTGCTTTGGTAATGTTTTTTTGGTTTTTCTTTTATTTTTAGTGTTTTTTGGGTTGATAGGTAAGGGTTAGGAGGTAATATCAAGATTATGTACTGGAATGAAGAGGTTATTGCACAGTGGCGTGTATATTAGTAACAGGCGGTGCGGGTTTTATTGGTTCTGCAGTAATCCGCTACATTATCCAAAATACCCAAGACAGTGTAGTGAATGTTGATAAGCTGACTTACGCGGGAAATCTCGAAAGTCTTACTGATGTTGATAAGTCAGCTCGTTATGCCTTCGAACGGGTTGATATTAGTGATAAAGTAGCGCTAGACTGTGTTTTTCAAACACAGCAACCAGATGCTGTGATGCATTTAGCTGCAGAAAGTCACGTTGATCGCTCTATTACTGGTCCTGCCGATTTTATTCAAACCAATATAGTGGGAACTTACACATTGTTGGAAGCAGCTCGTGAGTATTGGAATTCTTTGGAAGAAAATCGAAAAAACGCATTTCGTTTCCACCATATTTCCACAGATGAAGTTTACGGTGACTTGCCACACCCTGATGAAATCAAAGGTGAGCTACCATTATTTACAGAAACCACACCTTATGCACCTAGCAGCCCTTATTCTGCGAGTAAAGCTTCCAGTGATCATTTGGTTCGTGCTTGGTTGCGCACTTATGGTTTCCCAACGATAGTGACTAATTGTTCTAATAACTATGGACCATATCATTTTCCAGAAAAGCTAATTCCATTGGTTATTCTAAATGCATTAGAAGGTAAGCCTTTGCCTATATATGGCAAAGGTGATCAAGTACGCGACTGGTTGTATGTAGAAGATCATGCTCAAGCCTTGTATAAAGTTGTTACTGAAGGTGAAGTAGGCGAGACCTACAATATCGGCGGTCACAACGAAAAGAAAAACGTTGACGTGGTTAAAGCCATTTGTGCGATTTTGGATGAACTTCGTCCTAAAGAAACTAAATACGCGGAACAGATCACATTTGTGACCGATCGCCCAGGTCATGATCGTCGCTATGCCATTGATTCATCAAAGATGAGTTGTGAATTGGGCTGGCGACCACGTGAAACTTTCGAAACAGGACTACGTAAAACCGTTGAATGGTATTTGGCTAACCAAGATTGGTGTAACAATGTTCAAGATGGTTCTTATCAGCGTGAGCGCTTGGGTACTTTAGATCAGGAGTTGCAACAATGAAAGGCATAGTACTAGCTGGCGGTTCAGGTACGCGGCTTTATCCAATTACCATTGGGGTGTCTAAACAACTACTTCCTGTCTATGACAAGCCACTGATTTACTATCCTCTTTCTGTGCTTATGTTGGCCGGTATTCGAGAGATACTCATTATTACCACGCCGGAAGATCAAGCAAGCTTTCAGCGTCTTTTGGATGATGGGACGAAGTTTGGTGTTAAATTAAGTTATGTGGTGCAGCCGAGCCCTGATGGGCTTGCTCAAGCCTTCATTCTAGGTGAAGACTTTATTGGCAGTGATAGTGTGTGTTTGGTCTTGGGAGATAATATTTTCTACGGTCAAGGTTTTACACCTAAGTTAAAGCATGCTGTGGAAAACGCGAAAAATGGTCAAGGTGCAACTGTATTTGGTTACCAAGTGAAAGATCCTGAGCGTTTTGGGGTTGTCGAATTTGATGAAAACCAAAAAGCCATTTCGATAGAAGAAAAGCCGATTAAACCAAAATCTCATTTTGCGGTAACGGGACTGTATTTTTACGATAACTCTGTCGTTAAGTTGGCTAAAAAGATAAAACCCTCTGAACGTGATGAACTTGAGATTACTTGTCTCAATGAAATGTACCTCAAGGAAAATATGCTAAATGTGGAGATGCTAGGTCGAGGCTTTGCTTGGTTAGATACTGGTACTCATGAGAGTTTGCTAGAAGCTGCGCAATTTGTCGAGACCATTGAAAAGCGACAAGGTTACAAAATAGCCTGTTTGGAAGAGATTGCGTTTAATTATGGCTGGTTAACAAAAGAAGAGCTTGAAAAACAGGCAAAAGTACTTCAAAAAAACAGCTATGGCCAATATTTACTGGAAATTATTAAGGAAAGCAAGTGAGTTTGATTCAGTTAATTAATTTCCCTTCTTTAGGTGATGATCGTGGTTCATTAGTCGCGTTAGAGAGTCAGCAATCCATTCCATTTGATATTAAACGCGTTTACTACATATTTGGTACTCAGGAAGGTGTTGCTCGTGGTTTTCATGCGCATAAGCAGCTAAAGCAAGTAGCGGTTTGTGTGACAGGTCGATGCCGTATGGTTTTAGATGATGGTAAGTATCGTGAAGAAGTGTGGTTGGATTCGGCCTCAAAAGGCATTTTAATTGAAGACATGGTATGGCGAGAAATGCATGATTTCAGTGAAGACTGCGTGCTTTTAGTGTTAGCCAGTGAATACTACGATGAAAGTGACTATATTCGTGATTATGTTGAATTTATAGGGAAAATAAAATAATGGCTTATGTGCATCCTTTAGCAGATGTTGCGCCCAGTATTATTGGTGAGGATACCAAAATATGGCAATTTGTGGTCATTTTAAACGGTGCTAAAATTGGAAGTAATTGTAATGTATGTGCTCATACGCTAATTGAGGGAGATGTTGCCATCGGTAATAACGTTACTATTAAATCAGGTGTATTCGTGTGGGATGGGACTCGCATTGAAGATAATGTTTTTATTGGTCCAAATGTCACTTTCACTAATGACTTAATGCCGCGCTCTAAAGCATACCCAGAAAAATTTTTAGGGATAACGTTAAAAAGAGGATCAAGTATTGGTGCGAATGCCACAATATTACCAGGCATTACGATAGGCGTTGAAGCAATGGTTGGCGCTGGTTCTGTAGTAACAAAAGACGTTCCAGATTATGCGATTGTTGTTGGAAGCCCTGCAAAAATTATTAGGTATATGAAATGATTCCATTTTTAGATCTTAAAGCAATTAATGCCCAATATCGTAACGAACTTGTTGAAGCCGCGGCGCGTGTTATTGACTCAGGTTGGTACATTCAAGGCACAGAAGTCAAAGCTTTTGAGCAAGAGTTTGCTGATTACTGCGGAACTAAACACTGTATCGGTGTGGCAAATGGTTTGGACGCTTTGATCCTGACGTTACGTGCATGGAAAGAAATGGGCAAGCTAAAAGAGGGGGATGAGGTTATTGTCCCTGCGAATACTTATATTGCCAGTGTGTTGGCGATAACGGAAAATCGTTTAGTTCCAGTGCTGGTTGAACCAAATCTGTTGACATACAACTTATGCCCAAAGAATGCAGAAGCGGCAATCACCTCAAAAACACGGGTTATTTTACCTGTTCATTTATATGGCCAAATGGCCGATATGCCAGCCATTATGGATATTGCCAACCGTCATAATTTATTAGTCCTCGAAGATTCTGCACAGGCGCACGGTGCAAGTATAAATGGCATAAAAGCGGGTAATTGGGGACATGCTAGTGGTTTTAGTTTTTACTCAGGAAAAAATTTAGGTGCACTAGGTGATGCAGGTGCTATTTCGACCAATGACGATGAACTTGCACAGACAATACGAGCATTAGGTAACTACGGCAGCAATAAAAAATACGAAAACCTCTACCAAGGCGTAAACAGCCGACTAGATGAAATCCAAGCCGCCATGCTTAGGGTTAAGCTTCGCCATTTAGATACCGAAACACAGCGCCGTCGTGAGGTTGCCCTATCCTACGTAAAAGGCATTACCAACCCAGCGATAAAATTACCAATAAGCCCTGATTTAACCCTAGAAAGCCTAGCCAACCACGCTTTTCATTTATTCGTAATGCAAACAAAAAACCGTGACAACCTTCAAGAATACCTTACTGAAGCTGGCATACAAACACTGATACACTATCCAATACCTCCCCATAAGCAAAAGGCTTATGAAGCTTGGAATAGCAGTGTTTACCCAATAACAGAAGCTATTCATCAAAAAATACTCAGCTTGCCAATTAGTCCTATGATTGAAGATGATGAAATAATAGAAATTATAGGGATAATTAATAGTTATGAGAGCAATAATGGATAAAGTAACTGTAATAATACCTTCATATAATCATGCTGACTATATCGATGAAACCATAGAAAGCTGTTTGCATCAGAATTATGAAGGCCAAATTGATATAGTAATTATCGATGATTGTTCAACTGATTCTACAAGGCAAGTCTTAAAAAAATATACTAACTATAAAGCTGATAATAGATCTATAGAAGTTGTATTTAAAGAATCTAATTGTGGAATAAATCATTCTCTAAATATAGGGTTAGAATACTCTGTAGGACGATATATTCAAGTCCTAGCTTCTGATGATGTTATGTGCAGAGATAAAATAAAAGAGCAAGTTAATTTTCTCGAAAATAACCCTAGTTTTGATTGTGTATATTCTAGGGGGTATATATATGATGGCTACAACAAAATAGAATATTTTCTTAATAAGTTCAAGGAATTTTATAAGATTGGGAGGGCTTTAGAGTATGTTAGTCAACAAGACTGGGGGGGGCCATTAGCACAATCAGGCTTGTTTAAGGTTGAGTTGTTTAAGGATTTGATGCATATCAGACGAGATTACAAAAGTGATGATTGGGCAATGATCATTGTTGCTTTAAGAGATTATAGCGTAGGCTACTATGATATACCATGTTTTCTGTATAGAAATCATGGTGATAACACCTATAAAAAATATTGGAAAACCTTCCCTATGAGAATAGATGTTGCTTCTCGTCTTGTTGATGAAAAATATAGAAGAAAAGCTCTGTCGAATATTATGTTGTCTCAGTCTGAATATCTTTGGAATGATGGATGTAAACTGACTTCTATAAAATTTTTATTGGCCTCGAATTTAATTTGTCTTAATCGGAATTCTATATATGTATTGGCTAGATCTTTACTTTCAGAAAGGATTTTAAGAATTTTAAAATCATTAAGGAAAATATAAAATGTTAAATGCTATTAGACAGATTTTTTCTATCCTTTTGCCGCATCAAAGAAAACAGTTTTATATTCTTCAGTTGTTAGTGATTTTGATGGCTTTTACTGAGCTAGTTGGTATTGCATCAATTGCACCTTTTATGGCAGTGGTAGGAGATATTGGGTTATTGGATAAACCGGGCATTTTCTCTCAAATTTATCAATGGTCCGGATTAAAAGAGCCAATGGATTTTCTTTTTATTTGCGGTTTGATCGTTTTGTTTTTGCTGACTGTGTCAACAACCATTTCGATGTTTACTATCTGGCGGTTATCTTTATATGGTTCGATTGTTGGTACTGAAATATCTGACCGCCTTTATGAATATTATATGGGGAAAGACTGGTTGTTCCATTCTTCTGAAAGCAGTGCTGTATTAACAAAGAAAATCTCAACAGAAGCTGTACGTGTTAGTGATAGTATTATTCAACCTCTTATGTTGATGAATTCGAAAGTGATTTTGGCAATATTTATATCGATTAGTATTTTTGTTTATGACCCAATTGTTGCAATTACAGGGGGAGGGATTTTTTTTACAGCGTATTTTTTTCTTTATAGAATAGTTCGTAAGCAGTTGAGTGTTAATGGAAATAAAGTTTCTAATATTTTAACTGATCGTTTTAGACTAATGAACGAAGGGTTTGGCGGTATAAAGGATATTATTTTATTGAATAGGTATAACGAATACATCCTTGAATTTAAGAAAGGTGGTAAAGAAATTTCTTATGCAAAAGGAACAAACTCGGCTATAAGTCAAGTGCCTCGTTATTTTATAGAGCTAACTGCTTTCGGAGCAATGATAATTTTGGTTTTGCTTTTGATCAAGCTATATCAGGGCGACCTCGGTTCTGTATTGCCTGTATTAGGTGTGTATGCATTAGCCGCTTTTAAATTGCTACCAGCTTTGCAACAAATTTATAGTAGTGCTACTCAAATTAAAGGTAGTTTAGCTGCTTTTGAAGTAATTAAAGAGGATTTGGTTCAGTCATTAAAGGATGAAAGGCTTATGATGATTTCAACTGGAAAAAGCTATTCGCCAAAAAATAAAATAGTATTGAAAGACATCAGTTTTCAGTATCCAGGAAAAGAAAGTCATGTATTAAATGAGTTGGATATGGTTTTTCCTGTAAATAATGTGATTGGTATCGTCGGATCATCAGGCTCTGGCAAGTCAACTACAATAGACATACTTATTGGTTTATTAACTCCGAATTCAGGAAGATTAATGATTGATGAGCTTGAAATAACCGAAAATAATAAATATAAGTGGCAGAAGGCAATAGGCTTTGTACCGCAAAGTATCTATTTAAGTGAGGGGACTATTGCTGAAAACGTTGCTTTTGGTTTGCCTAGTTCTGAGATAAATCTTAATCAAGTTAATAAAGCTTTAGCATTAGCTCATTTGACTGAGTTAGTTGAGCAGCTTCCTAATGGTGTTAATACATATGTCGGTGAACGTGGCGTTAAATTGTCAGGAGGACAGCGTCAACGCATTGGCATTGCTAGAGCTTTATATCATGAAGCTGATGTTCTGATATTTGATGAAGCTACTAGCGCTTTGGATGGTATTACCGAAAAAATTATTATGGAGGCTATTCATGATTTTGGAGGAAAAAAAACCATTATTATGATCGCACACAGGCTAAAAACGGTTCAAAAATGTGACATTATTTATTTGATGGATAAAGGCAAAGTTATTGATGAAGGAAACTACGAAGAATTATTGCACCGTAATATAATGTTCAAAGAAATGGCAAAGCACGCTTAAGCTATTTACATGATATTGATATCGAGAAAACTAAATGAAACAAGATTTACCATTAGTTAGTGTCGCAATTATTACTTATAATCAAAGAGATTATTTAAAGGAGTGTATTGAATCGTGTCTTGAGCAAGATTATCCAAACTTTGAGATTGTTGTGGCTGACGACTATTCAACTGATGGTACTCAAGATATGTTGCGTAGTTATGATCTCGAGTACCCAGGAAAATTTGTCTTGTGTTTAGCAGAAAAAAATCAGGGAATAACACTAAATTCAAATGTTGCCCATTTTGCTTGCTCAGGAAAATATATTGCTTGGATGGGAGGAGATGATTTGATGTTGCCAGAGAAACTTAGCAAGCAGGTTTCTTATATGGAAACTAATGATGATTGTGCAATTTGTTATTCTGATTCTGAAGTTTTTGATTCCTCTTCGGGGAAAACTATTGCATACTCAAGTAAATTGTCTCCACGCATAGATGGGAATATACGGCATATGATTCGTTATGGCTGTTTTGTAGGTGGATGCACCGCTATGGTTAGAAGAAACTCTACTCCTAAACACGGATTTGATAGTCGTGTACCGATCGCAAGTGATTGGTTATATTGGGTTGAATCGTTAGAAAACGGTGGGAAAATAAATTATTTGGATTATATTCTCAGTAAACATCGTCGTCATAATGATAATATTACATCCAATGAAAAAAATAATTTTAGAATTGAATTGCTTCAAGATCATCTAATATCAGCCTCTATAATATTATCAAAATACCCTTTTTATTATAAAGATGTCTCTCGCGTTATGTCTCATCATTTGCGAGGAATGCGTTGGTATAAAGGAGGCTTGTATTATAGAAAGTACTTATTAGCTTCTATGAGATCTAATTTTAATGCAAAAGCATTTTTTGGTTATGCTCTGAGTTTCTTTGGAATAAAGAAATGATCTCTATTGTAACTCCTACTTATAATAGAAAAGGAAAAGTGGTTTCATCGATCGAATCCTCCTTGAGAATTATTGATGAAGGTTTTTTTCAAGAACTAATAGTGGTTGATGATGCTTCACAAGATGGAACATATGATTTTTTGTCTGAAAGGTTTTCTAAAGAAATTTCTCAAGGGATTTTAAAATTAATAGCGCTTAAAGAAAATATTGGTGTTACGGGTGCTAAAAATATAGGTGTTGATAATGCCAGCGGTAACTATATTGTCTTTATGGACTCGGATGATATTTTTACTAATAATGCTGGCGCTAGTATACTGTCAACTATATCAGCAAATCCAAATTATTCGATTTATTTTTTTAGATGCATTGACTCTCAGAAAAAAAAATTGATTGGCCCCCCCCTTGATGCAAGAAGATTTGATTTAAGTTTTTTAATTAATGGAGGCGTTTCTGGAGAATGTCTACCTGTTTTAGCGAAAATGGCCATTTCTGAGTTTATTTATCCAACCAGTTTGAGAGGGTGTGAATCACTAGCATATTACAAAATACTTCATAAGTATAAACGTGGTGGTTTTCTTTCTGATCTGATTTGTAGAGTATATGATTCGGAGGGAGAAGATAGATTATGTGCTCCCGCTGCTATTCATAAACGCTCTTCTAAAATGGTTTTATTTAATTTTCGATTGCTTAGATATTGGTATTTTTTGAGTTTAAAGAATTTATCAAAGGTTTTTTTGCGGTTAGCTTATTATTCAATAAATTTTGTGTGGTCTAAGTTGTGAGTGTTCGAATCAGTAAGTTTGGCTTGGTTGTTTCTTTTTTTTCTGTACTAGTCTTTATGAACAACTCTACAGGATTTGATTTCTATGCTCATAGTGTATCTTATTATTTTTATGATGAAACATTAAACCAAGTGGACCTTCTCTTTGGTGAGGTTGTTTTTCCAAGATATTGGCTTTTAAGTTACTTATATGAAATATTATCAAGGCTTGGTATTCCAGCTGGCTATCTTGCTTCATTCCTGATATCTTTTCCAGTATATTATTCGGCCAAGAAAATAATGCGTAATCGTCAGGAGAATAATAAGCAATCTATTTTGTTGTTTGATGTTTTTTTTATTACTTTTCTTTATCTTCTTGCCTTTTTTTATTCCGGGCTTTCTCTGGTTTTAATGTGGTTTGTTGGATATTTGATTACAGGTAGGCGAGTGTTTCTTTTGGGTGGTTTTTTTCACCCTGTCGGATTTTTGTTATGTCTAGCTGGTGTGGTGTTTTTTAGGAGAAATATTGTTTATTTCTTATGTACTTTTTTTCTTTTACTGTTTTTTTTCTATGTTTCTACTAGTTCTGTGTTGTTTACATCCTCAATTCCTGCACCTATAAGATTTTATATTAATGAGTATAGTGTAATGAATTTGCTTGAAGAAGTTTTTGATAGAAAGCGTCAAGAAATTTATGGTCTGATAATTGTTTCTATTGTGTTTTATATGGGAAAAGATAAATTTTTTAAGAGGTTTAATTTTTTAAAATCGATTTGTGTGCCATTTTATTTCTTTTATTTCTATTCTTTTTTTATTTTTTTGTTTTTGTTTTTTTCTATGTTTGATAGACCTACATTTATTAACGCTATAATATCACTATCTGTAAATGATGTTATATACGCATCCTGGTTTGACTGGGGTGGGAAGGATCTTACAGATTCGTATTCAACTCTCTATGATAAACGATATTAGATTATGATTCTTTATTTGATTAATAGTCTAGACGTAGGCGGTGCCGAAATAGCACTTAAGAAACTAATATTAAACCTACCTGATGGAGTTCAAGTCAAAGTTGTTACTTTGAAAAGTGAAGGCAAAATTGCAGACGACCTAAGGTTAGAAGGTATTGATGTTTTTTGTTTGAATGTTAAAAGTATCATGCATTTCCCCAGTGCTATTTTGCAGTTAAATAAAATAATTAAAGATGAAAGGCCTGAAATTATTCAATCGTGGTTATATTATTCAGATCTGGTTGCTAGTTTTGCGAGTATGTTATCAGGGGGGCAAAAAATTATCTGGGGAATTCGGACAACGGAACTAAAAAAAGGTTCTTATATTACGGCTATTATTCGTAAAGTTTTGTCTTGGTTGTCTTATTGGATTCCTACTAAAATTGTTGTCGTCGCTGAAAAAGCGAAAGAGAAACATATAGAAATTGGGTATGATGCCTCTAAAATGAAGGTCATACCCAATGGTTTTGATATAGAGGCGTCTCAGGTCGATCTTAGTTCTGTGTCTTTATTTAAAAAAGATATTGGTATATCAAAAAATGATTTTGTTATTGGTTGTATCGGTCGTTTATCACAAGATAAAGGACAAGACGTTTTTATAGCTGCTGCTGATTTAATTTCACAACGGTTTCCAAGTATAAAATTTTTGATGGTTGGTCGTGATTTGGAATTATCTAATTCGAAAGTCACTGGATGGATTAACAAAACATCTTATCCTGATAATTTTATTTTAGTTGGTGAACGTTCTGATGTCTCTGTGTGTTTAAAGGCAATGGATATTTTCTGTTTGCCTTCACGTAGTGAAGGGTTTCCTAATGTATTGGGAGAGGCTATGTTAGCGGGCGTTCCATGTATATCTACTGATGCTGGTGATGCCGCAGCATTAGGTGGGGAAAATGTACCTATTGCTGAAATTAATAACTCTATCGACTTAGCTAATAAACTTATCGATTTGTTGGAAAAAACAGTTGAGGAGCGAAATGAGCTTGGGCTAGTGCTGAATCAACGTATAGTTGAGAAGTATTCTGTAGATAAAATGGTGTCTCGTTATATAGATCTGTATAAAGAACTAGAAGGCTACAAAAGATAATGTGTGGAATAGCGGGTTTTTTAGGGAAGTCTACTTCGCCAGATATTGATTTATCTAATATGGTTAATGCAATTCGGCATCGTGGCCCTGACGATCAAGGGATTTGGTTTGACCAAAGTGCGGGTATCGGTTTGGCACATGCTAGGTTATCTATTGTGGATTTAAGCTCTGCTGGGCATCAACCTATGCAATCAATATCTGAGAGGTATGCATTAGTCTTCAATGGTGAAATTTATAATCATCATTTATTACGTACTGAATTAGAGCGCGATGAGACAAGGCTTTGGCGTGGTCATTCTGATACAGAAACATTATTAGCAGCGATCGAGAAATGGGGATTAGAAGCAACCCTAAAAAAGAGCAAAGGCATGTTTGCCATTGCTTTGTGGGATAAGGAAAATGAAACGTTATCACTTGCGCGTGATCGAATGGGGGAAAAACCACTCTATTATGGTTGGGTCAATGATAACTTCGTATTTTCTTCAGAATTAAAAGCTCTTAGAACATTGCCAAAATTTAATAACTTGATTTCTCATGATGCGCTAGCATTATATCTTCGTTATAACGCTATTCCAGCACCCTATTCTATTTATGAAAATCTCTATAAATTAGAGCCTGGCTGTATTGTCAGCGTTAAAATAGGTGATGATGCAGTTAATAAGGCTATTTATTGGTCAACAGTTGAGGTGCAAAGAAGCGGAATGATGAGTCCCTTCAGCGGCACTGAAAATGATGCGGTAGCTCGATTAGGAGAAACTCTAAAAGGCGCGGTTGCATTGCAAATGAATGCCGATGTTCCGCTTGGTGCTTTTTTGTCTGGCGGAGTGGACTCAAGTGCTATCGTGGCGTTGATGCAAGCTCAATCAATGAAAAAAATAAAAACCTTCTCTATTGGTTTTGATGACAAAGAGTATAACGAAGCAGAACATGCACGTGCTGTTGCTCAGCATTTAAGCACAGATCATTACGATATGTATGTATCTGGGCAAGATGCTTTAGATGTTATTCCTAAGCTGCCACACATTTATGACGAACCATTTGCTGATTCCTCTCAAATTCCGACGTACTTGGTTTCTCAAATAGCTAAGCAAAAAGTCACCGTTAGTCTATCTGGTGATGCCGGTGATGAGTTGTTTGGTGGTTATAACCGTTACACTATGACTAACAATATTTGGAAATATTTATCGCCAATTCCAGTACCGTTACGTAAGTTAGTTAGCAGTAGCATTCAATCTGTTTCACCCGAGCATTGGTCTAAATTATTCAATATTATAACTCCCTCGAATAGGCCTCAGGTAAATATAGGCGATAAGCTTCATAAAGGTGCTAAGGTTTTATCTAGTAAAAATGTTGATGATTTGTATACAAGCTTAATATCTAGTGTTGATGAACCTGATATGTGGTTGATAAATCGGAATAAGGGAGTATTAGCCACCCCAGATCTTAGTTTTTTAAAGCCTATAGAAAGAATGATGGTACAAGACATGGTCGGATATTTGCCAACTGATATATTAGCTAAGGTAGATCGTGCTGCAATGGCTGTGTCTCTAGAAACTCGTGTTCCTTTTCTTGATCCATCTGTTATAGAGTTTGCTGCATCGTTACCACTTGAATATAAAATTCGTAATGGTGTTGGTAAATGGGTACTACGAGAAGTTTTGTATAAACATGTGCCTAAGGAGCTTATTGAACGTCCTAAAATGGGCTTTGGTGTGCCTTTGGCTGAATGGCTAAGAGGACCATTAAAAGCATGGGCAGAAAATTTATTAGATACACAACGATTACAGGAAGAGGGCTTCTTTGATGTATCGCTAGTACGTCAAAAATGGCAAGAGCACATTGCGGGTAAACGAAACTGGCAAGCTCAGCTATGGACTGTGTTGATGTTTCAAGCTTGGTTAGATCAGAATCGCTGATATAGTAGGTTAAATATTCAAATTCTGTTTTGTATTTTAAAGAAGAAGTTTTGGAGTAAATTAATGAATCATTTTAGACTTGCTATTATTGGTTTAGGTTATGTAGGCCTTCCGCTAGCGGTAGAATTTGGCAAGAAATATCCAGTACTAGGCTTCGATATTAATTCCATTCGTTTGGCCGAATTGACTAATGGTCATGATAGTACGTTAGAAGTGGATGATGCTGAGTTAGCGTCGGCTGAATATTTAACATACAGTAATTCGTTAGATGGTTTAAAAGCCTGTAATGTATTTATTGTCACCGTGCCAACACCGATCAATGAGCATAAACAGCCGGACCTTACTCCGCTTATTAAGGCAAGTGAAACCATTGGTAAAGTGCTTAAACGGGGGGACATCGTGATATATGAATCTACTGTATATCCTGGTGCGACCGAAGAAGATTGTGTTCCAGTTCTAGAGAGTGTTTCTGGACTAACTTTTAATAAAGACTTTTTCTGTGGATACAGCCCAGAGCGTATTAACCCAGGTGATAAAGAGCATCGTGTGACGACTATTTTGAAAGTGACATCTGGTTCCACACCAGAAATAGCGGAAACCATTGATCAATTGTACCGTTCTATTATTACTGCTGGCACACATAAAGCATCTTCTATTAAGGTAGCCGAGGCGGCTAAAGTCATCGAAAACACTCAGCGTGATGTCAATATTGGACTTATCAACGAACTGTCGTTGATTTTTAACAAATTAGGTATAGATACCGAAGAAGTGCTTAAAGCAGCAGGAACTAAATGGAATTTCTTGCCGTTTCGTCCTGGCTTGGTGGGTGGGCATTGCATTGGTGTTGATCCTTATTATCTTACCCATAAGGCACAATCTGTTGGCTACCATCCAGAGATTATTTTAGCTGGTCGTCGTTTAAACGATGGTATGGGGGTCTATGTAGCTAGCCAGCTGGTGAAAGCCATGCTGAAAAAGCGTATTCATGTAGATGGTGCTCGGGTATTGGTATTAGGTTTAACCTTTAAGGAAAATTGTCCTGATCTACGTAACACCAAGGTTGTCAATATTATTCAGGAACTACAAGACTTCGGTGTGCAAGTTGATTGCTATGATCCTTGGATCAATGCAAAAGAAGCGGAACATGAATATGATATTTCTCCAATTGATGACCCAGCTGCTGGTCAATATGACGGCATTATTCTAGCGGTTGCTCATGATGAATTCGCACAGATGGGGACAGCTAAAATTCGCTCATTGGGTAAGAGCGAGCATGTACTGTATGATCTGAAATATGTATTGCCTCGCGAACAAGCTGATTTACGCTTGTAAACAAGAAAGGACAGATAAATAGAATGACAGCGTATCAAAAATCAACTGAAACATTAAAATTACAGCCTAAAACATGGCTGATAACCGGCGTTGCTGGCTTTATTGGTTCTAATTTATTGGAGCATTTGTTGAAGCTTAACCAAAAAGTTATTGGTTTAGATAACTTTGTGACGGGGCATCAGCACAACTTAGATGAGGTTAAAGGATTGGTCAATGCTGAGCAGTGGGCTGGCTTTACTTTTATTGAAGGTGATATCTGTAATTTGGATGACTGTAGAAAAGGTTGTTCAGGTGTGGATTATGTGTTGCATCAAGCAGCACTTGGATCTGTTCCTCGTTCAATAAACGACCCTATCACTACAAACGCAACCAACATCAGTGGGTTCTTGAACATGTTGGTAGCAGCGCGTGATGCAGAAGTGAAAAGTTTTACCTATGCAGCAAGCAGTTCTACTTATGGCGATCACCCTGCATTACCCAAGGTAGAAGATAATATCGGCAAGCCGCTTTCTCCTTATGCAGTAACGAAATATGTCAACGAACTTTATGCAGATGTGTTTGCCAAAACTTATGGTTTTGAAACGATAGGCTTGCGTTACTTTAACGTATTTGGGCAGCGACAAGACCCCAATGGTGCCTATGCGGCCGTTATTCCAAAGTGGACTGCGTCTATGATCGAAGGACATGAAGTATTTATTAATGGCGATGGCGAAACAAGTCGAGATTTTTGTTTCATTGAAAATACCGTTCAAATGAATATTCTTGCCGCCACTGCTCCAGAAGATGCTAAAAACGAAGTGTATAATGTTGCTCTCGGTGACCGTACGACCTTAAATGATTTATTTCATGCGCTGCAAACTGCGTTAGCTAAAAACGGTCTGGTTTATGATATACAAGCGGTATATCGTGATTTTCGTGCTGGCGATGTGCGCCATTCTCAAGCTGATATTGGCAAAGCCAAAAGTAGATTAGGCTATGCACCTGAATACTGTATTATGGATGGGATCGCCAAGGCTATGCCTTGGTATATTAAAAATGTAGGTTGATGGGCTTTGATTAAAGAAACACAACGTATCCTTTTTGTGGTAAATGCGTCCGAGTTTTTCTTATCTCATAGACTGCCTCTCGCTCTAGCGACGCAAAAAGCAGGTTTTGATGTTCATGTAGCTACTGCTGAAGGACCGGAAGTTAAATCTATCCAGTCCCTAGGTTTTACTCATCATCTTGTGCCTTTTGCTAGAAGCGGTCAGAATCCGCTTAATGAGTTAAAAACGTTAATTAGTTTGATTAAATTATTTAAGGCGTTAAAGCCATCATTGGTTCATCTTATTACTATTAAACCAGTGTTATATGGTGGTATCGCGGCACGTGTGATCGGGATTGAAGCTGTTGTAAGTGCGGTATCTGGTTTAGGGACGGTTTTTATAGCAGAAACAATCATAGCTCGTTTGCGTCGCTGGTTAGTGATTCTGATGTATCGTTTTGCCTTTAACCAGAAGCGCTTGTCGGTTATTTTTCAAAACCCAGACGATCGTGATGTTTTGTTGTCTTTAAAAACATTAAAGGCATATCAGGTAAGAATGATCCGAGGGTCTGGTGTTGACCTTTTGGATTATCCTTTTGTACCTGCCCCTGAAGGGGTTCCAGTTGTTGCTATGGCTGCGCGCTTGCTTAAGGACAAAGGTGTAATTGAGTTTATTGAAGCGGCTAAAATACTGAATGACCGGAATGTTTTGGTTGATATGAGGTTGATTGGTTCGCCCGATATAGGTAATCCTACTAGTGTTACTCAAACTGAATTTGATCAATGGGCCGCTTCTGGCTACGTGCAATTGCTTGGCTACCAAAAAAACATTGCCAAACATTATAGTGAGGCAAACATAATTTGTTTGCCTTCTTACCGTGAGGGTTTGCCAAAAAGTTTGGTTGAAGCAGCAGCGTGTGGTCGTCCGGTTGTTACTACTGATGTTCCTGGATGTAGAGATGCGATAATACCTGGAAAAACAGGATATCTTGTTCCTGTGAAAAATGCTGTCGCCCTTGCTGATGTAATTGAGACTTTGGTACAAGATGCTGGATTACGAAAATCAATGGGCGAAGCTGGTAGAACTTTGGCAGAAGAGGTCTTTGCAATTGAAAAAATTGTTGATCAACATATGGTGATTTACAGAGATCTTTTGGAAACATGAAAATGCAATCAAATATTTTGCTTACTGGCGCTACTGGTTTTGTAGGTAAGCAACTTTACACTGTCCTTATAAAATCTCGTCAAGTTTTGTCTGTTGTTCGAGATAAACTCTCAGCAGATTTTTGTGAATGTGTTGAAATTTCCGAAATTGATAAAAAAACGCAATGGGGTGATGCCTTATCCGGAGTGAATTGTATAATTCATTGTGCCGCCCGCGTCCATATTATGAATGACTCTTCTTCTGATCCGCTTGCTGAGTTTCGTGCTGTCAATACAGAAGGAACATTAAACCTAGCTCGCCAAGCCGTAGAAGCAGGTGTAAAGCGCTTTATTTTTTTGAGCTCGATCAAGGTAAATGGTGAATCCACGTCTGGTCGTCAGCCTTTTACAGCGTTTGATGCGCGTAGTCCAGAAGACCCTTATGGTCAGTCTAAGTCTGAAGCAGAAGAACAGTTATTAGCGCTAGGCAAAGAAACTGGCATGGAGGTTGTTATTGTCCGTCCACCGCTGGTTTATGGTGAAGGGGTTAAAGCCAATTTTGCCTCTTTGATTAAACTGGTTGGTAAAGGCTTCCCTTTGCCATTTCGTGCTATTAATCAGAATAAGCGTAGCTTGGTTTCTGTTTATAATCTGGTTGATTTGATTAAGATCTGTATCGATCACCCTAAGGCTGCCAACCAAGTATTTTTAGTGTCTGATGACGATGATATGTCGACATCTCGTATGGTTGATTTAATGGCAAAGGCACAAGGCAAAGCCAATTTATCGCTTCCTGCACCTGTATGGTGTTTTAAACTGGCTGGTAAACTGTTTAAAAAAGAGGACGTGGCGGATCGTTTGGTTGGGTCTTTGCAACTGGACATTGAACATACGAAAAATACGTTAGACTGGGCCCCGCCTTATTCTGTTGAGCATGGTTTTGCCTTAGCAGCTAAGAAGAAAAATTAAAAATTGGATGAAGTGAATGATTAGGTTATTGGATTTTGTGTTTTCTTTGTTGGGCTTAGTATGTGGCTTTCCTGTTCTCTTGCTGATTTATATTATTGGTCTTTTTGACACGGGTTCTCCGCTGTTTCGACAAGAACGGGTGGGACGTCATCAGAAGCCGTTTACTCTGGTGAAGTTTCGTACTATGTCAGTAGATACCGCCTCCGTGGCGAGTCATTTGGCTTCTACTAGTTCTATCACACGGTTAGGTGGTTATCTCCGTAAGACGAAATTAGACGAATTGCCACAACTGTGGAATGTACTAAAAGGTGATATGAGCTTAGTTGGTCCGCGCCCTGGGTTGTTTAATCAAACTGAGTTGACGCAAGCCCGTGAAACAAAAGGTGTGTTTGCTGTGCGTCCGGGTATTACGGGTTTAGCACAGATTTCGGATATTGATATGTCGACACCTGAGTTGCTGGCTGAAACTGATGCAAAGATGATAAATGACATGTCTATTAAAAATTACTTTGTTTATGTCATTAAAACCCTGACTGGAAGTGGCTTAGGAGACAGAGTAAAAAACTAATTTTACTAACTCATTGTTTTAAAGCGTTAAGCTATTGGTGCTTTGGTTGAGGCGGAAAACTTAGTTGACTTTGCTATTTGCTTTCTTCTTGATTAGATGCCTAAGTAGTAGCATTTAATTTTTAGATGTTGGCAGGCTTAAGGATGTATATTTTTAAATGGCATGCGATAAAATAGGTAGTGTTAATGATGAATAGTTTTAATTTCATATGGTCTTTGCCCAGACTTTATAAGCGAATTATTAGTCTCGTCGTTGATTCTTGTTTTATCATTCTAGCCTTTTCTTTAGCTTATTGGGCTCGCCTCGGAGAGTTTTCTTCGTTTATTAACAATGAAGTGATGTGGGTATTAACCGGCACGCTAGTTTTTACTTTAATTGGTAATGTGAAACTTGGTTTATATCGAGCCGTATTACGTTATTTAACTTTTCATGCATTCAGTACTATTTTGTTAGGTTCTGCTTTATCTTCACTTGCGATGACATCCTTGGCTTATTTTTTTGATGCGCAGATACCACGTACTGTACCAATAATTTACTTTCCTTTTCTTGTTTTGCTTGCAGGTGGTTCTCGTGCTGTAATTCGCGGCCTAGTGTCGCAAGTGCCTCGAAAAGGGAGCCAAGCTGTTTTGGTTTTCGGTGCTGGCTCGACTGGTCGCCAATTAACACTGGCACTTCGTCAAACTAGTGACTTTCGAGTCAAAGGCTTTATTGACCATGATGTATCTTTATTAAATACCATTATCCAAGGGGTTCCTGTCTACAAAGTTGATGATATTGATTATTTGATAAAAAAATACGATATCGACAAAGTCCTTTTAGCTATTCCTAAAGCGACTCGTGCTGAGCGAAAGAAAGTGATTGATAATCTTCTTCCATATTCTGTTGAAGTCTTAACCGTCCCAGATTTTAATGACATTGTCTCAGGTAAAGCAAAAATCAGTGAGCTACAAGATGTTGCGGTAGATGATCTTTTAGGTAGAGAAATTGTTGAACCTGATGTCACTCTAATGTCTGCTAACATAAAGCATAAAGTGGTTATGGTTACCGGTGCTGGTGGTTCGATTGGCTCTGAATTATGTCGTCAAATTATTACTTTTAAACCAAAAGTCTTGATAATTTTCGATGTGTCTGAATATGCGGTTTATCAAATTGACAAAGAGCTTAAAGAGCTTCTGGATAACGATACTGACATTGAATTGGTTCCTTTGATTGGGTCTGTTCAACGAGTCAATCGTCTAGCGTCAATTATGAAGGCTTTTAGGGTTCAGACGGTATACCATGCTGCAGCCTATAAACATGTGCCTTTAGTAGAGTACAATGTTGTAGAAGGAGTGCGCAATAATACTTTTGGTACCTATTATTGTGCAAAAGCGGCCATCGAGAGTGGAGTGGAGTCTTTTGTTTTAATTTCTACTGATAAAGCTGTTCGGCCGACCAATGTAATGGGCGCAACAAAACGTATGGCAGAGCTTGGTTTACAAGCTTTGGCAGAAGCTGAAATGGAAAAGGCTACTAGACAAAAGAAATTCACACGTTTTTGCATGGTTCGTTTTGGTAATGTTTTGGGGTCCTCAGGTTCTGTAATCCCCGTCTTTAAAAAGCAGATACAAGAAGGCTTTCCGATTACTGTCACTCACCCCGAAATCATTCGTTATTTTATGACCATACCAGAAGCCGCTCAATTAGTCATACAAGCTGGGGCCATGGGTAAAGGTGGCGATGTATTTGTTTTGGATATGGGGCAGCCAGTCAAGATTGTTGATCTTGCAATGAACTTGATTCGGTTATCTGGTCTTGAAGTAAAATCGGATAATAATCCAGAGGGTGATATCGAAATCCAATTCACTGGGTTGCGTCCTGGTGAAAAGCTTTTCGAAGAGCTATTGATTGGGGATAATGTTAAAGAAACTCAGCACGAAAGGATTATGACGGCAAATGAGAGATTTCTTCCGTTAGATGATTTCGAATGTGTGATGTCTGATTTAGATGCAGCTTGTCATGATTTTCAACATGAGCGTATTCGAGAGATTTTGTTAAGTGCGCCGACGGACTTTAATCCAACTGATGGTATTGGCGATTTAGTTTGGAATACAAAGAAAATGACTAGAGTAAATACGGCTGAATCTAAGGTGGTTTCGTTAAAGAAACAAGTTTAGAAGGTTGAAGGCCAAGAACAGAACTTTCTCCCAGTTTCTCCTTTAATATGAGTGATCTAGTAAAAACAGACTTCATTAGAAGTTGTAAAATTGCCACATTGAGATAGGTGTTCAATCAGTACAATCTTATCTACCGGTAATCCTCCCGAAAATTAGTAGCAGCCAAAAGTAGAATTTTCTCATAATCTAAACACAGGAGTGTCCACTTCCCCATTAATGGCACAGCTCTAAACTAGAGTTTTCCAGTTTTGCTCGGTAAGCTGCCGGAGGCAGGTTACCCAAACTTTCATGTGTTCGTTCTTCGTTGTAATCCAATCGCCAGAACCAAGCCATTTCTTTTACTTGGCTAAGGCTCTCAAACAGATAGACATCAAGAAATTCTCTACGGAATGAACCGTTGAAACGCTCCACAAAACCATTTTGCTGTGGCTTACCAGGCTGGATATAAACCAAGTTGATATTATGTGCCTCACACCAGTCGGTCAGCTTGGCTGAGATAAGCTCAGGACCATTATCTACTCGAATTTGATTAGGTAAGCCACGCTCTGTTTTTAACTGTTCTAAAGTGCGCACCACTCGTTCAGCCGGAAGCGATGTATCAACTTCTATCGCCAAACATTCTCGTGTCCCTTCATCGACAAGATTAAGTGTTCTAAATCGTTTGCCGCAGTATAAAGTATCGTGCATAAAATCCAGTGCCCATTGGTGGTTCACTTGGTCTAACACTGCCAACGGTTGTGCAACGCGTTTTGGAAGCATACGCTTCGTTCTGCGTTTTAAATTCAGCCCCATCTGGCAGTACACACGATAAACACGCTTATGGTTAAACGGATAGCCCTTAAATCGCATACGACCAAAACACTTCCAGAATCCTGCTCTGGGCGATAGAATGTTGAACGGCCAATCTTTACAAACTGACAAGCCTTAAAAATACTTAGACCAGCTTCAACCAATACACTAACGCAATCTCGTTTATCTGCTGTCACCAACCCTTTTTTGCGACTAATTCCTTGATCGCATGATTTTCTAAACTGACATCCGCGTACATTTTTTTAAGCTTAGCGTTTTCTTCTTCAAGCTCTTTTAATCGTTTCACATCGGAGGCTTCCATCCCCCCATATTTGGATTTCCAATTGTAATAGGTTGCACTGCTGATTCCATGCTGACGGCATACTTCCTCTACCTTCATTCCGGAATCCACTTCTTTTAATACTGCGATGATCTGTGTCTCTGTGTAACGTGATTTTTTCATAGTCGTCTCCTGTATTAATCATTACAGAAAACTCTAATTATGTCTGTCTCAGTTTAGGGGAAGTGGACAGTAATAGCGTTTTTGATGGCGAAAATCGAGAAAGCCGTAAGGCATTTAAAGCCTAAAACGCCATTATTGAGGGGTGACTAAATAGGTCTTTGATAATCGCACATTATTTTGCGACGTTTAATTTTATTTTGCTTTAAAAAAAATTTTATTTTTTGAAAGATAGATAAGCTTGCTCGTAGCTCTTTAATATTAATTGGCCAGGGTGTGTTTTTAGAAAAATCAATAAATAATTCTTGCAAAGGATGTGTGCAATTTGCATGCCACGGCTTCAATGCTCCAATGAAATGTACAATATTAGGTTTTCTAATTGACTGATAAAGTTCATCTTTTCTGCTATCTAGATAATGAAAACTCTTTTCATAAGCTGAGTAAGAGGTTGGTTGAAAATTCCAGCTAAGATCAATGGGAAAAAAGTTATCTCTTAAGATATAATTTAAAGCGTCTTGATCAGGATACTTTAAAATATCAGAGTTCTTGTTTAGATAAGATAATGATAATTCACCAATTTGATCTTCCTTCCATTTTATTAGGTCAATCAGAAGTACACCACTATTAAAATAATTAGAATTCCTTTTAATAAAAGTTTCTGGAGAGCAAAGATCAGTTACAGCACCTAAAGCGAAATTATCTAGGTTTTTTTTCCAAAGCTCTTCCAGATCACCCAATATAAGCAGGTCGGAATCTAGATAAATAACTCTTTTGACTTTTGGAGGTAGATGAATATGCATTAATAAACGTAAAATCGAACTTAATCCAAATCGACCTAATTCCATATTTGAATAGCTCAAGTTTGAATTATCTACTTCAATAATTTTTAACTGAGCACTATAGTATTGAACTGCTTTATATAGTTTATTCTTTGTTTCTTTTTTTAATCCAGGTGTTAATAAGTAAAAGGAAAATTTTTCTGGACAGGTTGTGTTTATTAATGAAGAAATCATCACAATAGAGCTATATGCTGCGTAGTTTTCATCAGAACACAATAATATATTAATCATTTCTCTCTTCTTTATTTCTTAAATTGGTTTCTATTTACTTAGGAGATAGTTTTGAGTGCCATATTCTTGATAATATTCCAGTCATAAAAATATTAAAATAAAACTCTCCAGTCCAAAAGTTCTGATATGATTCAAAGAAGTTTATAATACCCCAAAATATTAGTATAGATATATAAATATAACTAAATTCTTTATCAATTTTATCTGCTTTAACTTCTTTATAAAGCATTCTACCAATAACTATCCAGATAGAAAAATAAAATAATAAGCCCACAATACCATAATTTACTAGTAGTTCAAGATAAGTATTATGAAGATGACCAAATTGATTTTGAATATTTTCAGGTAACCATTGCGTATGCTTCATTACTAATGACTTTCCATTTCCCCCCCATCCAAATAAGGGTTTTTCCTTTATAAAGTTGGTAGCGGCTACCCAAGAATGAAATCTTATTCCAAGACTAGAATATGGTACCTCATCAAACCTAAGTGAGCTTATAGCAGATATAGCTTCTCTTTCCACCATAAATCTTTGTATTATTTTATCATTTTTAAAGGTTAAAAAAGCTAATGAAATAAAACTTATAATCAGAGACGCAATGATAACTATATATATTTTTTTTGATGGTTTATTTCTATATTTAATAACCAAAAAAATAGACATTATTACTGCTGTAATGAGGAGGGAAATCCACCCTTGACGTGTTTGAATAATATAAAAAACTAATAAAGTGTAACATATTAACAGCGAAATTGGTATTGTTAATAATTTGTTTTTATTGTAAAGCTTTACAGAAAAGCAGCATAAGCCGATAAATACTGACCCAAAAAATAAAGCCGTATGTTGCGCATTTAAAAGGTTAAAATCTACTCTACCACCATTAATGCCTCCTATTAATTCATCAAATCCTTGTCCAGTTATCCAAGGAGATAGTAGTACGCTTAATGCTGCAGCTCCCCATATTAGCCAAATTGCATTTTTCTTTTGAGCAATGAGCCATCCAAATGGAATAAAAAGAAACCAGCCATTTAGGTTACTAAGCCTTGGCGTGCTTTCCGCCCACTCTGGGGTAATATAATTGGCGAGCCCCCAAGATATTAGTTGGAGAATAATTCCTATCCACAGAAATCTTAATAAAATATGGCTATTTACGATTTTTCCATATTTGAACAGTCCCCATAATCCAATAAGAACCGCTATTGATGATGTTATTTCTGCTACTTTAGGGAAGCCTGTTCTTGAAATTGCATAGATTACTACTGATAGAGTACCTATGTATATAAGCCAAGCAGGTTGTTCTTCCGATGCTCTGCGTTCAAATAAGCGGGTAAATCTAGTAGCAGAAAATATCATTGTAAACTCATATCAGTGTTAAGGAAAAAATGATCGGTGCGTAGTATACAAATAATTATGGGTTTAGGTATATAAGATATGACTGAAAGTTGCGATTTGGTGCGGTGAAATTGTAATGGCGGAGACTGATGCAAAGTAATTCGCTTAGGTACTTGGTGTAAAGAAATGGTCATCAACTGATGACCATTTTGAATCCATTTATTTTTCACAGCAAAGTATTTACTTGGCGGCTTCTGTTTCGCTTTCTTCGTTTACTATCTTGTGCAATTCAACGACAAATTTAAGCGCTGCATTGGGTGGAATTGGGCCTGTGCCGCCAGGGCCGTATGCTAGGTCTGATGGAATATACAACTCGTACTTAGAGCCAACAGGCATTAGCTGTAAGCCTTCTGTCCAACCAGGAATGACACCATCAAGCTGAAAAGTGATTGGCTCACCACGCTCATAAGAGCTGTCAAATACGGTTCCATCGATTAGTGAGCCTTCGTAATCCACTTTTACTGTATCTGTTGCGCTTGGCATATCGCCAGCGCCTTTAGTGATGATTTTGTACATCAAACCTGAGTCTGTTTTCATCACGCCATCTTCTATGGCTTTTTCAGCTAACCAAGCTTCTGATGCGGCTTTTGACTCTTCCATCGCCTTTTGCTGAGCCAGTTGAGCTTTTTCCATTTCTTCTTGTTGGAAACTTTGAATCGACTGAGTGATTTCTTCCATTGTCATTTTAGGTTCTTCACCTTGATAAGCCGATTTGAATCCTTCAATAAAAGTATCGATATCTAATTCAGGAAGATTTTGCGCCATACGCGAACCAAACATAGTGCCCATACTATAACCAAGTTTTTGTTCTTTGGTTTCTAGTGTCACGTCATGGTCGTGAGCGTATACTAGGGCAACGGAAGACATCATTAACGTCGCGATGAGAGTTTTTTTCATAATAAAAAGTGTTCCATTGTTAAATTTATTACCACATGAGTGGATTGGCTTTCGACGGAGTTTGATTCTGTTACTATTTATGTGTCAGCAGTTTTACAAGGTTACGACAAAGAACATGATTGGTCTTGTGCTTTGTAAAATCAGATCCATCGCTCTTTTATAACATAAGTGTTCTAACATAACCTAGTTAGGTTATGCCAATCTTATGTGTCTCACTATACCAAAGCGACCCCTTCACCTGCACACTTTGTTTGAGTTCCAAAAGATCTCTCTTTTATTAAGAGAATGATTCTACAAAGCACAAGACGTAAAGTGAGATTAATGTGAGTGTATAGCTTGAAACAACCGCTTTTACAAAAGCATGACACTGTTTGCAAAAGCGTGTTTTCTTGTAATTCTTTCTTGACGTAAAGCTTACTTTTATTTGGTCCAATGTATGGGATTATCATTTTAAGTAAGCTGAAACGATATTTTCAGGCTTGAAATCTTCTAGCCATTCTTCTTTTATTGAATAACCACCTTTTTCAAGGACGTGGTCGATTTTGTTCGCAAGCTCTATAGGATCTGCGGGACAGAGGTAAGCTTCTAATTCTCCCTTTAAGATATCTCTAACACCACCGGGACAGTCAACTGAAATGATTGGAGTACCACAAGTAAGGGCTTCAAAAAGTACAATACCCAAGCCTTCAAAGCTTGAACTCAGCACGAATAATTCTGCATGTTTCATCCATACATAAGGGTTAGACTGATTTCCGACAAAGTAAATATTTTCTTCAACTCCTAATTTTATTGCTAATAGTTTGAGTTCTGACTCAAGTTTACCAGCTCCAACTATAACGAGGGGAAGTTTTTTACTGCTTTTAGAGTAAGCTTGTATAAGTAAGTGGTGATTTTTTTGTGGAACAAGTCTAGCAACATTGACGATATAAGAGCCAGTTGGAGCTCTTTTAGGTCTTTCTTTTTCGGCTAATACTCTAATTTGTTCAACTGGGCATGGGTTTGTAATAACGTTTAGACTTTTTGGAGTGATATTGTTCTCTAAAAAAAATGTATCGGCACTATTTTTTACACCTGTTGAAACAGCTACTAGATTTTTATGATGAAATAATTTTTTATTGCGTTGTGTATTTATAAAAAAATTATTTGTGTTTGATTTAACAATATTTTCTAATACATAAACTGCTTTATCATGCTTGAAAGACCATATAATCTCATAAGTGCCTTCACCTCTAAAAATAATTTTATCAAATTTTCCATGATTTTTTTCAAGTTGTGATACTTTTTTTTGAAGTAGCTTGCCTCCATGCCAACCAAAGAATAAAAAATATGATTTACGGATAAATAGATTTAATATTTTTGCTACTAGAGTAAAAAAAAAGGTTGTTGGTTTAAAAAAACTGATAGTGTTTATGCCATAATGGTGAACTATTACATTTCGATTTTTAGGACTTATAGGATTAGAGCGTTTCTTAAAATACATAAGATGACTTTCATGACCTTGCTCTGAAAAGGCATCGGCTAGATTGACCGCAACTCGCTCCATCCCCCCCGTTTTTAATGTTCTTACCACCACTAATGTTCTCATAAATACATTCCTTAACTGTATTTTATTATATTATACAGATGAATAATATAATTCAGAATATTTTATTTAATAATTTATATTTAAAAACAAGGGAATCAAAATGGGCGCCAATATACTCATAATAAAACCGCTGGCAATACACACTGGAATGATTTGAGCACCGTGGAATTTACCAAGAATAGGTAGGGTAAAATCCATTGCGGTGGCGCCACAGTAGCCAACGGACAAGTGGCTATTAATGCGAGCTAAAATAGGGATAAACATCAATGCGATGATTTCTCTTCCTAAATCCATCAAGAAAGCAGTGGTGCCAAGTACGGGATCCCCCAATCCTGTGATTAGGATGCCAGATAAGCTATACCAGCCGAAACCAGATACCACGGCTAGACCCTGATACCACGCCAGACCTAAGATCATGCTACCAAACCAGCCTGCCAACAGAGTGGTTATTATGGTGGTCAGAGCGATGATGACACCTTGTTTATTCAGAAAGATCTTTCTTAGTCGATAGTTACCTTGTCTAAGTTGGCAGCCAATTAAGAAAAGGAGAAAATATAATAACCCGGTAACGTATTCTTCTATATCCAGTGCCCAGTTTTTGCCTATCACGCCCATAATAACCCCAGCCAAGACCCAGCTGATGGTTTTTAATGCATCCAATAGGGCTTGTTTTAAACTAGCTTGCGCTTGTTGTTCTGTATTTTGCTCGATTTCGTTGTTGAAATAACGACCTGATAAGTAGAGACCAGCTAGGCTGAAAACGCTAACCAAGAGCATCATGATGATGGCTTGGTAACCCGCAATCATAAGTTTTTCAACCAGATTATCGAGCGAACCTAGACTAAAACCGATGAGTGCTAGAATGAGATAAACCAGCTGCTCTAACCACTTTGAAACTCTTTTTGCGTTGAAAAGTTTTAGATCAAGCCAGTAACCAATCAGTAAGGCAATGAGTAATGGGCCAAGAGTAGATAGTAATGGGCCAAGAGTAGATAGTATTGCCATGAATACGTAGTCCCAGACAAGATGAAAAAGAGGCGGTATTTTGTCGGTTATTGGTGAGGAGTTCAACATTCTCGTGGTTTTTAAGAGGCTTTTTTATTTTCGGATTGTATTTTTTGTCTTTTAACGTTGGATGTTGCTTCACTTATCCTGCCCACGATTTTAAGAGGAGATTTTACATTGGATGCCTCTGCAATGATGCATTGTTTCTTCTAGGGTGTTAGATTAGCGGCTTTATTTTGGCTGTATGGATTGGTTGCCTGTGTCTAAGCGTTTTGTGGTATTAAAAGAAGTTCTGCATTTGCTGTTTCCCATGATTTTGACCATGACCTTGGAGTTGTCGATTAGTGTGGTGGATACTGTGATGTTAGGGCACTATGACGCTTTGCATTTGGCTGCGGTGGGATTAGCGTCCAGTTTATGGATGCCAATTGGCTGTTTTTTGATTGGTGTTACCTTTGGTATTACGCCATTGGTTACTCGTCATTTGCATGGTCGACAGCCCAAGCTGGTCAATCTATATATGTCTCAAGCCCTAGGTTTGTCTGTCTCTTTGGGTTTGGTGGCTGTTCTTATTACCATTATTGTTTTACCTCAGTTTGCTGAAGCCATGGCGACTGAACCAGAAACTCGTGATGTGTCAGTGGCCTATTTGTACCTATTTGCACCAGCATTACCTATGTTGGCCTTGATGACAGCGTACAAAAATTTATTTGAAGCCGCTGGGCGTCCTAGTTTACCGCTGTTTGTTGCTAGTATTGGTTTATTGCTGAACATTGTATTCAATTACGTGTTAATTTTTGGGCAATTTGGTTTTCCAGAACTTGGTGCGAAAGGTGCGGCCATTGCTTCTTGTTTGTCGCTTTATATAGCCGTGTTAGTCTTTTTCTTGTATGACCGCTTTATTACTAAGTCGCCTTTGTTTACCCATGTTGTTTGGCGTTATACACGTCAATTTGGCATTCTACTTAATGTGGGCATGCCAGCAGGTTTTGCTTTTGCGTTTGAGGTAGGCCTTTTTTCTTCAATGACTTGGCTAATTTCTTCCTTTGGTGATTTAGCCTTGGGTGGCGGTCAAATCGTGCTGTCTTATACCTCGATTTTGTTCACACCTTTGATGGCCATGAGTGCGGTAACGGCCATTATTGTTGCAAAAGCCATGTCAAAAGAAGGTGTTGAAGGGGTGATGAAACGCCTGCGTGTGGTTGTGATCTTGGGTTTGGTCTATGTTTGTGTTTGTTTTATATCGACACAGGTATTTCATCAGCAAATCCCCTATCTTTACAGCCGTGATGAAGAAGTAGTGGCGCTGGCCGCAAGTATTTTGTTAATTTCTTCTTTCTATCAATTCCCAGATATGCTGCAAACAATATTCACAGGGGCTTTGCGAGGTTTTAGAGATACGCGGTCTTCTATGATTGCCTTTGGTGTATCCTTATTTGGCTTAAGTATTCCGCTAGGCTTTTGGTTATCACATTATAGTCCTTGGTCTGAAACTCTGTCTTTACGTGGTTTTTATTTGGGCTTAGGTGCTGGACTGACTTTATTGGCGTGCATTTTAATTTTGCGTTTTCGAGTGGTATTAAAACGCTACCAAGGAAAGCGTATTGCCTCGCCGCGTGAGGTGGCCTGATTTTCTATTGATTTAGATATACATAATCTTAGGGTTTAGTATAGGAATGAATATGAAACAAATCTTAGTAACGGGCGGCACAGGATTTATCGGTAGCCATACTTGTGTTGAGTTGTTAGAGCAAGGATATCAGGTCATTGTGATTGATAACCTATGTAATTCTAATGCTGAGGTGCTAAATCGAATTGAGACCATCACACAGCAATCCGTGATCTTTTATCAGGCTGATTTGCTCGATAAGGTTGCCATTGATGCGATTTTCACTAAGCATGACATTGAAGCCGTTATTCATTTTGCTGGTCTCAAGGCAGTTGGTGAGTCAACTCAAATACCCTTAACTTACTATCATAATAATCTCACCAGCACCTTACTTTTGCTGGATGTAATGGCTAAGCATCAGGTTTTCAATTTGGTCTTTAGCTCATCAGCAACCGTATATGGTGAGAACAATCCTATTCCCTATGTTGAGCATTTTCCACTGAGCTCTACCAGTCCATATGGGCGTACTAAGGTCATGATCGAGCAATTTCTGCAAGACGCTTTTGTCGCAGACTCTCGTTGGAATGTTGCATTACTGCGCTACTTTAATCCGGTAGGTGCTCATCCTAGTGGGTTGATTGGTGAAGATCCTAATGGTGTTCCTAATAATTTGATGCCTTATATCGCGCAAGTGGCTGTAGGTAAACGTGACAAACTAAGTGTGTTTGGCGGTGATTATCCAACTCATGATGGCACTGGCGTGAGGGATTACATTCATGTGGTGGATTTGGCGCTTGGTCATATTAAAGCCCTAGAGCGGCTTGCTAAACAGACTAAAACTAGCATTGAAGCGTACAATCTTGGTGCTGGTAAAGGGTACAGCGTATTAGAGGTGATCGCAGCGTTTGAAAAAGCGTGTGGACAGCCGATTTCTTATGGGATTGAATCAAGGCGAGCTGGTGATATTGCAGAATTCTATGCTGATGCAAGTAAAGCAAAAGCCAAATTAGAATGGCAAGTAAGTATGAATTTAGATGACATGTGTCGCGACGCATGGAAGTGGCAAAGTGAAAATCCTAATGGATTTAGTGAAGGGTAATTTATACATCCCACCTTAGTTCTCTCCTTGTAAGGGGAGGGAAAAAATTACTAGACGTTCCCTCTTGGAAAGGGGCAATTAGAGAGAATTACATTGGTTTATACTAGATACGGTTAAACCCACAACAGGTCTCAATAAGCTCATCTATATCCATGTGTTGCTCAACGCTGTCGGCAAGCCGTTCAATTTCACTTTCACGATAAGCTGTGTAATTAAACGCTTCGCTTTGTTGATGTCCCGCCCAATTAAGTAGGGCGTTTAAGGCATTAGGGTGGTCAAACAAACCGTGCAAATAGGTGCCAATGATTTGGTTGTCTTCAGAACAGTAGCCTTCCAGTTCGCCATTTTCCAATCTAACCAAAGCTTGGTGACCTGAATGGAATTCTGAGACACCGCAGTGAATTTCGTAACCGGTAATGATTACGTCTTCTTTGATGAGCATGCCATGTCTTTGCTTAAGCTGTTTTTCTGCAGACAAGACGGTGGTCATGGGAATAAAACCAAAACCTTTGGCATCTGTACCAGGGGTTTTATTTTCCAATCCTAGTGGGTCACTCAGGCGTTCGCCCAGCATTTGAAATCCTCCACAAATGCCGATGACTTTGCCACCGTATCGCAGGTGTTTGTTGAGATACACTTCCCACCCTTGTTGGCGTAGAAAAGCGAGATCTGTTTGTACGCTTTTACTGCCAGGTAAAATGACTAGATCGGCTGGCGGTATGCTCTTATTGGCACCCACCAGGGTTACTTGTACTTCAGGGTGTAAGCGAAGTGCGTCCCAATCTGTGTGATTGCTGGTGCGCGGCATCACAGGAATGACCACATGCAGTTTCGCTGTATTCTGATCTTTCAATGGACTCTTGGCGACGGCATCTTCCGATTCCAAATGAAAACCTGTTAAGTAAGGTAAAACACCTAGTACGGGCTTCCCGGTTCGTTCTTCTAACCAGTCTAATCCAGACTTTAATAAGCTAATATCCCCGCGAAAACGGTTAATAACAAAGCCAATTACTCTGTTTTGCTCACTTTGGCTAAGCAGCTCTAATGTTCCAACAAGGTGGGCAAATACACCGCCTTTGTCTATGTCAGCAATAATGATTACAGGGCAATCTACACTTTCGGCAAACCCCATGTTGGCAATATCACGGGCCCGTAGATTGATTTCAGCAGGGCTACCCGCGCCCTCAATTAATAATGCTTGATGTTGCTCAGCAAGACGATAATAGGAATCCAAAGCTGCTTGTTTAGCAATGGTTTTGTATTGGTGATAACCCACCGCGTTCATATTACCAACCGCTTTGCCTTGAATGATGACTTGCGCACCAGTATCCGTATTGGGTTTGAGCAAAATAGGGTTCATATCAACGTGCGCCGCTAAATTAGCGGCTTGAGCCTGCACAGCTTGGGCTCGACCTATCTCATCACCTTGCTCGGTTACTGCGCTGTTTAGAGCCATATTCTGTGGTTTAAAAGGGGCGACGGAGATACCACGTCTCACCAACAAGCGGCATAACGCTGTTACCAAGGTGCTTTTTCCGGCATCTGAAGTGGTCCCTTGGACCATTAAATGAAAAGCGGACATCAAGTCATCACGTTTTAAATCAATTCGATGTTAGAATTCTACCTAATGTTTGGATTACTGAAAAACGATCAATATTCATGATGACTTCAATATTTGACTTTATATCGACTAATGCGCTGATTTTGATCACTGCTTTGTTGTTGGATCGATTATTGGGAGAGCCAAAAACTTGGCACCCATTGATCTGGTTTGGCCGTTGGGTGGATCTGGTACGCACCTATACGGTTGTGCCCCTTACTTCTCAACCTGTAAAACAAAATCGCGCTGGTGCTTTGGCTTGGTGTCTGGCAATTATGCCTTGGTTGGTCTTGCTGTGGGCTTTGTATGCCGTGTTACCTGCTTGGCTAGACAATACCTTGTCGGTGGTGCTGGTGTATTTTGCCATTGGTTGGCAAAGTCTAAGAGAGCACGCTCAAGTTGTGTCTGAGCCTTTAATGAGACGAAAAAAATCAAACCCCATCGAAGATGACAGGGCTCTGCAACAGGCACGCGAAGCGGTTGGGCATATTGTCAGTCGAGATACACAAAATTTGTCCGCCGATGAGGTAGCCAAAGCTAGTATAGAATCGGTTTTAGAGAATGGTAACGATGCCATTTTTGCTCCCATTTTCTGGTTCATTGTGGCAGGTGTGCCTGGGCTATTTGTGTATCGTTTAGCGAATACCTTGGACGCTATGTGGGGCTATAAGAATGAAACCTTCCAACATTATGGTTGGTTCGCCGCACGAGCTGACGATGTATTGAATTATTTGCCAGCGCGTTTGGTGGTTTACACCTATGGGGCTTGCGGTGAGTGGTCAGCGGCATTGCGCAGTGCAAGACGACCCTCAGCCAGTTGGAAAAGCCCTAATGCAGGACCTGTGATGGCTGCAGGTGCAGGGGCGCTTGGTATAGCGCTTGGCGGCAAAGCACCTTATTTCGGTCAAGTACAAGAAAGACCGATTTTGGGAGAAGGTCGATCCCCTCAGTCTGAAGATATTGCAAAAGCTGTCGAGCTGGTGGACAGAAGCCTTTATTTGTGGGGATTGGTGATATGTCTGCTATTTTAGGGGCGACTAACTTGAATGCGCCAAGTTTGTCTCATGGTGGTGATATAGAAGCTTGGCAGAGACAACAAATCGAAGCGCAAAATTGGTTGGATTTGTCCTCTGCTTGTAATCGTGAGCCTTGGCCAATTCCTAATCTCAAGCCGGAATTATGGCTGGCGCTGCCGGATCAAACGGCCTTGTCTGAAACGGCGGCACATTATTACGGTGTGCATCCAACCGCGATCACCTCTGGTAGCCAGCAGATTATCGAAGCCTTGCCGATATTAAAGCGTGAAGCTCTCAAAATCGAAAATAAGCGAGTATATGTGCCACACATTGGCTATCAAGAACATGCTTTTGCTTGGCAAAAGTGGGGTTATGAGGTGATCTATTACCAGCAAACTAGTCAATTATTAAACGCTTCTTGGGCAGTGGCTGTATTGATTCAACCTAATAATCCATCGGCAGAATGGACGGATCAGACTTTGCTAGATTCGCTTATTCAGCGAGCAGAACAACAAGGTGCTTGGTTGGTCGTGGATGAAGCTTTTGTTGATGTTGAGCCCGAGCAAAGTGTGCTGAAGAAATTTAAGCAAGAAAGCTGGCCAATGGGCTTATTTGTGATGCGATCTGTCGGCAAGTTTTTCGGCTTGGCAGGCGCACGGGTTGGTTTTGTTTTTAGTCATGCGCAATGGCAGCAGAGTATCAATAATTTGATCGGCCCTTGGCCTGTATCAACGGCGAGTTTGCACCTAGTGAGTTTGGCATTGCAGGATACCGTTTGGCAAGGTTCAGCCAGAAAGCAGTTACTGGCACGACAAGCGGCCTTTATAGAAAAAGTATTGCCTAAATTCAATACCATTTTTGACTCACAAGATTACGTTTTGCACCCTTTGTTTACTACTTGGCAATTGGTTGATCAGTGTTATGCTGAGCAAGTTTTTGCCATGCTGCATCAGGTCGGGGTACACACTCGTTTAGGAGAAGGCTGGATTCGAGTTGCCATGCCGGCTATGACAGAATTAGCGGAGTTAAATAATTCCTTGGTTCGTTTATTAAAAGGGGCAGGAGGTCGAGAGTTAGCATGAAACACTTAGTCATAGGTGGGGTGCGCAGTGGCAAAAGCGCATTCGCTCAACAATTGGTTGCTGAGTACCATAAACCTGTTTGTTATGTTGCCACATCGCAGGTTTTGGATGACGAAATGGCACAGCGAGTCGCTCGGCATAAAGACAACCGTCCTTCAGATTGGCAGCTGATTGAAGAACCCATTGAACTGGCTCGTGTGCTGAATGAATTAAGTGGAACAAATAAAGCTGTCATTGTTGAATGCCTTAGTTTGTGGTTGAGTAACCTGTTGTGCTTGGAAAACCAAGACACTTTTACAGAGCAACATGCGTCATTAATGAAAGCAGTTGAAGGCTTTAAAGGGGATTTGATCATGGTGTCCAGTGAGGTAGGTATGGGTATTATGCCAATGAACGCCTTAGCCAGACGCTTTGGCGATGAAGCAGGTTTATTAAATCAAGCTTTGGTGAAATTGACCGACCGGGTAACTTTTGTTGCAGCCGGATTGCCAATGCCGTTAAAATAGCCAGCCTTCCAGCACCTTGAAATCGCCCTTATCCAAATGCTGCTTATCCAAAGCAGTTTGCGTTAAGGCAATCTATTTTTGAGATGGTTCTGAATTTAACGAATAACTGTAGAAAAGCATAGGAGCCTTGATGACCCCATATTCAAAAGATTTTCCTGTTTCTTGGGAAGAGTTGCACCGAAATGCACGTGCTTTGTCTTGGCGATTGCTTGAGCAAGGTCCTTGGAAAGGTATTATTGCTATTACCCGTGGTGGTCTAGTACCCGCTGCTATCTTATGTCGTGAAATGGATATTCGCCTGATTGATACTATCTGCATCATTAGCTATAGCGCTGAAGAAGAGGGTGGTGCGGCGACGAAACAAGGTAACCTTAATGTATTAAAAGGTGTGGAAGGCGACGGTGAAGGCTTTATATTGATCGATGACTTGGTGGATACTGGCCGTACCGCTGCAAAAGTTCGTGAAATGTTACCAAAAGCTCATTTTGCTACTATTTATGCTAAACCTGCAGGTAAGCCTCTGGTGGATACCTTTATCACGGAAGTCAGCCAAGATACTTGGATTCGCTTTCCGTGGGATATGGAATACACCTTCTCAACGCCTTTGGCCGATCGCCAGTCAAGATAATACTTTTCTACCCTTCTGATTTTTCTAGAAAAACACGAGAAATTTGCAATTTTACACAAATTTCTCGTATTTCTTACCGCATTATAGTCTACATTTAAATGTGCTTTATCAGAAAAAGTGACGAACACAATTTGTCGTTTTTAACCTGCTTTATCACTCTTACAGGAATTTCATATGAGTATTAGGTTAATGAAAGTCGCCTTGGTCGCTTTATTGTCAGTATTGGCAGTATCTGCTTGGGCAGAAGGTTCGGTAGCAAGAGCACAGTTTGCAACGGATGTGGTGGACCGCGAACCCATTGATGATATTGGTGATGTGGTAAAAGTAGAATACGGTGCTATTCAGCGCGTGTATTTTTTTACGGATTTGCGTGGCATGTCAGGCAGTAAAGTAGTACATCATTGGAAACTCGATGGTGATGAAATGGCTGATGTCAGTTTTGAAATTGGTGGTGACCGTTGGCGTGTCTGGTCAAGTAAGCGTTTAATGCCAGGTTTTGACGGCACATGGAGCGTCGACATAGTACAAGATGGTGTTGTGATTGAATCCCATTCCTTTGCTTATGTGGATGAAGAATAATGCTTTGGCTGAAGAAGCTATCACAAAACCCTTATAAAGAATTGTCTTCAACACAGAATTTTGATCTTTCCCCTGAAAACCTATTCATGACTTTATGAATAGGTTTTTCTTTATATGGTGATTTTCTACTAACCCTGTTGAAAGGGATAAATGCTGCCTAAGCTAAGTAACTGTGTCAGTTCATCCAACGCGGTTCTACTTTCCGTCAAAAGTTGTGGGTCTGCTAAGTCCGTTTCCACTAAACGATCTCGATAGTGCTTATCCACCCAGAAGTTGAGACGTTCAAACTGTTGGTCATTCATCCAAATGTTAGAGTTTACGGCTTGCCTTTCAGTTGCGGTTAAGGCTACTCGAAGGCGTAAGCAAGCTGGCCCTCCGCCATTGCTCATACTTTGTTTCAAATCAAACACTTCTACCTGATTGATCGGTGCAGAAGACGTGGTAAGCTCTTGTAAATATTGCCAAACCGCTGGGGTTTGTTGGCACTCTGCCGGTACAATCAGCACCATGTCATTATCACCACGGCTCAATAGTTGGCTGTTAAATAAATAGGACTCTATACAATCCTGAACCGATACAGCTTGGTTCGGGACTTCAATAAAATGCAATGGTGAAGTGCGATCACCCCATGCCTTGAGCAAGTCTTGTTGCATCTTGTGATTATCTAAAAAGGCTTCTTGATGGTAAAAGTGAGCGTTACGATTGCCAACGGCAATAACATCATTGTGAAACACACCAGCATCAATTACCTCAGGGTTTTGCTGAGCAAACACCACTTGCGATTCTGCTAGACCATGACGACGCACAATCGCTTGTGACGCCTCTAGGGTATGGCGGGCAGGAAAGCGGCTTGGTCTTGGCATTGATGAGTTAAATGCTTCCATACCGTAAACAAAAAACTCCACGCCAGCTGTATCGTATTGCTCGCAAAATCGGCTGTGATTCGCAGCCCCTTCGTCACCAAAATGCTCGACGCTTGGCAAAGCTTCATGGTGGGTAAAATACTCAGGATCTGCAAAACTAGCGCGTAAAATGGCTGCTGTGGTTTCATGTTCAATAGAACGATGGAACTTGTTGACCAAATTGGCTGTACTAAAATGCAATTTACCATCTTTGGTATCGGCACTAGGAGAAACCGTGGCCGCATTTGCTGTCCACATACAAGAAGCTGAACTCACTGCGGTCAATAGTTTGGGAGCTTGCTTGGTCACTTTCGCCAAGATTTGCGCGTCTGTGCCTATAAAGCCTAATTTGCGAAGTGTTGGCAAATGCGGGCGCTCATGAGGCGCTAAGATACCTTGCGCAAAGCCCATATCGGCCAAGGCTTTCATTTTTGCCAAGCCTTGTTTGGCAGCAGCTTTAGGATTGGATGCCTGTGCTGAGTTTTTCAAGGAAGCGACATTACCAAAAGACAAGCCACTGTAGTTGTGTGTTGGGCCAACTAAACCATCGAAGTTGGCTTCGCATGCTGAGTTCATAATGACCTTTTTTCCTTTATTTGTAGACAGCTGTAGGACTATAGAGGGTTCTAGAGCAACAAAGAGTTAAATTAAAGTGTTAAGCCAGGAGCCACAGATTCAGGCATGGTTAGCGTATCGACTTCGATACTGGCGACTGGGTAAGCACAATAGTCAGCCGCGTAGTAAGCGCTTGCTCTGTGGTTGCCACTGGCACCTGTGCCACCAAACGGCGCGGCACTGGAAGCACCTGTTGTCTGTCGGTTCCAGTTAATAATGCCAGCGCGACTATGTTGCAAGAAACCTTCGTATTCTTGTCTATCGTCAGACAAAATGCCCGCCGATAAACCAAACTGAGTATGATTGGCAATCTTCATGGCTTGTGTTAAATCATCGTATCGAATGACAGTCAGCAAAGGGCCAAAGTATTCTTGATCGGGTAACCTGTTTTGAATTTGAGTCGCCTCGACAATAGCAGGACTAACAAAGCCGCTGTCACTGACACCACGAGTCATAGCAACCAAAGGTTGTGCACCTAATTCTACTAGTGTTTGATAAGCTTGCATTAAGCCGTCTGCCGCTTGTGCTGACACCAATGGCCCAATGAAAGGTTGTGGTTCGGCATCAAAACGATCCACTCGAATGGTTTTGGTCGCATCAATCAGCTTTGCTAGGACGCGATCACCTAATTCCCCGTGAGGAAGTAACAGACGGCGGGCACAGGTACAGCGTTGACCTGTTGAAATAAAGGCAGATTGAATGATTTCGTGTACGGCTGCGGTTTCATCTGACACCTTATTGGAAACGATTAGTGGGTTGTTGCCGCCCATTTCCAAAGCCAGAATCTTCCCTGGATGGCCGGCAAACTCTTTATGCAGCAAGTGACCAACTTGTGGGCTACCGGTAAAAAACAGGCCATCAATTCCCATATGGTTTGCCAGAGCAATGCCGGTCTCTTTTTCTCCTTGAACTAAGTTGAGCACACCGTTTGGAATGCCCGCTTGTTGCCAAAGTTGCAAGACTAAATCAGAGGTCGCTGGTGTCTGCTCACTGGGTTTGAAAACCACCGTATTACCGGCAATCAATGCCGGAATAATATGACCATTGGGTAAGTGACCAGGGAAGTTATAAGGGCCGAACACGGCCACCACGCCATGTGGACGATGACGTAACACGGCTTTGGCACCCGCTATGTCGTTTTCTTTGTGTCCGGTTCTTTCTTCATAGGCCTGTTTGGAGATCGCGAATTTACCAATCATGGCGGCGACTTCGGTACGAGTTTCCCACAATGGCTTACCGGTTTCTCGGCTGATGATACGCGCCAGTTGTTCAGTGTTTTGCTTTAGCAAGGCCACAAAGTCTTCGATGATGTTTAGGCGTTCGCTCAATGGACGGTTTGCCCAGCTTGGGAAGGCTTCTCGAGCGGCTTCAACGGCCAAATCCACTTGCTGAACAGAGGCTGCATTGGCTTGCCAGACAAGGCTGGCATCACTGGGGTCGATGGAAGCAAAGGGATGACCTTCACCCGTTTGCCATTGACCATTAATGTAATGAGCTTGTTTCATATCGCCTCCTAAGGGTTATTCGGTTGTGGATCGGCAGATAATTCAACGATGCGAACCTGATCATGGCCAGTTAAACAAAGTGCATCGGCTTCTTCTTGAGTCAATTGGATTGGCTCTTTGCGGGAGACTTGACGTTGCACCAATATACAACGGAAATGGCTGATTTTGGTATTGGCAACTAAGAAACTAATGTCGTCCTCTTGCGACTCAATGGATTCTGAAATCACCACCTCTTTGAGGCGACTATCGCGTACCGCTCGTATGTCTTGCACGCGTGCCTCTAAGCTTGGGCCGCCATCAAAAATGTCCACGTAATTTTCATAGCGGAAGCCTTCTTTTTCCAATAAACGACGTGCTGGCAGAGTGTTTTTGTGAACTTCGCCCAATACCGCGCGAGCTTCAGCGGGCAACAGGTTAACGTACACAGGGTTGTTGGGCATCAATTCGGCAATGAACTGTTTATTACCTTGCGCTGTTAGTTCGTCAGCTTGTTTGAAATCGATCGAGAAGAAATGACGGCCTAAAGATTCCCAGAAAGGCGAAGTGCCATTCTCATCACTGACGCCGCGCATTTCCGCGAAGATTTTTTCCGTAAAACGCTCAGGGAATTGCGCCATAAACATAAAACGTGATTTAGATAACAACTGACCGTTCTTAGAGTGTCGATAGCCTTCTTCTAAAAATAAAGTGCAGATTTCGCTGCAGCCAGTGAAGTCGTTATTGAGTATCAAGGTAGGAATAGCATTATGAACATTCAATTCACGAGACGCGTGAGTAATGGTGCCTAGATGGTAACTGTAAAATGGCTCGTCCAAGCCTACTGTGGCCAACATGCCACAGGTGCCAACGATTTGTCCTATTGCTGTGTCTTCTAAGACCATCAGGTAGTCTTCATTGGTTGGTTTAGTGATGTCTTGTTTTGCAAAAGAGGTTATTGCACGAGCAATTTTCTTTTCCAACATAGCCTCGTCTGTGACCAGAGACGTAAAACCGATACCGGTTAGTTGGGTCAATCGATACAGTTGTTGTAAATCTTCTGATTGAATAGGGCGAATGACCATCATGGGCGGTGTCCTCTTACATACTTCTTACGTTGATCATGTGTTTTAAATCAAACTTGTTAGGTATTGCATTGTCGACGTTTACACTGACATTTCAGCCCATTGAATGCGACTACCAACCTTAATGCCTAATTGTTCTAGGGTGTCATAATTTACTCCAAGGCCTGCTGATTGTGGCTCGGCAGGAGCACAGATAACGCGAAATTGTGCTAAATGTCCTGTAGCAATCAAGTATTGTTGCGCCTGTGCTGCGGTATTGATGTTGAGTACTTTACCGGCCTTATGTTTGGTGACTGTATTCAGCTGGTGTGTTTGTGCTTCCACACTGGGACCTGCATCAAATATGTCCACGTAGCCACGAAATTCAAAGCCTTCAGCCAGTAATATGTCCGCACTTTGGCTGGATTCTTCATGTACAACGCCAATGGCTTCCTGGGCCGCATCAGGCAAGGTGGGAACATAAATGGGATAACGTGGCATGAGGTCGGCAATAAAATGCTTATTGCTGACGCCAGAAAGGTAATCAGCTTTTTTAAAATCCATGCTGAAAAAATGCTTTCCTAATGCTTCCCAAAAAGGCGAATGCCCCTGTTTATCACTGTCTCCGCGGAGTTCTGCAAAGACCTTTTTAGTAAAACGCTCAGGGTAGCGGGCCATGAAAAGTAAACGTGCCTTGGACAGTAAGGAAACTGCCAGTGGGTTTTGATGCGCTTTATCAACAACTAGGGCAATTAGGCGACTCGTGCCATTGTAGTCATGGCATAGAAACAAAGCTGGGATACGATTATGAATTTGCAATTGAGGTGAAGCATGCACCACTTCATCAATCCGATAACTATAAAAAGGTGTATCGGTACCTACCATGGCATCGATACCACAACAGCCGACCACCTTATTTCGGCTGGTATCTACTAGCACAAACAAGTAGGATTCATCTCCCGGCTGGCTGATGTCTGCTTGCAGTGAGCGTTTTGACGTCGCAATCTTGTCATTTAGGCGATCTCGATTGGCCGGTAGGTTAGTAAAACCTATACCAGCTTGCTTGGCAATGCGTTCCAAGGCGGGGAGATCTGCGAAGTCAGCGGGGCGAACAAGATACATTGGGCAACCTAATTGTTTTTGATAAGGGAATTATTACCTACTTCCCTGAACTTGGTAAGTTTGCTTTTTTCGTATTTGCGACTTGGATTTCCAATATTTGGCTATTTGGGGTCGTATTTTGGTAATAAAGAGGTGTTTTCATGGTGAAGTCAGGCGTTTATCAACATTATAAAGGCGCTGAGTATTGGGTTGAGCGCGTGGTAAAACACAGTGAGACAGAAGAAGAGTTGGTGGTGTATCAGGCTTTGTATGGTGAGTTTGGCTGGTGGGCAAGACCAAAAGAGATGTTTTCAGAAAGTGTTGAGGTGAACGGCGAAGTCATTCCGCGTTTTGAGTGGATTCGCAGCACTCGCAACGCGAAATAGTTTAGTTGGCATTACCATTTTAGACCGAAGTAACTATAAGTAGAAGTAACTATAAGTAGAAGTAACTAGGTTGGGGGATGCATCCAAGGAGATTCACGCATAAAGGTGATGATTTTTTCCCTAAGCCAACGGTGCGCCAAGTCGTTATTGAACCTTTCATGCCAACAAATGTGAATGGGATGACGACCATTGTATTCATCCAGTTCAATTACTTCATCTGGAATTTCAACCAATTTGACAGGATAGAAATTACTTTTTTCACCCATTACTTGCAAAAATAAATCTCCGATGGAACGGGAAGTTACAAGAGCCAAACCTCTTTTCACTGCTTGCATAGCGACCATAAGACTATCTGTCTCTAGTGATGCGCGTATATTATGGCCGCGTTGTTTTAATTTTTGCTCGGTTTTGGTAAAAGAATTTTTATGATCACTGCGTAAATGATGTGTCACCACTTTATGTTCTAAAAGCTCAGATACCGTCACTTTATTTTGTTGGTAAAGAGGGTGAGCTTCGCTCAAAATAATGCAGGAATCTAGGTAACCTATTAGTTTGCTTCGAACGTTGTTGGGCGTATCACTGACACGCATGATACCAATGTCAGCGTTACCTGAGGTAATCTCTTCGAAATGCGATTCCCCCCATGAACTGATCGACAAACATACTTGTGGTGCTTCGTATTGCATTGACGCCAATAGAGGTTCAATAAAATTTTCTAGATCACCCTCATCAACCCGTAGTTTGAAACGTCTGTCTAAGGTTTTCAGATTCAATGAGCTAGGGCTCATTAAATCCGATAAGGAGTCAAGAATGGGTTGAATAGCGTCGTGTAGTTCCGTTGCTCTGGCCGTTGGCGTCAAACCATAAGCTTGTCGAGTAAACAAGGTGTCTTTGAACAACTCACGTAGCCTTTGCAGACTTTTGCTTAACGCGGGTTGAGTGACACCCAGTTGTTCGGCGGCACGTGATACGCTGCCTTCTTTCATTATGGTGACGAAAGCGACGAGCAACTTAATATCCAGTTTTAAGATTTCGTCTAAATGCATAATTTACTCACAAAGTTAAGGATCATCGAGCTTAGCATCAACGGGCCAAACTCGATGATGAACGAAATAGCTCTACTTGAAGTCCTTATGAAAACGGTATTTCACTCGGAACAGTATGGCGTAGAACACAGGTACTGCAATCAGAGTCAGAATGGTTGCAAAGCCCAGACCAAAGGAAATGACCACCGCCATGCCTTCAAAGAAGTCATCGAATAAGAGTGGAATCATGCCTAAGATAGTAGTGATGGCTGCCATACAAACTGGGCGCACACGACTGACCGCAGAGTTAAAGATGGCCTCATAGGTTTCTGTGCCTTGATCTAACTCATAATTAATCTGGTCGGCCAATACGATACCGTTTTTCACTATCATTCCAGACAAACTTAAGAAGCCCAAGAGTGCCATGAAGCTGAAGGCAGAGTTCATGAGCAATAGACCAGTTGATACGCCGATCAAGGCCAAAGGGACACAGAACCAAATGGTCAATGGTACACGTACTGAGTTAAACAGCAGAATGGTAATGATAAACATAAACATATAACCCATTGGTAAGGCTTTAAAAATGTTAGCCTGAGCATCGGTACTGTTTTCGTATTCACCGCCCCATTCGAGACTGTAACCTGGAGGTAGTTTAATAGCTTCAATGGCGTCCTTGGTACGGTTGAAGATTGCCATAGCGGTATCATTGCCGAGGATTTTCGGGTCGGCCATCACTGTGATGGTGCGTTTACGATCACGACGTTCGATGATGGGATCTTCCCATACAGTTTCAAATCCTGATACCAAGGTGGATAAGGTCACATAAGAGCCAGATGCCGGGCTGTAGATTTGCAGATCGCGTATCTGATCAATCGACATGCTTTCGTTTTCTGGCGCTTTACGAACAATTGGTAACAAGTCAGTACCTTCGCGGTACAAGCCAATTTGTGACCCTGTGAAGTTGGTGAGTAACACTTCGTCCAGTTCAGTTTTGCTGATGCCTAAGCGACGAGCCTGTGCATCATTGAAAATAGGACGTAATACTTTCACCGGCTGGCGCCAATCGTCTTTTATGCTTTCTAAGCCACCATCAGCACGATAAATGTCTTGAATCTTAGTACTGATTTGACGCAAGACTTTTGGATCTGGACCGCTAATACGAGTTTCCAATTTCGCGCCGCTGGCGGGCCCTAATTGCAAACGTTGCAGTTTCACTTCCAGTTCCGGGTACTCTTCCTGCATTTTGACATACAGGTCTTTAAGCAAGCCAGGAATATCTTCTTTGGTTTTTGTACGTATAATGAATTGAGCGTAACTTGAGTTGGTTTGCTCAGCATTATAAGTCAGCATGAAGCGTAATGCGCCTCGTCCCGTGGTCGATGCGACAAACTCAATACGATCATCTTTAAGAAGATTTTGTTCTATTTCTTGGACTTTTTCATAAGTGCTGTCAATGTGCGTGCCTTCCGGTAGTTGAATGTCCATGTAGAACATTGGCGTAGTAGAAGGTGGGAAGAAAGCTTGCTTTACAAACTGAAATGCCCAGCCTGCAGTGAGCAAACTACCAACCAAAAGCAACACGGTTACCCAGCGATAATGCATGGCTTTATCTAAAAAGAACTTATAACCAGTGAAGATAAAGCCTTGATAGGGGTCGTTTGCCTCAGTGTTTTGATCCTTGTTGTCCATGTCACCTTGTGCGATTTTCTCTTTGAAGAATAAATCACAGAAGAAAGGCGTTAAAGTGACGGCCGTGATCCAACTAAGGAGTAACGAAATCAACAAGACGTAGAACAAAGAACCAACAAACTCGCCTACTGAGTCTGGTGACAAACCTATAGGAGCAAAGGCGGTGATAGCAATAATGGTCGCGCCTAACAGCGGCCACTTGGTTTGTTTGACAACATTGCTAGCGGCTTGCAACTTAGTTTTACCCCGTTGCATACCAATTAACACGCCTTCGGTCACCACGATGGCGTTATCCACCAACATACCGAGAGCAATGATTAAACCACCTAGGGAAATCCTTTGTAAATTGATCTGGAAATAATCCATCACAATGAAGGTGCCCAAAATGGTTAGCAATAGGATAATACCGATCAAAATACCAGAGCGAATCCCCATGAAAACCAAGAGTACCAAGATAACAATACCAACGGCTTCAACTAGGTTTAGTAGGAAATTAGCAACGGAGCGATCTACTTCTTTTGATTGGAAGTAAATGGGATCCATGCTGATACCAACAGGCTGTTGATACTCAAGTTCTCCAATACGTTGCTCTAGTCGCTCACCTACTTTTACCACATTGACGTTTTTAGAGAAGGACACGCCAAGCAATAGGGATTTAGCGCCATTAAAATCGACAATATGCGTTTTAGGTTCAACATATTCACGTTTGATCGTGGCAATATCTTTTAAACGAATGAGGTTGCCGTCGATTGGTGTACCTACGATCAGGTTTTCCAATTCAGAAATGTCTTTAAATTCGCCTGTTGGACTAATGCGAATGTATTCGCTGCCGACTTTGACGCTACCCGCATTGGAGACACTGTTTTGGTTTGCTAGTAAAGTTTGTAATTGGCTAGGTGCAATGCCCATATTGGCCATTTTAGAGCGAGAAATCTCAATGGCAATTTGCTCGTCTTGTTCACCTGCGACCGTTACTTTGGCGACACCGTCTACTAGAACCAACTCACGCTTTACATAATCCACGTAGTTTTCTAGATCTTTATATGGATAGCCTTTACCATGAATGGCCAGCATGACGCCGTATACGTCACCAAAGTCATCCAACACCATAGGCGTATTGACACCTGAAGGGAAGGTGCCTGAAATGTCACGAATTTTCTTCCGTACTTCGTCCCAAATCTGTTTCAACTGCTCGGCACGGTAAGTGTCTTTGATGGTAAGTTGTACTTTCGAGTAACCCGCTTTGGATGTCGACACAATTTTATCGACGTAAGGTAGATTTTGCAGTTCACGCTCGATTGGATAGGTCACTTCTTCTTCTACTTGTTCAGGAGAAGCGCCAGGATAGGTAGTGATGATCAAAGAATCTTTGATGGTAAATTCAGGGTCTTCAAGCTGACCAAGGTTGGTAAAAGCTACGATACCACCAACCAGTAGGATAAGTGTTACCATCCAACTGGTGACTTTGCGTTTTATAAAATAAGCAGCAATATCCATTATAAGCCTCGCTCACGTGTCCATGGGCGAACTTCCATGCCTTCTGTCAGACTATGAATGCCTGCAGCAACAACTTGTTCACCAGGCGAGATGCCATTAATGATTTCCACTTGCGTGCCTTCTAACGCGCCTAACTCAACCATACGGGAGGACACTTTATTTGAATCTGGATTAAACACCCAGACAGTGCTGTTTGATTCCCCAGTGTCGATATTTTCGTGACGCATTACGGCTTCTACTGGAACTGTGATATGTCTTTTCGTGCCTAATAAAATACTGACATCAATGTCCACATTGGCTGTCATACCTGGTAACAAAGTGTGATGATTGTTATCACCGCGAATCAAGTGCATGGTGACTTTATAAGCCATGGTTGTCGAATTTGGCGAGGTGTTATGCTCTTTATAAGCAGCAGAGAATACTTCGTTAGGGGCAACATCGACAATAACCCGTGGGCGGTAGTTGGAATGGGTACCTTTGATACTAACCACAAGACTCTCTGGCACTTCGAAATCCACGTCTAATTGGTCGATGTTTTGAATGTGCATCAAAGCTTGAGCTGCGCTTACGTATTGGTAGTTTTCGGTATCAACAGTGGCAATAACACCGTCAAATGGTGCATATACCTTAGTATATTTAAGCTGATTGCGCGCTGTTTGTAGGGCGTTATTGGCTTGATCCAAGTTGGCTTTACTGGAGTCGTATTCTGCTTTGGTGGTAGCGTTTTGCTTAAATATCGCTTGGATTCGTTTGAATTGAGCGTCTGCTAAACGTTGGTTGGCTTGTGCTAACTCTACTTCCAATTTGAAATCTGTTGGATCCAAGGTCGCTAGTAAATCGCCTTTTTTGACTCGTTGACCAGCAATCACATTCAGCGTTTGTAATTGTCCACCAACACGGAAAGCAATGTCAGCTTCTTCGCTAGCTTGTAGCTCAGCGGGGAAACGTCGAATGTTAATAGCGTCTGTTGATTGAATAGTCAGCAGTTTAACGGGACGGATAATATCTTTCTCCGCAGCGGTTTCTTCAGTGCTTTCAGGTGAACAAGCGGTCAGCAATAGCGAAGTCGCTAGGGTGATGCCCATCATTAAATTAAGTCGCTTGGCGCGTATCATTGGTGGCTCCGTCAATAAATTGAAAGATGTTAGATGAATCTATTTTATATCTCTGTAAAGGCGATATAAATTTTTAAATATATATTAAAGATATATCACCTAGGGAATACTGCCAGTAAATTTGCACTTATTAAGGATGACTAGTTCATTTATTAAGTCGTTTTGTCTAATTCCTCTAAGAAGGTTTCTAATACCAAATTGTTTCTGGCTCCTTTACGAGTAATGGCTGAAAACTGAGTAATGTAGCGGCATTCAGCGGGAAGGATGGCGCGCATTCGCCCATCTCGAACCCAATGGTCAGCCACATGGTCAGGTAAAAAACCGATATAACGTCCTGTTAATATCAGAAAGGCAATACCTTCTCTATCTGTTGCTGTGGCACTGGTATGAAGAGGTTGGTGTTGTGCTTTGACCTCTGGTGTTTGGGCATAGGCTGGCAAGACAGCGTCATACTGTTTGAGTTTAGCTTTGTTTATGTCTTTATCAGACAAAGTGAACAATGGATGCTGATCGCTGCAATAAAGCTTGGATTCTTCTTCATATAAAGGACGGTAATCTAATCCACTTAACACCTTTAAGTCAGGCACTATGCCAATGTGTAAACCGCCGTCGAGCACACCTCGTTCAACTTCCGTGGGAGGTATCATTCGAATATTCACTTTGACTTTTGGCCCTTTGTCTTTAAGCCCTGCCAAAGAGTGGGTAATTCGAGTATGAGGTAGAGTTACCAAATTGTCGGTAATGCCGATGTTGAGCTCACCCTGTAAATGCTGATGGAGGGCATTAATTTGCGTACGAAAGTCTTCAATTGAAGAGAGCAATTGCAGAGTGTATTCGTATACTTGACTACCTTCGTTGGTCAGTGAGAAGCCTGAGCGACCACGCTGGCAAAGACGAAAGCCCAGTCGAGTTTCTAAATCAGAAATGGCAATACTGATGGCTGCGCGACTGATGTTAAGTTCTATTTCGGCAGCCGAAAAGCCTCCGCATTCCACAACGGTTCGGTAAATACGCAAAATGCGCAGGTCTGCGTCACTGACCTGGCTTTGAAAGCTTTTCATTGTACTCAACCTCATTTAATAACAGGCCATTTCTTAAGGATATTTAGAAGGAAAGAATATTAAGCCATTAGTTAAATAATAAGTTAACCAAGGGTTAATAAAATTAACTTTTTATAATCTATTTCGCTAGGCATAGTGAGGTCAATAGTTTGTGTGATAAGTCGATTAATTCAGGACTTTCGCAGAAATAGCTTTTATTACAACTATGATAAATGGGACATTTATGGAACTTATTGGACACATTATTGGCGGTGAAGCATCGCACGCAGCAATTCGTAAGCAAGAGGTCTTTAATCCGGCCACAGGCCAAGTGGCTAAGCAAGTTGCTATTGCGCCGCGGGCAACAGTGGAAGAGGCTATTGCAGTGGCACAAGCGGCGTATCCAGAGTGGCGAAACACACCACCGTTAAAACGTGCTCGAATTATGTTCAATTATAAAGCTTTGCTTGAAAAACACGCTGATAAAATTTGTGAATTGATTGGCGCTGAGCACGGTAAAATTTGTCATGATGCGGCTGGTGAGCTGCAACGAGGTATTGAAAATGTAGAATACGCTTGTGGTGCGCCAGAACTGTTAAAAGGCGAGTACAGCAAAAATGTTGGCCCAAACATTGATTCTTGGAGCGAGTTCCAGCCTCTTGGTGTGGTAGCGGGTATTACGCCTTTTAATTTCCCAGCTATGGTACCCTTGTGGATGTTCCCAATGGCCATAGTATGTGGCAATACCTTTGTTCTCAAACCTTCTGAGAGAGACCCTAGTACGTCTATTTTTATTGCGGAACTGCTTCATGAAGCCGGTTTGCCTGCTGGGGTTTTCAATGTGGTGAATGGCGATAAAGAAGCGGTTGATACCTTGCTAGAAGACAAGCGCGTTAAAGCGGTAAGTTTTGTTGGCTCGACACCTATTGCCGAATATATTTATAGCAAAGCCAGCGCCAATGGTAAGCGTTGTCAGGCATTAGGCGGTGCGAAAAATCATGCCATTGTGATGCCGGATGCCGATATGGACAATGTGGTGAGTCAATTATTGGGCGCGGCTTTTGGTTCGTCTGGCGAGCGTTGTATGGCACTATCGGTTGCCGTTGCAGTGGGCAAAGCAGCCGGTGATGAATTAGTCACTAAAATGAAAGCTGCGATGGCGCCATTAAAAGTGGGTGAATGCTCTGATAAAACAAACGACTTTGGACCTGTGATTACCAAACAGCACAAGGATAAAGTGGTTGGCTTTATAAATAGTGCAGAGCAGCAGGGGGCCACAGTCGTGGTGGATGGTCGTAATCCTCAGGTTGCGGGTTATGAAAATGGCTTCTTTGTTGGCGCCACCTTAATAGATGGGGTCACCAAAGAAATGGATTCTTATCAACAGGAAATTTTCGGCCCTGTCTTGCAAGTTATTCGTGTTGATTCCATGGAAGAAGCCATGAGCTTAATTAACGACCATGAATATGGTAACGGGACTTGTATCTTTACCCGCGATGGAGAAGCAGCGCGTTATTTCTCAGATCATATTGAAGTGGGCATGGTGGGGATTAATGTACCTTTACCCGTGCCTGTGGCCTACCATAGCTTTGGTGGTTGGAAGCGTTCGTTATTTGGTGACTTGCACGCTTATGGTCCAGATGCGGTGCGCTTTTATACTAAGCGTAAAACCATTACTCAGCGTTGGCCGTCGGCGGGCGTACGAGAAGGTAAGAGCTTTGCCTTTCCTTCTTAGTTAGATTTGACACTTGTCTTTTCAAGTTCAGTATCAAACGATTTCAGAGAGTCATGTTTGATTGACCGCTATTGGCCATCTGCCATAGCGGTCTTTTTTCATCAAATTACGTGAAATTGCTGTGAAGAGCCTTACTTTCACTGGGAAGTGGTGTTTTTTTGAACTAGTATGTTAGCAGCTAGTCATGTTGTTGGGTTCATTAGTACGCTATGAAGATTATTAGGTTTTTGCCAAGTGGGCTGAAAGGCTTATTTCTCTCCCTCGCTCTGTTGTTGTCAGCTTGTGCTTCTATGGATAATCAAGAGGTCTCGGAAACGGAATCCATCGCCTTTGAAGTTGAAGATAATACTGCCTATATGTCGGGTATTTTAAGCTCTAGCTTGGTGGAGCAATTAACTGCTTTTCTCGCTGAAAACCCAAATGTGACGGACTTGGTGTTAGTGGATGTGCCGGGTTCCGTTGATCAGCAAGCTACCATGGATGCTGCCCGTTTAATCCGCCGATTAGGGTTAAATACGCATATCGCGACTACGGGATACGTTCTTTCTGGCGGTGTGGATTTGTTTCTTGGTGGGGTTGAGCGATCAATTGGCGCAGGAGCAGGTGTTGGTGTTCATGCTTGGTCGGATGGAACGCGGGTGAAGGCTTCCAGTGCGAATGTGGCTGATCCTATTCATGCAACTTATGTAAACTTTTATCTAGAAATGGGTGTGCCTGAGCGTTTTTATTGGTTTTCTTTGACGGCAGCCCCTGCCGATAGAGTCTACTTTTTGTCACCCGAAGAAGTGTATGATTTTCAGCTAGCTACAAAATAAGGTCTCAATGATAACGGAGGGCGTATGGAACAAATCGAGTTATTTGCCATAGAAAGCCCTTGTCGCGGTATCTGTGAAAATACCAAAAAAGGCTTTTGCAAAGGGTGCTTGCGTAACCGAGAAGAGCGCTTTCATTGGTTTTCCTTGTCCAATGAAGCGCGTTTTCATGTATTAGAACTCTGTAAACAGCGCCGAGCACGTTTGTTAAAAGCACGCCAAGATAAGCTTGAAGCTATGTCTGACAAAGCATTGCCGTATGGCATAGAAGATGACCCTGTTGGTGATTTGTTTGTCAATTCGTTAACCGAAAATAGCTTCTAAGGCTTCGGAGAGACGTTCTACTCCTATGACTTTCATACCATCAATCGATTTTTTCGGACAATTGGCTTTTGGTACAACGGCTTTAGTAAAGCCATGTTTTGCAGCTTCACTAATACGTTCTTGCCCAGAGGGAACCGGACGAATTTCGCCCGACAAGCCAACTTCTCCTAGTACGACCAAGTCGTGCGGTAATACTTGATCACGGAAACTGGATACGACAGCTGCAATAGCGGCCAAATCTGCGCTGGTTTCTAATACTTTGACGCCACCCACCACATTTAGGTATACATCCTGATCGGCCGTTAATAAGCCGCCGTGCTTGTGAAGTACAGCGAGTAACATGGCCAAACGATTATGATCAAAACCTACTGTGACACGCCTTGGATTACCAAGAGCGGAATCATCCACTAAGGCTTGCAGTTCAACGAGTAGTGGACGAGTACCTTCCCACACCACCATAACTAAACTACCTGCTGCCGGATGATTGCTACGATTGAGGAAAATAGAACTGGGGTTTTTGACTTCTTTCAAGCCGTTTTCCAACATGGCAAAAACCCCTAGCTCGTTTACTGCCCCAAAGCGGTTTTTCATACCACGTAAGGTGCGAAAACGTGAATCTTCCGAGCCTTCTAGTAATACCGAACAATCTACCATGTGTTCCAACACTTTTGGTCCTGCCAAGGTACCGTCTTTGGTTACATGCCCAACCAGCAAGACGGCGGTTTGTGTTTGCTTGGCAAAGCGGGTCAGTACAGCAGCGCTTTCACGAACTTGCGACACACTCCCTGGTGCAGATTCAATACCATCCAAATGCATGACCTGGATTGAGTCAATGACGATGACTTTGGGTTTTACTTGTTGTGCTACATTGAGAATGGCTTCAACATTCGTTTCAGACAGCATTTTGAGGTTTTGTGTAGGTAAACCAAGACGCTTGGCACGCATGGCAACTTGCTGTAGTGATTCTTCCCCCGTTACATAGAGTGCACTTTGTTGTTGCGCAAGCCAGCACATGGTTTGCAGCAATAACGTACTCTTGCCTGCCCCTGGGTGACCACCAATTAACACCACGCCTCCTGGCACTAAACCGCCCCCTAATACTCGGTCAAATTCATTTGCTCCTGAGCTGAAGCGTGGTACATCGGCCAGATCCACTTCGGATAAGTCTTGAATACCTGTAGTCGCGCCGGCATAACCTAGGGTTCTAGTGTCTTGGCTGGCCGCTACTCGTGCTGAAGTTTTTCTGGAAGTTAGGCGTATTTCTGAAAGTGAATTCCATGCGCCACAGGCCTGACATTGGCCTTGCCATTTGGCGTAGTCTGCACCGCATTCATTGCAGACAAAGGCGGTTTTCGCTTTAGCCATTTGTTTCTCTTAATTTGCTTGTCTTGGTTAACGTCCATGTTATCACAGGGCGAATATTACTTAATGCTCGTTACAGACTTTTCCAATTAAGCGAATACAGGTCAGTACGACGGTCTTTTAGGTTATTAACCGAGCCTTCACTTCGCGTCAGTTTTAACTTATCTAAGTCCAAATCTGAGAACATGATCATCTCCGTATTTGGTGTGGTTTCTGCCATGACGGCATCGTGTGGATAGGAAAAGTCGGAAGGTGAAAATACGGAACTTTGTGCATACTGTATGTCTAGATTTTCTACTTGTGGTAAGTTGCCACAACTACCACAGATCACCACGTAGCATTCGTTTTCAATGGCTCGTGCTTGGGCGCAGCGACGTACTCGCAAGTAGCCGTTTTTAGTATCTGTCCAGAAAGGTACGAACAAAATGTCCATGTCTTGAGAGGCCAATAAACGTCCCAGTTCAGGGAATTCCACATCGTAACATATCAAAATACCGACTCGACCCGCATCCGTATCAAACACTTTTAAATCATGGCCACCTTCGATGATCCAATCACGCCGCTCGTGCGGGGTGATATGAATTTTTTTCTGTTCTTCTACTGTGCCATCACGACGACATAGGTAGCTGACATTATAGAGAGTTTCATCTTCCATTAATGGCATGGAACCGGTAATCACATTAATGTTGTAGCTGACCGCCAATTGTGACATTTCATTTTTAAAGCGTTCGGTGAAACTGGCTAAGAATCGAATGGCTTCAGTTTGATTACTTTGGTCTGGGCTTAAGCCAATTAAAGGCGCGTTAAAGAACTCGGGGAAGAGTACAAAGTCACTTTTATAGTCGGAGACAGCATCAACAAAGTATTCGACTTGTTTGAGTAGCTCATCAACACTTTCCACTTCACGCATTTGCCATTGAATGGCCCCAATACGCACTTGGGTTTTACGGGATTGTATTACTGTAGTTTCTGGCGTGAAGAAAATATTTTTCCATTCCAATAAGGTCGCATAGCCTTGCGATTTTTCATCTTCCGGCAAGTAACGTTTCATTAAGCGAGTGACCTGAAAATCGTTTGATAATTGAAAGGTCAAAATAGGATCATAAATTTTTCGCTCGCTCACTGCTTCAAGATATTCTACGGCGGTCATTTCATGAGCATGTTCATGATAATTTGGAATGCGACCACCGGCTAAAATTGCTCTTAGATTATGTTGGCGACACAGTTCTTTTCTGGCCTCATAGAGACGACGTCCCAAACGATAACCCCGATAATCAGGTGAAATCAGTAGATCCAGACCATACATAGCATCACCCATTGGGTCATTTAAGATATTTTCCTTTTGATCTACTAAATCATCATAAGTGTGTGGGTTACTGAATTTTTGATAATTCACTTGTACAGAAAGGGCAATGCCAACAATTTCACCATGATCTTCCAGACAGATCTGCCCCTCTGGAAAGTCTTTAATCAGTTTATGGATAGTATGCTCAGGCCAGGCGCCGCCAATATCATGATAAACCTTATCCATTAGGGTTTTGACTTGGGTGTAATCTTGGTTGGTGATGTTACGAATTTTTAAATGTAAATCTTCACGCATGCTGAGTGAGCCTTTATGTTCGCGATAAAATTGGATAATAACCTATTGGGTGATTGGGGTGATAACTTCTTTGAAATCCTTTCATTGCAATTATGAGCGCTAAAAAAAGAAAACCCCCGCCGGGGCGAGGGTTTGGTCTTACAGAAAAGAGTAAGATGAGATTAACTGTGTCTTACTTCTTGAATTCTGGGTACGCTTCCATACCACATTCAGATAGGTCAACACCTTCGTACTCTTCTTCTTCGCTAACACGAACACCCATGATAGCTTTGATAATCAACCAAGCTACCAAGCTGGTTACGAATACCCATAGGAAGATAGTCAATGCTCCTGCGATTTGACCGCTGAAACTTACGCCGTCGTTAGTTAGAGGCACTGCTAATAGACCCCAAAGACCAACCACACCGTGAACAGAGATAGCACCAACTGGATCGTCAATTTTTAGCTTATCTAGTGTCAAGATAGAAACCACAACGATTAGACCACCTACAACACCGATTAGCGTTGCACCTAGAGCCGAAGGAGTAGAAGGCTCAGCAGTAATGGCAACAAGACCTGCTAGTGCACCATTAAGTAGCATAGTGATATCCGCTTTACCAAATAGAATGCGAGCAAGCAATAGTGCACCGATCGCACCACCAGCCGCCGCTGCATTAGTATTTAGGAATACCATGGCGACAGAGTTAGCGTTGGCAATATCACCTAGCTTCAATACGGAACCACCGTTGAAACCGAACCAACCCATCCAAAGGATGAAAGTACCTAGTGTTGCTAGTGGTAGGTTAGCACCAGGGATAGCGCGTACTTCGCCGTTAGGGCCATATTTACCTTTACGAGCACCAAGTACAATAACACCTGCTAGAGCGGCTGCTGCACCTGCCATATGAACGATACCAGAACCTGCGAAATCAGAGAAACCAAGGTCGCCTAGGTTGAACATACCGAATACATCGTTGCCACCCCAAGTCCAAGAACCTTCCATTGGGTAGATGAAAGCTGTCATTACTACCGCGAAGATTAGGAAAGACCATAATTTCATGCGCTCAGCAACCGCACCAGAGACGATAGACATCGCCGTTGCTACGAATACCACTTGGAAGAAGAAATCAGAAGCGCCAGAGTAAATAGAACCGCCTTCGAAACCGCCGTCACGGCCAGCAAAGTCAGTTAGCGTTGAAGCCACGTCAACATCTTGAATGCCAGTTAGGAACCAAGTGCCGCCGTACATGATTGAGTAACCACATACTAGGTACATGATACAAGAGATCGCGAACAAAGCGACGTTCTTGGTAAGGATTTCTGTGGTGTTTTTAGCACGTACTAGACCTGCTTCCAACATGGCAAACCCAGCTGCCATCCACATAACCAGTGCGCCACACACCAAGAAGTAGAAGGTGTCCATGGCATATTGTAAGTGAAAAATTTGATCTTGCATGTTTCGCCCCCCTAAAGGCTTTTATTATTCGAACAGTGATTAAACGGCTTCTACACCTGTTTCGCCGGTACGAATACGAACCGCTTGCTCAAGGTTAACGATAAAGATTTTACCGTCGCCGATTTTGCCAGTGTTTGCGGCACCACTAATAGCTTCAACCACTTGGTCGGTCATGTCGTCTGCAATGGCTAGCTCGATTTTTACTTTAGGTAGAAAGTCCACAACGTACTCTGCACCACGGTACAGTTCAGTGTGACCTTTTTGACGTCCGAACCCTTTTACTTCTGTTACCGTGATACCTTGAACACCGATTTCAGAAAGCGCTTCTCGAACATCATCGAGTTTAAATGGCTTGATGATGGCAGTAATAAGCTTCATACCCACTGTCTCCTTTAAAAGTCAGTTTTATTGTCATTTCGCAGGTAGGTGTCTTTTATTCAATATGTGTGCCATATCTAAAGGAGTCCTATCTTTCTGGGCTTTGTAAGGATTTTGTCGACTTTTTGAAATTAAAAATGGCGATGAATGAGTCGAATTAGTGCTATATATTGGTGAGTGGTTTCTTTTTGGTGCGTTAAAACGGTGCGCGTGTTGAATTGAGATAGGAATTTACCGCGTATGAATTGGCTATCTAATTGCTAATTATGCAGAAAATGAAAAACCTATGCAGTACGTTTGGGAGAGAGTATTGCTTTATGTTGGTCGGTTTTTGATCAATCAACATGTTCATACGCACAGTTACGATGCATAGAATGTCTCTTGTTTGCTCAGTTACTCCCGCTTTATACTTAGTACTAATGACAAATTCACCCTTTTAAGTGACGATACTATAATGATTGATCAATTTATAAAGCAATTAGGCACTGGTTTGGAGCAAGCTGCGGATACGTTAGGCAAATTGCCCAAAGAGGAAATTCAGGCGCAGCTTCATCAAGTAGCGCAAAATACCCTCAGTAAGATGGACTTGGTGACGCGTGAAGAGTTTGAAGTGCAGGCTGCTATGTTAGCGAGATATCGTGAAAAACTCGCTTTATTGGAAGCGCGTCTAGCCGAGTTAGAGGAAAAATAAGGTCTCTATTTCCAACCCTGCTGCCATTGCTCAATGTTAGCAAGCTCTTGCCAAACAACGCGATATTGGTTTTTATTGATGACGGCTTCCAACAAGCATTCGAGTATTTGGTCGTTTTCGTCTCGAAATAACTCGGTCACAATAAAGTGTTTTTCTTTTTGTTGAGGTGTGCGAGAAGTCCATTTGGACAATAAAAGTTTGTCTGGATTGATCTGATTTTTGTTCATGATGGGCTAGAAATAGTAATTAATAAAGTGAATAAAAAAGCACTAGTTAAAACGTGATTGAGTTAAAAAGCTATAGATTAACTCAAATACGCACAACACGCCGAAAAGGATGATTCAGCGTGCCATAATTCTTAGATCAAGGAGTGATCATGAGTTTAGCAACCATATACAGTCGTGCTCGTGTGGGCGTGATGTCTCCCTTAGTAACAGTAGAAACGCATATTTCCAATGGTTTACCCTCTCTTAACATTGTTGGCTTACCTGAAGCGGCAGTGCGTGAAGCCAAAGACAGAGTCCGCAGCGCCATTATCAACAGTCATTTTGAATTTCCAACACGTCGAGTCACCATTAATCTCGCGCCAGCGGATTTGCCTAAAGAAGGTGGGCGTTATGATTTGGCAATTGCCATTAGTGTGTTGGTAGCCTCGGGGCAATTGGGTGACGTGAATCTTGGCGACATAGAATTTATTGGCGAATTAGCCTTATCCGGTGATATTCGAGGCATTTCTGGGCTTTTACCCTCTGCGATTGCTTGTCAGCAAGCCGGTCGACAACTTATTTTGCCCGAAGCGAACCAACAAGAAGCCGCTTTAGTTGAAGGAAATGCAGTTTGTGCCAGACATTTAACACAAGTGACGGCGCATTTATTAAAGCAAACCAGTTTGCCTACTTGCCTAGGACAGGCATTAGATGCACAAGAGAGCTGCCATCACTTTAATGATATGCGCGATGTAAAAGGTCAGTACCAAGCAAGGCGAGCTTTAGAAGTCGCGGCAGCAGGTGGTCATAATTTGCTGTTCATCGGTCCAGCAGGGACAGGTAAAACCATGTTAGCATCACGTTTGCCAAGTATCATGCCACAAATGACGGAAACAGAAGCCTTATCTGTGGCGTCAGTTCAGTCGGTAGCTGGACGTAAAATGGGTCGCGATTGGCACTGGTCTGAAAGGCCTTTTCGTTCTCCTCATCATTCTTGCTCGGCCGTTGCTTTAGTGGGGGGCGGTTCGATTCCGCAGCCAGGAGAAGTCTCTTTGGCACATTGTGGCGTGTTATTTTTAGATGAGTTACCAGAATTCGATCGTAAGGTTTTAGAAGTATTACGAGAGCCCTTAGAAAGTGGTGAAGTGCATATTTCTAGAGCACGTGGCCAAGTGATGTTTCCTGCCCGTTTTCAGTTGGTCGCGGCGATGAATGCCAGTAATGAAACGTATCGTGGGGAGCAAGATTATTATCAATCTGCAGCGAGTCAAAAATACCTTAAAAAGCTGTCGGCTCCCTTTTTAGATCGTATTGATCTACATGTTGAAGTCCCTCCTTTACCGTCGAATGTGTTGGTTAATGCGCAAGAAGAAGGGGAATCAAGTGATGCCATTCGACAGCGCGTGGAAGCTGCCGTAATTCGTCAACGCGTTCGCCAAGGTGTGCAAAATGCCCAGCTAAATGGACGCGAGCTGGAACGAATTTGTAACTTGAGTGAAGCGGATAAAGGCTTTATGCAGCAAGCCTTGGAAAAATTAAACTTATCTGCTCGAGCTTATCATAGGGTACTTAAAGTCGCCTTAACCTTAGCGGATTTGAATGGCACAGAAGTGAGCCGCGCACACCTTATGGAATCCTTAAGCTATCGTAAAATGGAAAAGACCTTAGGGAATCTGCTATCTGGTTGATTATTTTTTAACCAGCTTGGTTTATAGTTATACAGTAAGGAAGCGAGAAGGGCATCAATTATGATGAGGCTCTGCATACTATTACTGAGTTGGCTGATTCCGATTATGTCTGTGCCCGTGTTGGCGGATACGCGTGGTTATGATTTGGAGTTAGGGCCAAATCTATCTTATTTAGAGTACGGTGAACATGGCGATATCGAACAATATGGCTTTCTGTTTGGTGTGCAAGCCCGTTACTCTTCATACCACAGCTTTTCAGTTTTGTTGGTGGATTTAGCCTATTCCGGTGACAAGATTACGCAAAAAAGCGCTGGCAAAATAGAGCAAGTGAATAACGACATTATTAACTTTAGAAGTATGATCGGTCGAGCTTTGTATTTGGTTGATGGGTATCGAATAACGCCTTATTTGGGCTTGGGTTATCGACGTTCGACATTAGATTCCAGAGATAGAGTATCTTCGACCCTGATTGAAGGATATAAAAGTCAGCAAACTTATTTTTACAACCCAGTTGGTATTGAGTTTCAGGCGCTAGAAAGTGAAGCAGGTTGGTTGATGGGCGCGCGAATAGAATACGAGCTTGTACTCATAGCGCGAAATCGAACCCGTTTGTCTGCTGAGGAAAATTATCGTGTGATTGAAACGGATTTATCTAATGGCCGAGGTTACCATTTTTCATTAAAATTTAAACGTTTGCTAAACCAAGAAGGGGGTGGCTTTGTGATTGAACCCTTTTATAAATATTGGTTTGTAAAAGAGGCTGAAAGATCTGATTTAAGAGAAAAAACAGCCAACCACTCTTCCAATGAATGGGGCGTTTCCTTTCTTGTTGCGTTTTAAAGAAGTGCTATTTTAATCCCCCTTATTTGATTACAATTCCATTCCCTCGTTTTGATTAGCTAGACAAGCGGCTTTCTTAAGGAAGCGCTGGGCGTTTGATAATAAACGACAGACATGTGTTGGCATGATGTTGTAAAAATGGAGTTGGTAATATGGTCATCCTGCTATTTCCCTTATGGGCGGTGTTGCTCTCAGTTTGGGCGTTTTTTCAGCCACATTTGTTTGTTGATCTGAAATCTCAAATTCTTCCTTTGTTAACCCTTATTATGTTGGCCATGGGGCTGACGTTAAGTCCAAAAGATTTTAAGCAAGTGGTCAAAAACGGTAAAGCTGTTGGTGTTGGTGTGTTGTTACAATTTTTAGTCATGCCAATAGCGGCTTTCGGTGTGGCCACAATGTTTGGTTTTGATAACGAATTAACAGTCGGTATGTTATTGGTTGGTAGCGTGGCGGGTGGCACCGCTTCGAATGTTATGTGCTATCTCGCGAAAGGAGATACGGCCTTGTCTATTTCTATGACGGCCATTTCCACTTTGCTGGGTGTGGTACTGACGCCACTTCTTGTCTCACTGATGATAGGCCAAAGTGTTAATGTTCCAGTGGCGCCCATGTTGATGAGTTTATTTAAAATTGTTCTCTTGCCCGTAGCCATTGGGGTTTTAATTAATACCTTTTTACCAAACTGGGTTCGTAAGGCGGAGCCCATATTTCCTTATGTTTCTATGTTTGCCATTGTTCTTATCATTGCCATTGTGGTTGCGTTAAGTGCTGCGAAAATTGTGCAGATTGGTTTGGTCGTGGCAGCGGCCGTGATAATCCATAACAGTATCGGTTTGGTATTGGGCTATTGGGTGACAAAAGCCTTGGGCTTTGATGCTCGTGTATGTCGTACCATCGCTTTTGAAGTTGGATTGCAAAATTCAGGTCTGGCGGTAGCATTGGCGGTGAAATTTTTTACGCCCATGGCTGCGCTTCCTGGCACTCTTTTCAGCATTTGGCACAACATCTCAGGTTCTTTGCTTGCCAGTTATTGGAGTCGTCGTCCGGTTAGCAAGGAATAATTTCACATGTGCTTTAGGCTTTTCTACTAAAGAGAGTTTTTAAAAAGAGTAACTATTTAAAAGTAACTATTTAAGTGTGACTATGTAAGAGTGGTTATGTAGCTGTAGCTTCCTGAGCAGGTCGGTTACACTGTGGGTTTGTATGTCAGTCATTTACGTTGAGTCATTATGAGTGAACCTTTACCTTCTATCTCGCAGCGCATGCGAAACCTGAATGAGCGTCAGCTTGAGGCGGTTAAGCAGATCGACGGGCCATTGCTGGTGCTGGCTGGAGCGGGCTCGGGTAAAACCAGCGTTATCACGACGAAAATCGCTTATTTGATCCAAACCTGTGGATTCAAGGCAAGTAGCATCATAGCGGTGACCTTTACCAACAAAGCAGCACGTGAAATGAAAGAACGTGTGGTGGGCATGTTGGCGAAAGAAGAAAGTCGTGGTCTAAGTATTTCGACTTTCCACAACCTTGGGCTGCGAATGTTACGTCGAGAATACCGCCGCGTTGGTTTAAAAGAAGGTTTTACTTTATTTGACTCACAGGACTCTTTGTCTTTGGTGAAAGAAATTTTAGACAAAGAATTTAATGGTCAAACCGATTCGGCAGCTTTTTGTCAGCATACTATCTCCAATTGGAAAAACGATCTCATCACACCACAAGAAGCGGTCACTAATGCGGATACCGAAGAGTATTTATTAGCAGCCCAAGTGTACGCTCAATATCAGCGTTATCTGCGTGCTTATAATGCGGTGGATTTTGACGATTTGATTTTGTTGCCCGTTAGCTTACTCATGTCTGACGATGAGCTGCGTGAGCGCTGGCAAAATAAAGTGCGATATCTCTTAGTGGATGAGTGTCAGGATACCAATGCCAGTCAATACGAGTTGATTCGATTGCTGGCGGGCTTTCGTCGTTGTTTCACTTTGGTTGGAGACGATGATCAGTCTATTTATGCTTGGCGAGGTGCGCGCCCAGAAAACCTTGAGCGTTTGTCGGTGGATTACCCTAATCTCAAATTGGTAAAGTTGGAACAGAATTATCGTTCTACCAAGACCATTCTAAAAGCGGCCAACACCCTCATTGCGAATAACCCTCACGTTTACGATAAGTCTTTATGGAGTGACTTGGGACTGGGGGATAAAATTCGTGTCATGGTGACGCGTAATGAAGACGCGGAATCGGAGCGAGTGGCGGCAGAAATTCAATCTCGTCATTTACGTTACGACATTCCTTATCGTGACTTTGCTATTTTGTATCGTGGTAATCATCAGGCACGTTTATTAGAAATAAAGCTGCAGGCTTATCGTATTCCATACAAGATGAATGGCGGTACATCGTTTTTCTCACGAGCGGAAATCAAAGATTTAATGGGGTACCTGCGTTTACTGGTGAATCCAGCGGATGACAATGCCTTTTTGCGGGTGGTGAACCTACCGCGTCGTGAAATTGGACCTGCTACCTTGGAAAAAGTGGGCAACTTAGCCACCGAGCGCGGAGTCAGCTTGTTTGAAGCATCGGGTTATAAAGAATTGGAAGAAACGGTTACCGGTCGATCCTTGAAAAGCTTGCAAGACTTTGAACGTTGGATGTCGACTCTAAGACAGAGGCTACAAGGCGCTTCGCCTGTTCCTGTTATAGAGCAAATGATACATGACATGGATTATTATGGCTGGATTCAAGAACAAAGTGCCTCCACCAAGGCAGTGGAACGGCGCATTGAAAATGTGCGCTTCCTGCTCGATTCTATCCAACGCATGATGGAGTCGGCTTGGGAAGACGACGATAGTGCTGAATTGGATCAGGCAATCAGTAAGCTGTTGCTGATCGATATGTTAGAACGACAAGAAGAAGAGGAAGACGAAGACAAGGTGCAATTGCTGACATTGCATGCGTCGAAGGGATTGGAGTATCCCCACGTTTTCTTGATTGGTTGTGAAGAAGAATTATTGCCGCATCGTAACAGTATTGAAAATGATGACATAGAAGAAGAACGTCGGTTGGCTTACGTTGGTATCACCCGTGCTAAGAAGACCTTATGTATTACTTTAGCTGCCAAACGTCGTCAGTTCGGTGAAGAGATTGATTGTTTACCGAGCCGCTTTTTGGACGAGCTGCCGGAAGACGATCTGGTGTGGGAAGGCCTAGGCGACGAAGGCGAAAGTGCCAAGCGTGAGCGTGGTCAAGCTTCTCTGTCCGCTCTCAAAGCCATGTTGAATGATTAGCAATTGTCTATTATTGACTATTGTCTATCATAAACTGAATGGCGCTCTGAATTTCATCGTCACTGCAATTCGAACACATGCCTCGTGGTGGCATAGCATTAAAACCTTCAATGGCATGCTTTAGTAAGGTTGGCATGCCTTTTTCCATTCTGGCTTGCCAATCTTGAGCATTACCAAACTGTGGCGCGCCTGCAACACCATGAAGGTGACAGGCGACGCAAAAAGTATTGAATACCTTGTCCCCCGTTCTTTCGGCAAATACTTCCGTACTGGCAAAAAAGGCAAATAACACCAATGCGGTTACAAGAAACGGATTAAACTGAGTGGAAGATCTCGTTAACATCATAAGCTTTGTTGTCCCTAAATGGCTTTACTCGAAGAGGATAATGACATTATCAGTGAGTTTTACGATAAGGTAAATGTACTGGATCATTTGTCTGAGAGGATTCTCTGATTATTTCTGGTATTAAGCACTGGAATACTTCTGGATTTGCTTTAGAATACGCACACTCTTTTGCCGTTGGTCCATCGATCATGGCTCACTATGCGCCCGTAGCTCAGCTGGATAGAGCGTCGCCCTCCGGAGGCGAAGGTCGAAGGTTCAAATCCTTTCGGGCGTGCCATTTTTATCAGTCATTGAAATAAAAATATCAACTCTTTGAAATTGCCTATAATACTTGGAACTAATCTATGAATAAAAAAATTAGTGGAAGGCAAAAAGGTGTTGGCGGCTCGTGGAAGGGGTATTGTCAAGTCTGCGGGAAATTTGGAACTTTAACAAATGACCAGTTTCCCTGTTTTTACCCTATCTATATACTTTTTAATGCTAGAAAGTTTCATATGAGTCCCGCGTAGAAATTTATATTGCAAATGAAAGTTTTTTCAAATCGCTAACGAATGATGGGAGCTTTTGTTTGAGTAGGCAGTCCAAGTACTCATTTGAATTAAAAGGCGGATTTTTCAGAGATTTTCTATGTCGTTGAGCTGCGAGTAGACAGGCTGCAGAATCTAATTCGAACATGTCACTTAAGAACTCATCAGGGTGGATGGCTGTAATGCCAAAAGGTAGTCAATTGCGTAAGCAATAACTGTCCACTTCCCCATTAATGGCACAGTTCTAAACTAGAGTTTTCCAGTTTTGCTCGGTAAGCTGCCGGAGGCAGGTTACCCAAACTTTCATGTGTTCGTTCTTCGTTGTAATCCAATCGCCAGAACCAAGCCATTTCTTTTACTTGGCTAAGGCTCTCAAACAGATAGGCATCAAGAAATTCTCTACGGAATGAACCGTTGAAACGCTCAACAAAACCATTTTGTTGTGGCTTACCAGGCTGGATATAAACCAAGTTGATATTATGCGCCTCACACCAGTCGGTCAGCTTGGCTAAGATAAGCTCAGGGCCATTATCTACTCGAATTTGATTAGGTAAGCCACGCTCTGTTTTTAACTGTTCTAAAGTGCGCACCACTCGTTCAGCCGGAAGCGATGTATCAACTTCTATCGCCAAACATTCTCGTGTCCCTTCATCGACAAGATTAAGTGTTCTAAATCGTTTGCCGCAGTATAAAGTATCGTGCATAAAATCCAGTGCCCATTGGTGGTTCACTTGGTCTAACACTGCCAACGGTTGTGCAACGCGTTTTGGAAGCATACGCTTCGTTCTGCGTTTTAAATTCAGCCCCATCTGGCAGTACACACGATAAACACGCTTATGGTTAAACGGATAGCCCTTAAATCGCATACGACCAAAACACTTCCAGAATCCTGCTCTGGGAGATTTCTTCAGTTCAGCATTAATGGCCTCAATGACAGCAGCATCGGCTTTGCGCCAGTCTCGCTCTGGGCGATAGAATGTTGAACGGCCAATCTTTACAAACTGACAAGCCTTAAAAATACTCAGACCAGCTTCAACCTATACACTAACGCAATCTCGTTTATCTGCTGTCACCAGCCCTTTTTTGCGACTAATTCCTTGATCGCATGATTTTCTAAACTGACATCCGCGTACATTTTTTAAGCTTAGCGTTTTCTTCTTCGAGCTCTTTTAATCGTTTCACATCAGAGGCTTCCATCCCCCCATATTTGGATTTCCAATTGTAATAGGTTGCACTGCTGATTCCATGCTGACGGCATACATCCTCTACCTTCATTCCGGAATCCACTTCTTTTAATACCGCGATGATCTGTGTCTCTGTGTAACGTGATTTTTTCATAGTCGTCTCCTGTATTAATCATTACAGAAAACTCTAATTATGTCTGTCTCAGTTTAGGGGAAGTGGACATAACGGCTTGCTCAGTTTCTTCGTTGACTCAGTTTTTTAGATTTGGTGCTCGACGGGATTTATCAATTAACGCATCAATACCGCCTTCTTCGGCCAGCTCTTGATAACGATAAAACGTATCCCTTGATACGCCCATGACTTTACAAGCTTTAGATACGTTACCCAGTTCTTCGGCAAGATTAAGTAAACCTGCTTTGTGTTTGATGATTGGGTTGTTAGTATGAAGCATGAGAGTTACCTCTTTTTTGTTTTGAGTTAAAGATTCGACACCTTTATCAAAACGGGTAACTCTCTCTTTTTCAAGAAGATGTGTCAGATCTTGTCTGAACTAATACACCTTAGGCCTATATTTGTTCATTAGGAGCCGTTATCTTATGTTTTTGTTGATGTATAATCCCCCAATAAGTTGCCACTATAATTAGAGAGCCTCCAATTAACTGGATAAAAGTAAGAGCTTCTTGTAGAAGGATAATTGCAAATAAAGCACCAAATATTGGTTCTGTGCCCATAATTAGGATTACATGAGTTGGGGATGTTTCTCGGATCATGTGAGTTTGTAGGTAAAAAGCTAATAAAGTACAAAATAACGCTAAATATAGTGTGACTAACCAAAAACTCATATGGGATGGTACTGAGAAGCCATGTTTAGATGTTAATAGCCAACTCCCTGCAATTAACGCGACTACGAGCATCTGAATAAAAGTGACTGCCCCAGAGTCTAACTTTTTCTCCTGCATTAGCTGTTTAGTGGTTATGACGCCCACTGAACGTAGAAAAGCAGCCAAGAGAATAATTAAATCTCCTTCCATTAATTGAAAATGGTAGTCATCATTCACTCCCATTAAACCAGCCCCAATGCAGCTTAATGAGCAGGCGAATATTAATCCTAGTCGAGGGAATGTTTTAGCTATTATCGACTCTAGTATGGGGGTGAATAGGACGCATAAGCTAATGAAGAAGGCCGCGTTTACCGCCGTTGTTCTTTGTACTCCTGCCGTTTCAGATAAGAAAATAAGAAACAGTAAAACGCCTAAAATAGAGCCAACGCTTAATGTTGCTTTAGTATTATGGCAGAGGCTTTTTGTAACAACGGGTAGCATTATCACAGCCGTTAAGCTAAACCGAATAAAGATAAATGTCATTACATCAGAATAGTCTAAAACAAACTTAACAGCGGGATAGCTAGAGCCCCAAACCATAGCAACAGCCAGCAGTATCCAATCAGCTATAGTTACGTTAAACAAGCGTTTTGAATAAGCGCTGGCCGTCATTATTTTACTCTCCATATTTATCATGTAATGGACATTTCCCTGTATGGCTTTCCATGCTATCTCCTAGCCAGTACTGAGTCCAATCCTTATTACCCCCATCCCCATGAGTGGTCATATCTGGGGCTAAAGGAACATCATCATAGGCTTCGATACGCTGTCTTATTAACTCACGTATATTATCCCCTTTAGCGTTATATGGAGCGACATGCTCAATTCCGTCTCGTAACTGGAAAAGAAGAACCATATGGGAACCAATATTTCGACTATGCCGCTTCTTATGGCTTGGAGTTAAAGCCGTAATAAAAGCTCGTTTTCCCAAGAGAGAATATGCCCACTCTTCATTTTCTGGATCTGTAGGTACATCCATCGGCCAAGCAGAAGAATCTAAACGAAGAAATCCATTTAATAAGTGCCAAACTGCTTTAGGTTCGTCGTCTGCCCCCATTTCATTGCAATCAATACACAGTAATAAAGTTTTCATAGAAGCTGATTGTTTATTACGTGTATTATTGATTAAAGTAATGAATTCATTAATAGCAACGAATGATCTATTTAGATCGTCTTCGCTGAATGGATCATTTATAAAATTAATCATAATATGATCATGATCGTAAGCAGATTTTGTAAAAATGCAGGGGTAGTCCTTGTTCAAAATTCTGCTTTTAACTTGCTCAACTACCTGTTTTTTCCATGACTGGACATTATTTCTTTCTATTAAATGTTCCGCTTCTTTGAAGCTGATAAGTGGGGATTCCATTTTGTCTCCTTACAGTGAGATAGAAATTATAGTGAGTTGTGATAAACGGCAGTAGCAATCTGAATGTCCTGGACTGCGACTCCAGTTAGATCAGCAATAGTGATATCTGTCTCTTCTCTGGAAGTGTTGTTTTTTTCTAGCAACTCTCCAAGCTCTACTATTTGCTGCTTATGTAAATACCCCTTATGAATTCCTATGGCACATTCCCCTCTCTCAACACACTGCCCGATACTATCAGCCACAACTCTATCGGCTTTTGCAAATAATTTAGGGTCTAACTCTTGTTTACCTGGAGTATCTGCACCAACTGCTGTTATGTGGGTGCCAAGCTGTATATCTTTAGCCATAAGAAGAGCGTCTCGTGATGTTGTAGTAGTAACTATTAAGTTACATGAAACTGCTAGCTCAGAGATGCTATGGGCAATATTTATGTTAAAACCTTCCGCTGCCATATCTTTATGAAAACTATGGCAAGCATCTTTTCGACGCCCATAGATAACAACATCTCTGCACTTCGTTATGTACTTCAAATATGAGAGCTGAAGTCTAGCTTGAGTACCTGTTCCTATTATGCCTATTTTTTTTATATGTTTAGGAGCAAGTAAGCGTGCAGAAATCGCTCCTGCAATCGCCGTTCTAATGTCTGTAAGATATCCCTCATCATGCAAAACGGATAAGAGTTCTCCTGTGACTTTTGAAAAAACCATCATAACCCCATTGCTGGAGGGCATGCCTATTTTCGGGTTTTCATAGAAACCCGAAGCAATTTTAATGACATATTCTGAATGGTTATTTATAGCACCATATTTTATATGGACTTCTCCAGGTGGAGAGGCAAACTCCATTCCAGCAACAGGAGGAATTAGCGCTTCACCTTTTGAGAACGCAATGAACCCCTCTTCTATACAGTTAAATATATCTATATTTTCAAGGACTTTGAGAATCTCTTTTTTACTAAGAAAAATCACTGTTTATCTCCTGTTAGCTGCATGGAGTGAAGCTTTTGGTTGATCAAATGAATAAAACACTTGATCAAATTCCTGATTAAGCTCTGCTATGGCTGTTTGGATATAGTCTACGGACTTGGAATCTTGGAGGGCTAATTTGAAGATCTTTGCAATTTGAGTCATTTGTAGTGAGCTCATACCCCGACGGGTAATTTCTTGAACTCCTATTCGAATGGTTGGTTGGGAAAATGCTATGCGCCCATTCACACTGATCCCTACATTAAATAACCTATCTACGCCTTGTAAATAATTATCAAACCAACCTTTGTTGATAAGGAGTTCATGGGACGTTGTGAATATGCCATTATGAGACACTAAGCCAAGTCCTTCTGACATCATCTTTTCTCCAAGATGTTGAGCATTATTTAGCATGTCTCCAGCATACTGAGTCCCGAACTTTTGCATTTCTAAAATAGTGATGCCTAATGCAATAGTGTGATGTGTATGCTGACTAGACACCAACCCAAGAGAAATGGAGTCAGAATATCGTGCTCCTAATTCAGCATTTTTAAAAAGAACCATTGCTTTTTGTGGGCCAGGAAATGTTTTATGGGTGTTTCCTTGGATAACATCAGCTCCTTCTAATAATGGCTTTTGGAAATACCCTCCAGCTATTAACCCTAGAGTATGCGATGCGTCGTATACTAAAAGACCTTCCGGTGGAAGCATTTCTTTTAATTGAGAAACAGGTAGATTAAAAAGAGGAGTTCCGTGATCCAAAAAGACCATGCTAGGAAAGTCTTTTTTAAAAGCATTTTGAGTTTTTGTAAGGTCAATATTTAAGTTTTTTGTATCCCAAGGAATATATTTTGAATTCCTTCCTAAAGACTCAACAACATGTTTAGTGGCAAAATGACCTCCATCTTCTGGAGCAATAGAATATACAATCTGTCCAGGTTCAGTCATTGCTGCAATGGTGGATAGTGTTGCGTGAACCCCGGATACCAGCCTTAACTCAGCATGGCTAGCATTAAACATGGTTTGTACTGCAGAATGTGCCTCTAGCTCCAGTTGATGAACACTAGAGAGAGTTCGACAATTAAAACCTGCAATATGAACACTAATATCTGAACCGTTATGGCTAGATGGTGTACTTAAATGATAGCGATTACCTAAATCGGAAGAAAGAAAACTACTTGCTGTATTTGATAGGCGATTTTCATATGACGTCATATGAAGAAATGATTGGCAAACCTCTTCTTCCTTAACAAGAGAGGATAAAATTTTATTTGTCATTACTAATATCCTCTAGAGCAAGATCTCGTAACACATATTCTTTTGGGCATTCAACACCAGAAAACCCACTTCCCATTGACGATGCATAAGCTCCAGCCATGCCAAATATGATTTTATCTCCTAGATTTACATTCGGTATATGTTCATAAATACCAAAATAGTCTATTGAAGCCGGGGAGCTTCCTCGCAAAATAGTCTTGCTACTAGAGTTAATATCTGCTTTAGGTTCTAGCACAGGAAATTGGAATGATAAATTTGAAAGAAAACGATCTTGGAAAGAGGCAAATAGAGAAGCATCTAAATTAGCACCTTGTCGATTATCAGCAGAGTGTAAATTAGTTGCTGTTGCGACCAAAAATCCACAAGGTCCGACAATATAGCGACCAGGCTCCACAACTATCTTTAGGCTTGGATGTATATCTTTCATTGATTTTAAGGAGGTGATTAGGCTTTTTTCATATATTTCTTCAATGTTTGGGACATTCATTGAATCGTAATTTATGGGAGTGCCTCCACCCAAATTAAGTATTTCTAAAGGGTAATCTAGATCACAGACTATAGTGGCAATTCTTCGAATATTTTCTTGCCATGCATCTAGTGATGTTACTTGGCTACCAAAGTGATTATGAATTCCCACAATACGTACGTTGGAATAGGGGTTATTTAGTAGCTTAGGTAATGTTTTTATATCAATACCTTGCAACATACCAGAGGTGCCAAAAGGTGAGTCTATGGCAGATTGACCTGCATCAACACGAATCAACACCCTTGGTTTTATATCTAACGACTGGGACACTTTATCAATAATGGCTAACTGGGAAATAGAATCGACGACAATATATATTCCAGATTTAATAACTTCTAAAGCGTCTTTAGCAGTTAAAGAGCCTGAACAGTAAAAGCTGTTTCTTATGGCCTCTTCACTAAGAAATGAAGTAACCTCCATTAAATGTTGAACAGATGTGACTTGCATAGCACACCCTAAGTTTGCTAAATAAGGAGCTAATAGAGGGTTGGTTTTATAGGAATACGCAATCCAGTTACCGGTGCATAATCCGTCAATTGCATTTTGTACGTTATCTTTAGATTTTTTTAAGGTATCGTAACAATATACGAATGCAGGCGTGCTAACCTGTTTTAGTAAATGATTGATTTCCATTTTTCGTCCTTGGTATTTAGATTGGTAATGTGTGTTTAAATGATCGCGCCTTTGTTATAAGTGATTGATCAATATTTGAGCCAGTTAGAATCAGACAGACTCTCGGCGAAAATTGAATTTTTTTATTTAACAAAGCTGCAATAGTGACAGCAGATGAGCCTTCAATAACAATTCCAAGTTGCTCATAAGCCCAACAAGTTGCTTGAAGTATTTCAGATTCGGATACAGTTAGAACCTGCTGTAATCCAGTGCTGCATAAGTTGAAGGTGTGTTGGGATATAGCGCCTGCTAAGCCGTCGGCATAACTTCCTTGCCCAATATAGTCCTTCTGGAATCTTTGATTTTTAACGGAGTGATACATGGCGCAGTCATTTTCTGGTTCTACTCCAAGTAGTCTAAGACAACTACCGTGGAAAAAAGTGACCAGTCCCGATGCCATTCCACCTCCTCCTATTGGTACAATTAAGTCCATATTTTCTATGTTTTCGTTTAAAGCTTGGTATATTTCTCGCGCTATGCTTCCTCCGTTTCCTGCAATTATATAATCATCATCAAAGCTAGATATGTATTCTCCTTTGGTTTTGTCACAATGAGTTTTAGCTAAAAACTCACTTTCATCAAAATTACTTCCCTCTGCTTTTAGGATTGCACCTGTAGCAAGAATCTTTTCTTGTTTTATTTGAGGAGTATTCTCTGGAACATATATGACGGCTTTGAAACCAAGAGCTTTTGCAGCAAGGGCAAGACCAATACCATGATTACCTGCCGAAGCCGTATATACGATAGGTTTTTGAGAAAGAGACAGTAAGGATTGTAATTTGTGAATAGCTCCTCGGATTTTAAAACTATTTCCAAGCTGGAGGTATTCAGCCTTAAAATAAACTTCGTCTATGCCAGAAGCTCTTGCTAGGAGATCAGACTTTACTAAAGGCGTGTTAATTATTAAGGGATTGGGAGTTTGTTCTATGAAACTTACCCATGCAGACGAGCTTCTTATTTTCTGTATTGGTTTTTCGATATCCTTAAGCATAAATTCTTCCTTATGCGATTGCTCCTAATAGCCTTAATCCTCTAAGACTCTGTTTTAGTATTATAAATACTTATTTGAACGAGAATTGTGATCTTTTGTGTAAGGAATATGATTTATTATGCACGTAAAATTTATTCTCTATCGTACCCCGTATTTCAATAAGAATGTTTGTAACCTTAATAAAATACAGGAACCGCAGAGAGGTCTATATAGAGCATCCACATTTAGAATGTTTTGAAGCTGTTTTGTGATTAAATAGTTTTGTTTAATTTATATATTAATTTTAATTTATTTTTTATTGTTTTGTAATTCTTCTAAAGTATGACTCATGGAATAAGGCGACAGGCGCTAATCCCACCACATACTTGAAGGAGATCAAGATGAAAAATTACACACTATATTGCGCAACAAATGATGGCGTGTGCCGCTTGGCAGAAGATACCTTAATGCGTAATAACATTGTATTTGAGACGGTTCGTATAGAAGATTCTGAATCCTCTCAGGTTTCCAAAGCTGAACTTATTTATATGATTGGTCAGGAGCTAGCCAAGATACCTCAACTCTTCTACGGCTCTGAATATGTAGGTAATTATCATGACCTGCAAAGACAATTAAAGCCTGTATAGGCTTCTAATAGAGCAATACAGATTACAAATAATACCGTTCAATATGACCACACTAGCAGTACCAAATGGTGGTGTATTGGCGGTATGAACCTTCCCTTGTTTATTTCGTCAACCAAATGGCACATTGAAGATTATTGAAGCCGCTCAATGGAACTTTGATCATAGACCTGAATATTTATATTCAGCACAAGCCCATGGCTTTGCCTAGGGACTTAATACCCTTGACGGTCTTTCATTGTACGATTCATTATTAAATGAGTTGTGAATTCTTGTGTTGATTTTCCCTACTTTGTATATTGCTCTTGCTATGTTCCTCTCTAAATCAAACACTTTTGTCTGCAAGGGAAGTCATTATGATAACGCTTCATCATTTGGAAAATTCACGTTCGCAACGTATTTTATGGTTATTGGAAGAGCTTAATCTAGCGTATGACATTGTCGAATATAAGCGTGATCCAGAAACCTCCGCTGCACCTGAGTCGCTTAAAAAAGTGCATCCTCTGGGTAAAGCCCCCGTTATAACTGACGGTGAAAATACCATAGCGGAGTCTGGCGCCATTATTGAATACTTGCTCGATACATACGATTCCGAGCAACGATTACGACCTGCGCAAGGTCAGGCTTTGTTGGATTATCGTTTTTGGCTGCATTTTGCCGAAGGGTCTTTAATGCCTTTATTAGTGATGAAGTTGGTGATGATGAAAGTACCAAAAAGCCCCATGCCATTTTTCATCAAACCCATTGCCAAAGCGTTAACGGATAAAGTCCAGCAAAAGTTCATTTTACCCCGTTTACAGCCGCAGTTGGACTTCATAGAAGTCACTTTAGGAGAGCGCGAATGGTTTGCTGGTGATGCTATGAGTGCCGCAGACATTCAAATGAGTTTTCCTTTACAGGCATCCAGTACTCGTATGAATTTAGATCAGTATCCCAATATTCGTCGTTTCCTTACCGCAGTGGAAAAACAACCCAGTTATCAACAAGCGTTAGCTAAGGGCGGTAGTTTTCAAACTCTTTAAAATTCAGCTAGGCGAGGGAGATGTTTTAGTACAGGGCAGGGGCGATGGATTCGCTTGCTCTTTTTGTGTCTTTACTCCTATGATTTGATGCTCTTTCACCTATAGACGAAGTCGAGGAAGTTCATGTCTCAGCCTGTTAAATTAGTGAGTTTTGCCATTGTCTTAGTATGTATTTTATTGGCACTAAACTTTGGTTTGCGTTCCTCCATGGGCTTCTTTATGACGCCGATTTCCGAGGAGTTTGGTTATGGTCGTGAAGTGTTTGCTTTTGCCTTGGCGTTACAAAATTTATGCTGGGGATTGTTTCAGCCTTTAGCTGGTGCATTTTCCGATCGCTTTGGCACCATGAAAACCTTGTTTATTGGGGCAGCTTTGTATGCGTTAGGTTTGTATGTCACAACCGATGCTGGCAGTGTAACCAGTTTAAATCTGGGGGCGGGCATCTTGATGGGCATGGGCATAGCCGCTACGGGTTTTGGGGTTGTCTTGCCAGCTTTGGCGAGAATGGTCGCGCCGGAAAAACGCTCTTTTGCCCTTGGTCTTGGTAGTGCCGCTGGTTCGGCTGGACAACTCTTGGTGATACCAGTCGCACAAGGTTTTATTGCGGCCTACGGTTGGAGTAACGCCCTGCTTTTGTTAGCCGGTTGCGCGCTAATGATGGTGTTATTGTCGAGTCCTTTTCGTCATGAAACCCAACCCGCTTCTTTCCAAGCAGAAAGCACAGAAAACACGCAAACCATGATGCAGGCATTAAAAGAAGCGGGTGTGTATCGACATTATTGGTTGCTGGTGGTGGGCTTTTTTGTCTGTGGCTTCCAATTGGCTTTCATCACGGTGCATATGCCAGCTTTCTTGTCCGATGAAGGCTTTTCATCCGAAGTGGCGGTAGCCAGTTTATCGCTGATTGGTTTGTTTAATATCTTTGGTTGTTTGTTGTCGGGCAGTTGGGCAGGGATTTATTCGAAAAAGAAACTACTGACCATCATCTATGCACTACGCGCTGTGGCCATCGCACTCTTTATGGTGTTCCCAATGACGGATTGGTCAGTGTATCTGTTCTCGATTGTGACTGGCTTGCTTTGGTTAGCTACCGTACCACCGACTTCTGGTTTGGTCGCGCAAATGTTTGGTTTGCGTTATATGGGCATGTTGTATGGCATAGTTTTCCTTGGTCATCAACTTGGCTCATTCAGCGGAGTTTGGTTGGGCGGATACCTTTATGATCACACCGGATCTTATGATGTTGTGTGGTGGGCAGCTTGCATTATTGCCTTGATTACCGCCTTGATTCACATTGTGATTGATGAACGCCCGGTGGCTCGGTTGCGTGCTCAAATGGCCTAAATCGTCGCTAACTTATTGATTTCAAATTAGGGATATTTTGTTAACTTTGTTACGTCTGCTTGATAAAGCTGTTCATCACTACCAATATAAAGACATGAAACAGATGAAAAATAAGATGAAAAAAGAGGAGGGCGATCATGCAGTATGAGGATCGCGTAGATGCGTTAGTGGCGCCTAAAGGCGCTTTGGAAATGTTGTCACAAGATGAAATGGCGCGTTTGTCTGAGGAATCAGGGCCACTTCATGATTTATTCCATCGTTGTGCTTTGGCTATTTTGAACTGCGGCAGTGATTCGGATGATCCGCAAGCTATTATGGATGAATATCGTGACTTTGATATTCAAATTATTCAGCAAGAGCGAGGCGTTAAATTGCAGCTGAAGAATGCGCCGAGCAGTGCTTTTGTTGACGGTAAGATGATTAGTAGTGTGCGTGAGATGTTGTTCAGCGTATTGCGTGACATTATTTTCACGCATCACGAATACGATTTAGAAGATGGTCTTAAAAACGCCAGTTCAGACAAATTAACCAATGTGGTATTTGAGTTACTGCGAAATGCCGATGTTTTTCGCCGCATTCAAACCCCAGATTTGATTGTTTGTTGGGGTGGTCATTCCATTGCTCGTCATGAATACGATTATACCAAACGTGTTGGTCATGAACTGGGTTTACGTGATCTGAATATTTGTACCGGTTGTGGACCTGGTGCCATGAAAGGGCCAATGAAAGGAGCGGCCATTGCTCATGCCAAACAGCGTATTAAAGATGGTGTGTACTTGGGGCTGACGGAACCAGGTATTATAGCAGCTGAATCGCCCAATCCGATCGTCAATCAATTAGTGATCATGCCGGACATAGAAAAACGTTTAGAGGCTTTCGTGCGAGCCGGGCATGGGATTGTTGTCTTCCCTGGTGGTGCTGGAACCGCGGAAGAAATTCTCTATATTTTGGGTATTTTACTGCACCCTAAAAATGCCAATATTCCTTTCCCATTTGTGTTTACTGGGCCAAAAGAAAGTGCGGATTACTTCGAACAGATTCATGCCTTTATTGGAGAAGTATTAGGTAGCGAAGCGCAGAATAAATATCAGATTGTCATTGATGATGAAGTGGCGGTGGCTCGTATTATGAAGCAAGGCATGGAAGAGGTGCGAGCTTATCGTAAAACCCATCAGGACGCTTTCTACTACAACTGGAAACTGCATATTCCTGAAGAGTTTCAATACCCTTTTGAACCCACTCATGACAATGTTCGCAGCTTAAATCTGCATTTTGGACAAGAAGTGCATTTGCTTGCTGCTGATTTACGTCGAGCATTTTCGTCTATTGTGGCAGGTAATGTGAAGGCTCAAGGTGTGGCGCACATTAAGGAATTTGGCCCATTTGAGATTCATGGCGATAAAGCCTTGTTGGCCAAATTGGATGTGTTGTTACAAGCCTTTGTTGATCAACAACGAATGAAATTGCCCGGTACGGCTTATGTGCCTTGCTACAAAGTGATCACTGATTAAGTTATTGGTATCTGGTATAGGTAAAAAAAAGTAGGCAAGTAAAAGGCTCTTAAAATAATTTGAGAGCCTTTTTTGTGATTAACCGAATACTGACCAACCAATACTCTCGGATAAGGCTTCTAGTGCCGCCATGCCGGCAAGGGAGTTGCCCGATGAGTTTAGTTCTGGTGACCAAACGCATACGGAAAACTGATTTGGCACAATGGCAATAATGCCGCCGCCAACGCCACTCTTGCCCGGTAAGCCAACCCGGTATGCAAAGTTGCCCGCTTCGTCGTATAAACCACTGGTGGCCAATAAGCCATTGATCTGAGTGGTTTCTCTAGGGCTTAAAATTTGCTCATTGGAGAGTTGCGAGTAACCTTTATTGGCAAGAAAACTGAAGGCTTTGGCAAGGTCAATGCAGCTCATACGCACGGCACAGTTATCGAAATAGCTGTGCAAAACCGCTTCCACATCATTATCAAAATTGCCAAAGGCTTTCATTAAATACGCCATGGACGCATTCCGAGCGCGAAACTCATATTCTGAGTCTGATACCACTTTATCTGATTGAATGTGTGGATTATCTGCCAATCGACGAATGAATTCGCGCATGGCGTAATGCGGAGATGCGAAGCGTGATTGGTTCATATCACTGATTACCAAAGCCCCAGCATTGATAAAGGGGTTTCTTGGTACGCCAGCCTCATATTCCAGTTGCACTAGAGAGTTAAATGGATTACCAGATGGTTCTCTACCAACCCGTTGCCACATACTCTCGCCATAGTGCTTAATGGCTAGGGTGAGGCTGAATACCTTTGAAATACTTTGTATGGAGAATTCAGTATCCGCCTGGCCTGCCTGATATAAGGTGCCATCATTACTGTAGATGGCGATGCCAAATTGGTTGGCGTCAACCTCTGCAAGGGCTGGGATGTAATCGGCGACTTTGCCTTGACCGATTAAAGGGCGAACTTTCTTTTCAATGGACTGAAGTAAGGCTTCCACGTTTTTCTCAATCTTATTATGGTTATTTAAGCGGATTAAAGTACTGTTGTGTCTTAATCCAGTCAACATGTTGTAATATCAGTTGGCCTGAGATAGTGGCAGGGTTTGGAATCGTGGGTAAATTGTCTATATGCCACCAGTCTGCTTCTTCAATTTCACCGGGCGCTGGGGTGATTTTTCCTGACTGGTAATCGGCAAAAAAACCTGTCATTAGTTGATGAGGAAAGGACCAAGGTTGGCTGCTTATGTAGCGAATATTCTTGACCGCAATGCCCACTTCTTCTCTAACTTCACGAGCAACGGCTTGCTCCAAGGTTTCGCCTGCTTCAACAAATCCGGCAATGTTACTGTAACGGTCTTTTGGCGCTTGTGGACCACGAGCAAGCAAAATGCGATTGTCATAACGAATGGAGACGATCACACAGGGAGAAATACGTGGATAATGTCTTAGGTGGCATTTTGGACAAATTTTAGTATGTTCTTGATGGTGTTTTTCTTGTAAGCCCGTTCCACAACGGCCGCAAAACTGGTGATCTCTGTCCCAAGTAGACAGCTGATGAGCACGACTGAGTAAAATGTAGTGGTCATGATCTTGCAGAAATAAGAGTTCACGTAGACTTATTTCTTTAAAGCCTTTCGGTACCTTATCAAAACGGCAAACAAATAGGTCTTGACCGTGCCATTGACCACAATACACCGCGCCCATATTGGCGTTAGGTTGAAAATGATGAAAAGGGATTAAGAACTGCTGATCCGCTTCGACTAGCACTTGTTGACGATGTAACAAAATATAGAGCGCATCTTGATGTGGGCGAGGATGCGCTTGTGTGCCAATTTCTAACATGTTACCGCTCTGTCTTGCGTCAAAAAGAATTACGCTAACGCGATCATCTTATTGACGCAAGTTTTAATACGTTAGTTCCAGTTTAGGATCACTTTTCCTGATTGACCAGAAGCCATGGTATCAAAGCCTTTTTGAAAATCATCCATGGAGAATTGATGTGTGATGATTGGGCTGATGTCGAGACCAGATTGCAGCATGGCCACCATTTTGTACCAGGTTTCGTACATTTCACGGCCATATATGCCTTTAATGACCAAGCCCTTAAAGATGACCTGATTCCAGTCGATCAAGGCATTTTTATCTGGAATGCCTAGCATGGCAACCTTGCCTCCATGGTTCATGTTTTCAAGCATGGAACGGAACGCCTGATCATTACCAGACATTTCCAAGCCCACATCAAACCCTTCACTCATGCCGAGTTCTGCCATCACATCGCTGAGTGATTCGCGAGCGACATTGACCACACGAGTTGCGCCCATTTTTTTGGCGAGTGATAAGCGGAAATCATTGATATCTGTGATGACCACATTACGCGCCCCTACATGTTTGGCGATAGCGGTGGCCATGGCACCAATTGGCCCTGCGCCTGTGATTAATACGTCTTCGCCAATTAAATCAAAAGAGAGGGCGGTGTGAGCTGCATTGCCAAAGGGATCAAAGATAGCGGCTAGCTCATCACTGATATTGTCTGGAATTTTAAAGGCGTTGCTGGCAGGAATGGCTAGATATTCTGCGAAAGCACCGCTACGATTGACGCCCACACCTAGGGTTTTACGACATAGGTGACGACGTCCAGCTCGACAATTACGGCAATGACCACAGGTTATGTGGCCTTCCCCTGAGACGCGATCCCCTAGAGCAAAACCACTGACTTCTGGACCAATCTCGACGATTTCGCCAACAAATTCATGACCTATAGTCATGGGAACAGGGATGGTGTTTTGTGACCATTCATCCCAGTGATAAATGTGCATGTCGGTGCCGCAAATGGCGGTTTTGCGTATCTTGATAATGACATCGTTATGGCCGCATTCAGGGTAATCTGCTTGAGTTAACCAGATGCCTTTTTCGGCGTGCAGTTTGGCTAGCGTTTTCATGGCAATTCCCCCTCCTTAAATAATGTTAAGTTGCTGACCTACTTTGGCAAAGGCTTGAATGGCTTGGTCAAGCTGTTGCTCAGTATGAGCGGCCGACATTTGTGTACGAATTCTGGCTTTGCCCATAGGCACTACTGGGAAGGAGAATCCGGTAACAAAGATGCCTTCTTTATACAGCGCATTTGCCATATCTTGTGCTAGTTTGGCATCCCCCAACATAACGGGAATAATGGGGTGATCCCCAGGAACCAATTCAAAGCCTAGTTTGCTCATCTCGGAGCGAAAGTAATGGCTGTTCTTTTTGAGCTGTTGACGAGCTTGGTCACCTTGTTTGAGTTGCTCCATAATGGCCAGACTGGTTGCTGTAATGACAGGCGCTAAAGCATTTGAGAATAAGTAGGGCCGTGAGCGCTGACGCAGCCAATCAACCACCTCTTTTGATGCACTAGTGTAACCACCAGAAGCGCCTCCTAAGGCTTTCCCTAAGGTGCCGGTAATAATGTCGACGCGTCCCATAACCTGACAATATTCATGGCTGCCTCGGCCTTGTTCTCCTAAAAATCCAACGGCATGAGAATCGTCAACCATTACCAGAGCGTCATATTGATCCGCTAGATCGCAGATGCTTTGTAAATCCGCAATGATGCCGTCCATTGAAAAGACACCGTCGGTTACGATGAGTTTGGTTTTTGCACCCTTTTGATCGGCAGCTTGTAATGCCGCTTCCAGTTCGTCCATGTTGTTATTTGCGTAGCGATAGCGCTGTGCTTTAGATAATCGAATGCCATCTATAATGCTGGCGTGATTTAACGCATCACTGATAATGGCGTCATCTTCATCAAGCAGGGTTTCAAACAAACCACCATTGGCATCAAAACAGGAAGAATACAGAATGGTGGCTTCCATTCCCAAAAAGTCACTAATACTAGTCTCCAGCGTTTCATGGATACTTTGTGTGCCGCAAATGAAACGTACCGATGCCATACCGTAACCAAAAGTGTCTAAGGCTTGGTGAGCTGCTTGCTTCACTTTTTCGTCATTGGCTAAGCCCAAATAGTTATTGGCGCATAAATTAATGACGGGGCGTTGATCAGTCGTTTCTACCAAGCTGGCTTGCGGTGAAATCATTGGGCGTTCTTGCTTGTATAAGCCTTGCTTTTTGAGTTCGGCTAACTGGTTTTTCAACCCTCGGTAAAAGTTGGTTTTGCTCATACAGTACTCCGCTAAAAGTGACATTACATATGTCTTGAGTGTAGAAGTCCGCCATAAAGAAAAGTAGATGCAGTGGCATAGTAAAATGACCATAACAGTTTTCTTAAATTGTAAGGGTCGCGTAGAATGGGGCAAGTTTTAATCAAAGAGGATGTGACATGTTGTCAAAGGTTTGTAAGAGGATGATGCGATCTAGCTTGTTGGTAAGTGGTATTGGAATGAGTGTCGCGTTACAAGCGCAAGATTATTTACCTATTTTGCAGTATCACCATGTGAGTGAAACGACGCCAAGATCGACTTCTTTAAGTCCTGCTGAGTTTATCGGACACATGGATTATTTGGAAAGTGCTGGATTTGAAGTGGTGGATTTACGTACCGCCTTGAACAAAATTAAAGTGAATAGCCCTTTACCTGAGAAAGCGGTAGCCATCACTTTTGATGATTCGTATCGTGATATTTATACCGGCGCCTTCCCAATTCTGTCTGAACGCGAATATCCTTTCACCGTCTTTATTAATACAGAACCCGTTTTAGCGAAGCGCAGTAGTGCATTAACTTGGGAACAGATGAAAGAGATGGAGAAGTCGGGCGCTGTGTTTGCGAATCATACAGTGAATCACCCTTATATGATGCGTAAGGAAGAGGGGGAAACAAATGAGGCTTGGTTGTCTCGTATGACGCAAGAGGTAGACACGGTTGAAGAACTCTTGCTGGAAAAATTAGACTTCACGCCAAAAATGTTCGCGTATCCATACGGTGAATCTAATCAAGCGATTCGAAATATCATGAAAGACAGAGGCATTATGGCGTTTGGTCAGCAATCAGGAGTCGTGAGTATTGATTCTGACTTTGAGAATTTGCCACGCTTTCCGGCCTCAGGTGTGTATGCCAACTTGGCCACATTAAAGACCAAGTTAAATTCACAACCAATGCCGTTATTGAACGCAGATGCAGGAGGCGATTTGGCTGGAGCTGATCCGGTTTCAATTCGTTTGACTTTTAAAGAGGGTAAGTATCGCTTCAAAGACTTAGCCTGTTATGTGTCAGGGCAAGGCAAAGCCAATTTGGAATGGACGGCAGACAATCAAGTGGTGGCAACGGCTCCGAAAGCATTTGGTACTGGACGTGGACGTATTAACTGTACCATGCCAGATAGCACTGGTCGCAGTTACTATTGGTACTCCAATGTTTGGATTCGTCCAGCTGCAGATCAACACTATGTGAGCGAAAAAAGTTAACTTTTTTTCAAAAAAATGTTGCACTGAAATTTCAAATCAGTAATATACACCTCGCTCGCAACGGAGGGGTGGCAGAGTGGTTTAATGCACCGGTCTTGAAAACCGGCGTAGGTTAGTAGCCTACCGAGAGTTCGAATCTCTCCTCCTCCGCCATCTTTTAAAGAAATTGTCTTTAAAAGACAGGTTGCGGCGAAGATAAAATTAGTTCCTCGATAGCTCAGTTGGTAGAGCAAATGACTGTTAATCATTGGGTCACTGGTTCGAGTCCAGTTCGAGGAGCCATCGGAGTATAGCGCAGTCTGGTAGCGCGCCTGCTTTGGGAGCAGGATGTCGGGGGTTCGAATCCCTCTACTCCGACCATTTTATCGTTCATTTTAGTAGTGGTGGGCGTAGCTCAGTTGGTAGAGCTATGGATTGTGATTCCATCGGTCGTGGGTTCGAGCCCCATCGTCCACCCCATTACTATGATAGTTGGGTCGTTAGCTCAGTTGGTAGAGCAGTTGACTTTTAATCAATTGGTCACTGGTTCGAATCCAGTACGACCCACCAGCTATATCTGATGCACAATCTGCACTAATCTGATTAATTCCTCGATAGCTCAGTTGGTAGAGCAAATGACTGTTAATCATTGGGTCACTGGTTCGAGTCCAGTTCGAGGAGCCATCGGAGTATAGCGCAGTCTGGTAGCGCGCCTGCTTTGGGAGCAGGATGTCGGGGGTTCGAATCCCTCTACTCCGACCATCAGTTTGCACATCTCAAAGAATGGGTCGTTAGCTCAGTTGGTAGAGCAGTTGACTTTTAATCAATTGGTCACTGGTTCGAATCCAGTACGACCCACCATTCTTTCTTCTTTTTGTATATTTCTCTTAAATTGCCTTGTTGTTTTGCAATAGTCCCTTTTTGTTTTGTGTTAAATGCATTGTTCTTCTTGTTGGTGTTGAGAGGTTTGCTGTTCAGTTCGTCGATAAGATAAGCGCTTTGGTGAGAAATTGTTGTGAGTGTCTGGTTAGATGTACATATAGGGTTATGAAAGTGAAAGCAGAGCGGTGCTCTGTGTGCGAAATCCAAGTGTTACGATTAATTAACTAGCTGAATAGTTAAAGTATAAAATATTTTAAAACAATGATTTATATGGATTTTTAGAAGATATAAGAGAAATGGTGGAGGGAGGTGGATTCGAACCACCGAAACTCTCGTGGCAGATTTACAATCTGCTCCCTTTGGCCACTCGGGAACCCCTCCACAGCAGCGCGGCATATCATATATACCACACTAAAGTATGTAAACCATTTTTTATGATTTATTTAATAATTTTTCCAATTTGGCCTTCATGCGCTCTTCAGGAGACAGGTTGTCATAGATGCTGTCTTCTTTGGTTTCGGCTTTTTTCGGTTTTTTGTTGTGTTGGGGTTTTGATTTGGCTTTGTTGGCGCGAGGTGTTTTATCTTTCGCTGGTCGATTGGTGGTAGCTTTAGGTTTCGTTGGCATCATGGATTCAGGTAAAGCGGGCTCGTCGTTTACCGCTACACCTTCAAGGTCAATGCGAGGTTGACCCGACAACAAACATTTCTTGTAGCGATCTGAGCGTGTGTAAGCCGCTAGGGCGCGCTTTTGTTTGCTGGCATTAAAGTCATCGTCTAGAACCATGTCTTTATCTATGCCCACTTTCAGTGGCTTTGGTTGGTTCCAATTAAAGGCTTTAGGGTAACGATCTTCCAACATTTTGATGAGGCGACGGTTATTTTTCTGATTGCGCTGACGTTTTTTTTGCTCAGGCGTTAGCGTCACTTCTTGTTTATCAGGGGCGCTTTGTTTATCAGCAGCATCATTTGTCATTTGCTCTATGTCCGTGTTTGTCTCTTCTTCCGCTAGCTTGCTAGACTCTGGTTGTTGTGTAGTCATGTAATTCGTCTGTTCAGTTGTCGTATTGGTGGTGTCGTTATCGGCACCTTCGTACAGTAAATCAAAGTTAAGTTGTTGCTCAACCATTGTATTTACTTTGCGTTTTGGAGAGGGTGTCTTTGTCGGTGATAACAGATCCAGTGAGTCTTCTATATAAAACTGCAGCTGATCTTCCGTAGAGCGACTCTCCATTTGGGTTAATAGGTCCAAAGAGGCGTTATGCTCATTAGCAGTATGTTTGCTGTCCTTTAGCTTTGCAATCTCTTCATTCGCTTCTTCCAGCTGTTTGGTCAGCTGGCCAATCCGTGCTTCGAGTTGGGCAATCAAATGTTCCATAAACACGAGGCTCAGTGCTGTAATGGGCTTAATGGTATGCTGGGTGTATTACTGGTGCCAAGCATTTCTTTTTTCTGTGCATCGTTGGGCAAGATAATTTCAATGTCATTATTACCTTGCCACCATGAGTAAGTGCTTGTTATTAAAAGACCTGCAATGATAATAGGTGCTAGTTTCATGAGTTTTAGAAAGTGAGTCCAGCGCCGATCATAATGTGCCTGTCGTAAGTTTCACTATCACTATTGAGTATTTTAATAAATACGTCTAAACGCGAAACATTTGATGTCGCGATACGAAATCCTGCTTCAGGGTAATAGACAGTCTCATCTAAGAATGAAATACCACCACCGATAAATGACCATACAGGGGCGTTAGGAAAAATTTGAAAAGCAGGGCTCGAACTGTAAAAGCGAGTGCCTAAATTAACGGAACTCTCAAATTCTTCGCCTAATACAAAAGAAATACCACCGTGAAAAGATATATTTTCTGGGGTGATAAACTCCATGTTGGCATTTATAATAGAGGTAACATTTGGTTGGTCATCTCTACCGTCTGGTCGTGCAGCTGCAGATTCAAATGTTAGCAGGCTAGCAAGCTGTCCATTTGCAGATGCATTAGCACTTACTAACACCAGTACTGCCAGTAATAATGATCTCATTGTTTGTTATCCATTTGATTTAAGCGACTCAGCATCTGAGAAAGGGAACTTTCCCAATTAGATTGCTGTTCTTTGGTTTGATTCAGTGAGTTTTGCAACTCAGTTTTTTCTTCATTTAATTCGTAATTTTGTACTTCTAGTTCTGATATTTTTTTGCGTAAAGAGCTAATTTCATCTACTGCTTCATTGATGCGTTGTTCTAAGTGATGAAGTAGTTCGTTGTTCATAATATATTCCTAAAATAATTCGCTGATGTTAAGCGAAAGCAGTTGAATTCTTTACCAGGCGATGACCACATCTTGTTTTTGTACATTTAGAATGCGTGAGTCGACAACCAATTCACCTACCGAAAAATTAGGTTGTACTTGTTTAATTGTAACACTGATATTGGCATTGTTCAGCTGAGTTTGCGCAGACTGTAGCTGATCAAATACTTCATAACGACGGTATACATTAAAGGTGTCGCCTGGTTTGATGCCTGCAATGGATCCCGCCGCGATATGGATGCGATTGCCTTCCGTGCGAAAAATATTGGCAATGAAAGGTTGGCATCTCAATTGCTCGCTGGTATCCAGTGCGCTTTCTTTCAAAGCTTGTTGTACCACTTTGCCGTAGTTTATCGTCCAGAACTTAGCACTACCAAAGCCGACTCTTTTATTATCTGCTATGTCCCAGTTGCCGATTTCGCTGTATCTTTTTTCGAATAATAAAGCGCCACTGAAGCCATCGTATAGGTAGATATCGACCACAAAGTTTCTTTCTTTATCTTCATCGGGTAGAGGGTCTTTGTTGGCCTTATCATTCGGGCGACGTTGATAGAGTTCGCCAATGTCACGGATAACGCCACTGATAATATATTGGACACCTAATTGCTCACTAAGACGAGTGACGTCAGTGAGCGAGCCATCGTAATTGGTTGAAGAGGGTGCGTTAATAAGATCAGGATAAATGGCAATGTTAGTTGCAGTAAGGGCTTTTAGGTACCCTTGTTTATTAATTTCATCTGCCAAAAACTTGGGTAATTCACGTGCAATGTTACTGATTGCCCCAAGCTGTGCTTGCTGAGGAACTTGTAGTTCAAAGCCTGTGACACCAAGCGTCTTACGGTAATAGCTAGTAGGGCCTGTGCTGCATTGGGAGTCTTCAGTCACATCGATACGCGCAACGACTTTAAGGAAGTTACCATTTTGTTCTTCCGAAATTATCTTCGCGCGTTGCACATAGCCAGAACTGCGGATTGCCACACTAGAGGTGACATCTCCATTGGTCATTTCATCGCTTACTTTGACTCTAGAACTGGCTTCTAAAACGGCTTGCTTAATAGCTTGTTGAGTGGCTCGATAACGTGCATCGGCGATGTCGTTATCATAAATTATAGCTTCACCGACTGCGTCAATGGTAACCGCAAAGCTAGCACCAGAGAAACTCAATAAAACATAACTGAGTAGTATACTAAAGAATGACAATCGCATTATTCAATACTATAGAAATTCGTCGTTGGAGTAGAACTTTGTACGTTAATGGCACGATAACCAGGTTGAACTTGACAGTTTGGATCGTTTGCTACATTGCTTGAAGCGATACACTGACGGAAGTTCTCTTGTAATGCCATCTCAACTACTGTTTCAAAGGTGCCGTCTTCATGTTCTCTTTGTGAAACCACTTTGGCACCAACCAAATAAGCGTCAACATAAGTACGTAACTCATCGTTTTGGATGACCATATTGCTCAAAGAGCTGGAGCCATCGATTTTCAAGCCGTAAACACGTTCAGAAAGGTTTCGATAAGCGTCCAACATAGAACTGCGAAGCGTCATGATTCGAGCTTGTGATTTGGTCAGACGTTTATTAGTCGTTAAGGCAGCATAACCTGTTGCGGTTACTACAATAGGTTCTTGTTTGATAACGGCGATGGTGTTGTTGGCGTTGAGTGCGCCAGTAGTAGCAGCTGGTGTGTAATTGTTGGTCGCGCCATCATTGCCAATTTGGTTGCCATTACAAGGCGCGATTGAAGTACAGGTACCTGTATTGGCCACACCTTGCTGATTGTAGGTTTGACAACCCGTGATAAGGATTGCTCCTGCAGCAATCAACAAAATTTGAGTGAAATGTGTCATGACGGTGCCCTTTGTGTGCGATTCTCATCTCTTTATTGTCGACCTCGTCTTATTTTTCTTAAGTGCGTGGTAGGACAACAAAGCCATACCCCTGAGTTTCACACATAAATGAAATACTTCATCAGAGATATTTTTCCTATGCCTAAAATGTAAACTATTTTATGTGCTAGCGTCTATTTATAACGTCTTTAATAGGCAATTTTCTTTGTTTTATATAATAAAAATGCCTTTACTCACTATTGGGACATTTTTTGTTTACCCTTTTGTTCTCCAATAACATGGGTAAAGTCTATCAATTCTTATCTTTGAGATTGGAAAATTTACAATTGAGAAGCCTAATAGGTCGATATATACTGTTTTTATATACAGTATTTTGGTCTTAATTCATGTCTCACTTGACCCGAAAAATTATTCACATAGATGCGGATTGTTTTTATGCTGCGATAGAGATGCGAGATGATCCTTCTTTGCAAGATCGTCCCATGGCGATAGGGGGTTCTGCTGAAAGGCGCAGTGTATTGTCGACAGCCAATTATCCCGCTCGAGCTTTTGGTGTTCGTTCCGCCATGCCAGTGGCTATTGCAAAACGCTTGTGTCCTGATTTATTGATTTTACCAGGGCGAATGCAGGCTTATCGTTTAGCTTCGCAGCAAATGCATGAGATTTTTCGTCGTTATACCCATTTAATCGAACCCTTGTCTTTGGACGAGGCCTATTTGGATGTCACGGATTCAGAGTTATTTCAGGGCAGTGCGACTTTGATTGCACAAGAAATTCGACGTGAAATTTATGACACAGTAGGAATAACAGTATCCGCAGGTGTGGCAACGAATAAATTCATCGCAAAAGTTGCCAGCGATTGGGATAAGCCAGATGGATTAACCTTGGTCTCGCCAGATGATCAAGACGAATTTGTTGCCAAGATTCCAGTTAAATGCATTTCGGGTATTGGTAAAGTGGCGCAAGACAAACTGGCCGCTTTGGACGTTTTTACCTGTGCAGATCTGCAAAAGGTTGACTTTGCATTGTTGCAAAAACGTTTTGGTAGCATGGCGTTTCGTTTGTCTCAGTTTGCTAAAGGTATTGACGATCGACCTGTGCAGGTTTCAAGAGAGCGTAAAAGTATTTCTGTGGAGCATACTTTCTCTGAGGATCTAAAAGGACTTCACATTTGTCGGTCGGTATTGCCAGAGTTATTGAGCAGTTTACATAAGCGGATGCAAGGGCGAGGTTATGAGTCGCGTTTGCACAAATATTATCTCAAGCTTAAGTTTGATGACTTTAAGCAAACCACCATAGAACAACCCATTCAAAAGAAATTATCAGACGAAGTGTTTGTTGTCTTACTAGAACAGGCTTATGCGAGAGTGCAGCGTCCAGTGCGGTTAATTGGAGTGGGCTTTCGTTTGGTTAACCCTGCACCAGCGCAATTACTTTTGCCTTTTGAATAATTGGGGTGGTTAAAAAACAAACAATTCCGTCTTTCTCTGTCTATAATCATAACTCGGAAACAAAGCGGATTCTTGTTTTGTTTCACTCTGTTGTTGGAGGTATTGATTATGTGGAAGCAAGATAGACGTTCAGAAATTGATCGTTCGAATTTGCCCGACCCCTTATCTCATCGATTGAGATTTGAAGTGGAGCAGACCCTTCATAGCTTATATGCTGAAGCAGATCTGGCCGATCAAATTGACTCTTTGTATCTACCTTTTGCGAATTGGTTAAGCAGCAAACTTGGTAATAATGAGGGCCCATTAATACTTGGACTATCTGGGCCTCAGGGTTGTGGCAAAACCACCTTTGCCAATGTGGTCAGCCGTATCTTGATTAAGGGATTTGAATTGAATGCTGTGGTCATCAGTTTGGATGATTTGTATAGCAGTCGACAAGACCGTTTGAAATTCGCCGAACAGTATTCCCCTTTATTTAAGGTGCGGGGGGTGCCAGGTACTCATGATGTGAATTTAGCAATCAGTTTATTTGAAAGGGCTAAGCAGCTTAAAGACGGTGAGGTCATGAAATTCCCTCGTTTTGATAAATCCCTTGATGATAGGAAAGCAGTACATTTGTGGCAGGAGGTGCAGGGGCCAATTGATGTTATTTTATTTGAAGGTTGGTGTGTTGGTTCGCCCGTAATGAAACAAGATTTGAGTGCGCCAATTAATGGTTTAGAACAAGAGAAAGACGCTGATGGTGTTTGGCGTAGTAAGGTGAATGACTTGTTGGCGGATGATTACCATACTCTTTTCAATATGATTGATTTGATGGTATGGATGCAGGCCCCAAATTACGATGTAATTTATGAATGGCGTAATAAGCAAGAGCGTTTATTAGAAGCGCATTTGTATGATATTCATGGCGGTGTTTTGGACACCTTAGATTTAAAAGTCATGTCTGCTGAAGAGTTGAAGGGTTTTATGCAATATTACGAGCGTCTTACACGTCACTTGTTATCTGTTATGCCGGAACGAGTCGATGTGTTAATGCGACTGGATGAATCCCAATCTGTACTAGAAGTGAAGTATCCTACGGAGCATTAATCGATCTTTAAATGACCACGAAAAACCACAATATGATAGGCTATTGCCGCTTGGTAATAGCCTTTTTTTTGACTGGTACATTAGAATTAACAGAAAGAGAGAGAAAAATGTCTGATTTGTTACCCCTAGTAGAGGTAGAAACTGGCGCGAATCCGGATGCAGCCATTATCTGGTTGCATGGTTTGGGTGCAGATGGCCATGATTTTGAAGCTTTGGTACCTGCCTTAACCTTAAAGCAAGGTTTGCAGGTGCGTTTTGTGTTTCCCCATGCACCACACCGTCCTGTCACTATTAATGGTGGAATGGAAATGCGTGCTTGGTATGACATTTTGGAAATGACTTTAGAGCGCAAAGTCGATATGGAAAATATCCACGAGTCGGCTCAACAAATTGAAGACTTGATTGAAGATCAGATCAGCAAAGGTATTGCAACAGATCGAATTGTTTTGGCGGGCTTTTCCCAAGGTGGCGTCATTGCTTATCAGGTTGCTTTGCATACGCCACATAAACTTGCAGGTGTTATGGCCCTATCAACTTATCTAGTGAATCATGAAAATATTACCTCAGCACAGTTTTGTCCAAACGGCAAAACGCCGATTCTTATCCATCACGGTAGTCAAGATCCGATTGTCGCACCAAGTTTAGGAGTGCAGGCGGAACAATTACTCTCAGCCAAGGGGTATGAGGTAAGGTATCAAAGTTACCCTATGCCGCATGCAGTTTGTCCTGAACAAGTGACAGATATTTCAGCTTGGCTCAATGAGCGTTTAGCTTAACACTTGTGTAATTTAGAAAAGGAGAAGAGTCATGTCCTCGAAATATCACGATTGGTTGGCTTTTGCTAAAAAAATAGCGATACAAGCTGGCAGTATGATTTTAGAGGCACGACAAACAGCCAGTTTTGAGCGTGATTATAAATTACATCATGAGCTGGTGACTTCCACCGATGTGGCAGTTGATGCTTATTTGTGCGCGCAAATACAAACTCGTTATCCGCAGCATACCATATTGTCGGAAGAAACCTTTCCGGATGTATCGTTTGATTCTCTGGCAGAAGAGCAAGTGGTTTGGGTGATCGACCCTATTGATGGCACGGTAAACTTTGCTCATGGGCACAAGCATGTGGCAGTGTCCATTGGTCTGTTTATTGGTTCACAGCGTATATTAGGCGTGGTGCATGCGCCCTTTCTGCAAGAAACCTATTATGCGGTCAAAAATGGTGGTGCCTTTTGTAATGAGCAACCAATCCAGGTTTCTCATGCTTTGCAGTTACGCAATGCTCTAGTGGCGACGGGCTTTCCATATCAAAAAGATGCTTTGCCTGAATTGATTGAGCGTTTGTCTCGGGTATTAGCTGTTTGTCAGGATGTGCGTCGCAACGGTTCGGCGGCACTGGACTTATGTTGGGTTGCGGCTGGTCGATTGGATGCCTATTACGAAAGTGTGAAGCCTTGGGATATGGCGGCAGGCGCGTTAATCGCAGAAGAGGCTGGAGCCAGAGTTGGGCATTTTTTACCAATGCTTGACCACTGGCCAGAAGTTATCAGTGGTGAAGCCTTATTGGTGGCTACACCAGAATTATATGAGTCTTTGCTGGCCACATTGTAGCGGTTTTAATGAGTAAAAATGTTTTTATTGAAGAATTCAGCTTGGCAAGCTTCTGGTTATAGAAAAGTGAGAAACTTATGTCGTTGACGGTATTTTTTGGGGTCTTGTTGGTATCTTTGGTGGTGATGGCGATTTCAATCTGGTTTATTCGCCAACAGTTGAAGGCCAATAAGCAGCGTGAGGAAAGAATCAAAGCAGGCGAGGCGCGTTATCAAGAAGAGCGTCAAAAAGCCATCGACAGTATTCAGGTATTGCTAAAAGTGGCGGGCACGGATGAAGTGAGTTGGGTAGAGACCTGTATTCGAGTCAAGCATTTGCTGGACAGATTGAGTATGGATTTATCATCACATGATGCTATCTCGGTGATTTACGATATCACCGCGAAAACAGAACACATTCCGACTCACGATCAATGGCGTACCTTGCCAAAACAGGCGAAGCGTAATTTTCAGAAAGAAATGGAAACCTATGAAAAAGATTATGCTGATGCCTTGCAGCAAGCCAAAGCTTCCTTGTTGGCCTATGACTTTTCCGAATGATGCTTGAACTTATCCTCTCCGCTCTCATTCTTTTTATTTTACTAATGGGGTTGATGATATTTTTCATTCGTCATCAATCCAAAATGCCCTATTATCGCATCAGTCAGGCAGACTGCGTTGCTATGCTAGAGAAAGCTTTGCAAGGCAATTTGCCTGAGTTTGAATGGCACGCCTTTATTGGTATGAGTATCCGAGATAACGACAATTTAGAAGCCCTTAGAGAAGAGTGCTGTTGGCTTGATGAAATGGCTGTCTTGGGAACTAAGTCCGTGAATGGACGTGCTTGTGTTTCTTTTAGTAAAGAAGGAAGGAAAGCGTTAGAAAAATTGTTAGATGAATGGCAGCATAAGACGGATTATTTCGTCTGACTTTTTTATGAAGGATAGGGTGTAAGCTATGAACGACATTCAGGAGTTATTTGATCAGAGTGTTGAGTGGGCGCCTTGGTTGATCGATAGTGCGATCAATCTGGCTGTTGGACTGGTCATATTTTTTGTTGGTAAATTCATTGCCGCAAAGATAGCGAATTGGTGTGAAAATCGTTTGTTGAAATCGTCGGTTGATCAAGCGGTTGCGGGATTTGCATCGAGTATTTTATATGCCCTAATGTTTGCCGGTGTAGTGCTCATGGTACTGGGGCAAATTGGTGTTGAAACCACCTCTTTCATTGCCATTTTGGGTGCGGCAGGCCTGGCTGTGGGGCTGGCGTTACAAGGTTCTTTGTCGAATTTCGCGTCTGGTGTGTTGATTATTTTATTGCGTCCTTTCCGTTCAGGCGATTTTGTCGATGCTGGGGGGCAGATGGGTACGGTAAATCGCATCGAGCTCTTTCACACCCACCTAAAAACTCCGGATAATCGTGTGATTATTGTGCCGAACTCATCCATTATGAACGGATCCATTGTTAACTTTTCACGCGAGCCTACTCGTCGCTTAGACTTGGTGATTGGTATCAGCTACGACGCGGATATTCGTTTGTCTAAGCAAATCATGGAAGATATTGTGAACGCAGATGAGCGTATTCTGAAAGACCCTGCTTGTGTGATTGCCGTTGCAGAATTGGCAGACAGTTCCGTGAATTTTAACTTGCGCCCTTGGGTAGCGTCTGCTGACTATTGGGATGTAAGGGCTGATCTGTTAGAGCAGATAAAATACGCCTTTGATGAAAAGGGCGTGGGTATTCCTTACCCACAGATGGATGTTCACCTGTTTAAATCTGAGTCCTAGGATCTAACTGGCAGGTGGAAAAGCCTTAATGCAATTTATAAAGTTTACTTCACTCTTACTCAGCTTGATCTTATTATCTATGAATAGTTGTGTATCTGAGTTCTGACAAAAGTTAGATCTTTGCGGATAAGATAGTAGATGATAAATTGCTGGAGTATGGATGCATTATAGTCTTAAATCGTTATTACTGTTTTGTCTGTTAACTTTTTTTGCTGTATCTGTTGTTTGGGCTGATAATGAAACTCAAAATAATGATGTGGAATATATCCCTCCAACTTGGTTTTTAGAATATTCAAAAGGAGACAAAGACTCGGAACACACGCTGGTTGCGCTTGGATTAGAGCGAGATGTGAATCAGAATAGTTTCGGCGGGCTGTATTTTAGCCAAGACACATTGACACCAGATGGCGACATTATAGGTGTAGGGATAATGGCTTTGCAGCTGGCGCAAGAAAAAAGTATTTATGGAGCAAGAGTGTCCTTAGGGATAAGTAAAACGGAACTCTTGCAATATGAAAGAACAGGGATCGATTTGGGAATTGGAGCATACTTCCCTATTGTAGGTGATTTGTCTTGGTATCTTGATAGCGGATATCGACTCACTTGGCTGTCAATGGATTATGAAAATAGTGAATTTATGGAAATGAATGCATCACTCGGGGTCAATTATCGCCCCCACTCTCATGTTAATCTCTTTGCTTTTTATCGGTATGATGGGTTTGTTTCTAGGGAATTGGAATTTGAGACAATTCAGGAAGGCATTCAGATCGGTGTGTCCTTGTCTTATTAAAGGTTGATCATGTCAAATATGAGTATAAAAACATGGAGTGCTTTTATTGTCTTGTGTTTAAGTGCTGCCCTCGTCTATGGCGGCATGACTTCACGTCAACAAATGAAAGACGCATTTTCAGTGCTTACTCATGTATTTGAGGTTTCTCCTGTTGTTCTTCCTGAAATACCTATACCAGAGTACAGAGAACAGGCGTTGCTTCCATCTCTCTCGGGAAAACTTTTTGGGGCGACTCCACAGCAGGTGAAAAAGGTAACGAAGCAAGTCAAAAAACAAGTCAAAAAACAAGTTATCCCGACAGGGTTAAACTTGACACTTAATGGTACCTTTCCTTCTTCGCAACCGAGTCAAGCCATGGCTGCTATTACGATTGACAGAAATGAAGAAACTCTCTTTAGAGTTGGCGATACTGTGCTGAATGATATGAAGTTAGTCGAAGTATATAGTGATCATGTCATTTTAGAAGGGTTGAAAACAAAAGAAGAGTTGCGTTTTACGAGTGATAACCCTGATGTTTTAGCATTGTTTATAGCAACCCAGAATGGCCCACAATTATCCGATGAAGTCATTCCTTCTCAACAAAAAAATAACTTTAGTAAAGTAAGGTTAGAAGAGTATGCTGCGGCTTTTAGAGCGACACCGCAGGATATATTAAAGAAAATGGGCTTGTCTGAGATGTCGAGAGCCTATCAAGTGGAAGATGAAAGTCCTCTGACTTTTGCGGGCTTCCAATCAGGAGATCAAATTGTGTCTATAAATGGACAGCCGATTAAAGCATTATTAATGAATAGCAACGCTATGTTAGCTGTTATTTCACTTGGAAAGGCACGAGTGGATGTGGTGAGAGCGCAAAAACGTGTTTCACTCAGATACACTTTTGAATAAGGGATAGGATGCGAATTCTCTATTTTCTCAAGATATTGCTCACATTTGTCTGTATCTTTGGTTCTTATTTTGTGTTTGCGCAAACTTGGAAGATTAATCTAAAGCAGGCAGACATTAGTACTTTCTTAAATCAGGTTGCAGAAATAACAGGCAAGAACTTTATCCTTGACCCCAGAGTCAAAGGTAAAATCACCGTAATTGCCAATACTGAACTTGATAAAGAAGGTGTTCTACAGCTGATGTTTTCAGTGTTGAATGTGCATAAGTATGCAGCCTTGGAAACTTCCAATGGCATAAAAATTGTGCCGCAAGACAGTAGCAAACAAAGCGGATTGATGTTTGATGAGTCAGGAGATGCTCTTAGTGGTTTAATAGTCACCCGAGTGCTTCCTTTAAAAGGTGCATCCGCCATTGAACTGGTTCCCATTCTTCGTCCTTTAGTGCCACCATACGGTCATTTAGCAGCAATCGGAACGATCAACGCGCTGGTTGTCAGTGATCATGCGGATAATATTCGGCAGTTAGAACGTTTGATTGAACGCTTAGACAGTACTTCTGAAGGAGAAATTCGTATTGTTTCATTGACCCATGCATGGGCTGGCGATCTTTTAAACCTTTTAAATAATTTGTCCGGTTCAAAAGAGACCAGTAGTCGCAATGATGTCAATGGTTCAACGACAAAGTTAATTGCAGATGAGCGTACCAATAGGATCATTCTAAAAGGGCAAACAAGTAGCCTGGACTATATTGAAAGTTTAATAAAACGCTTAGATCAGCCAGCTCAACGCACTAATCGATTGCATGTGATTCCTTTACAATATGCAGATGCGAAGGAAACAGCGGAGCTGATTTCCAGTTTACTAGTCAATGAGACCAATTCGAGTTCAGGCACTCAAAAAAAAGCCCCTATAGTGAAGCCTGATGTCAGTATGAATCGTCTCGTGATTAGTTCTGAGCCTGATGTTATGGTGGAGTTACGTCCCATCATTCAAGCCTTGGATATTCCACGTGCACAAGTGCTTATTGAAGCTATTATTGTGGAGATTACTATGGATGGTACGGATGCGTTTGGCTTTCAATGGATTATAGGTGATAGGGAAAATTCATCCACTCCTGCGGCGGGCACCAACTTTTCCAATGCGGGACAAACCATTTCCAGCTTAGTGAATTCCGACTCTGACAATATCACCCTAGCACCTGGTATAACGGCCGGGTTTGGTCAAACAGATAATAACGGCTTTAATATTTTAGGGATATTGCAAGCCATAGAAAGTAACTCTAATGCCAATTTATTGTCTACCCCTAAAATTATGACCTTAGACAATAAAACCTCCAAGATTTTGGTAGGTGAGACGCGCCCATTTCAAACGGGTGCTTATGCAGATTCTTCGAGTAACGCTTTTGTCACCACAAAGCGACATGATATAGGCTTAACATTGGAAGTTACGCCTCACATTAATGCTGGAGATGAAGTGAAAATGGATGTCACACAAATCGTCGAAGCTGCCTCTCCTGAAAAAAGTGACCTAGGAGTGATCACCACCAAACGAGAGGTCACAACAACAGTGATTGCAGGAGATCAACAAACCATAGTGCTTGGTGGATTGATGAAAGATAACGTTACTGAAATCAAACAAAAAGTGCCCGTATTTGGGGATTTGCCCTTTTTTGGCCCTTTGTTCAGAAGTACCTCAACTGAAAAATCAAAACAAAACCTTCTGGTGTTTATTAAGCCAACTATTTTACGTAATAAACAACACGTCAATGCGCTATCAAAAGAAACCATTCAAGAGTTTCGTTCTATTGAGTTAGGTCTACCAACTGGCTTGGCTCGCCCTGCGACCCTAAACTCTTTCTATGATGAGTAATGGTGACTTTAGATGAAGCTTCCATTTGCTTTCGTAGAACAATATGGCGTTCTGCTCATTGAACAAAGTTTGTCCGAAGGAGGGTCAAAGTGGTGCCTGGTTCATAAAGAGACTGCCTCTTTAAACGCCCTCTCAGAAGCCATACGAGTGTGTCCCAGCTATCCAGAAATAGAACCGCTCTCAGACCAAGATTTTGAGCAGCAAACGATTCTCTTCTATCAACAAGAGGGCAGTCATACATTAACGCAAGGCATAGACGACAGCATCGACTTGAGTGAAGCAGCAGACTCTCTTGCGCAAAGTGAAGACCTACTAGCTAACGAAGATAGTGCTCCAGTTATTCGTCTAGTGAACGCTATTCTCAGTGAAGCGATTAAAGAGAATGCCTCCGACGTGCATATTGAAACATTTGAAACGAGTATGCGGGTTCGCTTTCGGATCGATGGGGTACTAAAAGAAATTATCAAACCCACTCGCGCTTTGGCACCCATGTTGATCTCTCGAATTAAGGTCATGGCGAAGCTAGACATTGCGGAAAAACGCCTGCCACAGGATGGTCGTCTTGAGTTACGGTTGTCGGGACAAGATATTGATGTGCGTGTCTCTACCATTCCATCCACTCAAGGGGAGCGAGTGGTGTTACGTTTACTGCGTAAAGAGCACAACTTACTTAACTTAACCAGTTTAGGTATTCCCCATAATGAACTTTCAGTCATTGAAAGTCTTATTCGCAAACCAAAAGGTATTTTGCTAGTTACCGGGCCGACTGGCTCGGGAAAAACCACCAGCCTTTATGCTGTTCTTAACCAGTTAAATAATGGCCTACGGAATATCATGACAATTGAAGATCCGGTTGAATATCACATTCACGGTATTGGTCAGACGCAAGTCAACACAAAAGCTAAGGTAACCTTCGCAAGGGGGTTACGAGCCATTCTTCGGCAAGACCCAGATGTGGTCATGATTGGTGAAATTCGTGATCAAGAAACTGCAGATATTGCCATTCAATCCTCGCTTACAGGCCATTTGGTGTTGTCAACGTTACACACAAACAGTGCGGCAGGTGCCATTACTCGACTGGTGGATATGGGCATTGAACCCTTTTTACTTGCCTCTTCTTTAGAAGGCGTTATTGCTCAACGCTTAGTCAGAAAATTATGTGATCACTGTAAAACGCCTATTCAAGCATCTGATCAAATTAAACGCTTAATGGGTGTTGCTTTAGATCAAGCCGTCACTGTGTATCAGGCCAATGGCTGTGAAAAGTGTTTTCATCAGGGCTATAAAGGACGCTTTGGTGTTTATGAAATTATTGAAATGGATAGCGTGTTGAAGCGCTTGATCCATCAAAAAGCCAGTGAAATGGACATTGAATCCCATGCTAGAACAAAACACCCAAGTCTTCTCATAAGCGGACTACAGAAAGCCTCTGAGGGTGCAACCTCTGTTGAAGAAGTACTGCGAGTGGCACAAAATTCACAGGATGAGGTGTGACATGGCAGCTTATGACTATCAAGCACTGGATGGATCAGGTAAAAAGCAAAAAGGGGTTTTGGAAGCGGAGAATGAACGACACCTGAGAAAAAGACTCAGTGAAAAAGGACTTATTTTACTGACCAGCAAAGAAAGTAAACACACGCAAAGTGCTCAGTTGTTTTCGCCAAAAATGTCAGTAAAAGAAAGAGCGTTAATAACCAGACAGCTGGCAACTCTTATCAGTGCAGGATTTCCAATAGAAGAAGCCCTTTCTGGCGTCGCCAAACAAACCAAAAAACGTAAGATAGTAAGCATTTTATTATCTGTCCGTTCTAAAGTCCTAGAAGGCCATTCTTTTGCGAGGGCGCTGCAAGATTACCCCAATGCTTTTTCTAACTTGTATTGTGCCAGTATTCAGGCGGGTGAAGAATCAGGTCATCTTGCTGATGTTTTAGTGGAACTGGCCAATTTCAGTGAACGTGCTAAAAGCAATGAACAAAAGCTGAAAATGGCCATGCTCTATCCGGCCATCTTAACCATAGTGGCTATTGCTATTGTCAGTTTTCTACTGACCTCAGTAATGCCAAACATTGTTGAAACCTTTCAAAAGCAAAATACGGCACTTCCTGGTGTGACTGTATTTATGCTGAATCTGAGTGACGCCCTAAAGCAACATGGGCTTGGCCTATTAGCCTTTTTTCTATTAACTGGCGTGTTATACAAATGGCTGATGAGAAAAGACGCTTTACAAGTAAAACGAGATCAAATCATGTTATTGATCCCTTTTGTAAAAGAAGCCATTAAGACGATACAAATTACTCGTTACATCAGCACACTGGCCATGCTCAGCAAAAGTGCAGTGCCACTAGTGGACGCCATGAGAATTGCTGCTCAAGTCCTTGCCAACAAAGTACTGCAAAAAAAACTTGCTGAGGCGTGTCGTCAGGTTAAGGAAGGGACGGCATTATGGAAAGCTTTAGAGGCAACGGAACTATTACCGCCCATGATGTTACAGTTGATCATAAATGGTGAACAAAGTGGCCAGCTTGATCTCATGTTATCCAAAGCCGCTTATCAACAAGAGGAAGATACAAACGGCTGGATCAGTACTTTAGTTGGCTTATTTGAACCTGCTATGTTGCTCATGATGGGTGCCATAGTGATGTTGATTGTGGCTGCTATTTTGTTGCCCATTATGGACCTTAATCAATTACTTCTCTAACAAGGAAACGAGATGAATTACCCAATTTTACGCCTGCATAATTTAAAACATAAGCAATCAGGTTTCACTTTACTAGAAATGTTGATTGTGTTGGTGATCTTAGCGTCACTCATTGGCTTTATTGCACCCAATTTACTGAGCCGTTCCGACGATGCCAAAATCACGGTGACCAAAGTGCAAATGCGTCACATTGTTACGGCATTGGATGTCTATAAGTTAGATAACAATAGCTACCCATCAACGGCGCAAGGGTTAGAGGCATTAATCTCTAAACCTTCAGGGTATCCAGAAGCCAAGAACTGGAAAGAAGGTGGTTATTTACCGAAATTCCCTCTAGATGCTTGGGGCAAGGCGTTCCTCTATGTTAGCCCTGGCGCAACGAGTGACTATGATCTTATGTCATTGGGCGCGGATGGTGTGGAAGGTGGCTCAGGTGACGACGCTGACCTTTCGCAAAATGATTTATAGCGTGCCTTGTCGTGATGCTAAACAGTAACGCGCTCCCTTTTAGGACAATAAATAAAAAACTAACAGGCTTTTCTTTGTTAGAACTGATGATTGTACTTGCTATCTTTGCGTTACTGATTGCTGTTGTCACTCCTAAGATCACGGTGAATGCTTTTTCTAAATCTTTATATAAACAAGCAAATACCTTGCGGTCTCAATTACAAGAAATAGCGGATCAAAGCATCTTTACTGGCGAGCCCTTGATTGTTTCGAAAGACCAAGAGGGACAATGGTTACTCTGGGCAAAACAAGAAAAAGGCTGGGTTCAGATTGATACTCTGTATGCTCAACAGCCAGAGACCATTACGGACATAAAGACCAATGCATTGGAGCAGCAAAAGGTATTAAAAAGTCTTGCCTTTACGCGATCTGCATTATTCGTTTTTTTGTCCAATGGTCGATATTTAGGCTTTGATATTACCATGACAAGTAATGAGGAAACACTTACTCTGCAAGGGGATGGCATCAATGATCTCCAGATTCAATAGCCTGCAGCAAAAGGGTTTTTCTCTCATTGAAGTCTTGATTGCATTAGCCATTATTGCAGCAGTGAGTGTCGTGCTAATGAATATTAGTGCGACAACGCGGCTTAATGCGCAACACTTTTCAAAGCGAAGCATCGCTCTTTGGGTGGCGGAGAATCGTATCAATGAAATACGCTTAGCATTGGATCATCAATGGACTATCTCATTCGCAAATAAAATGACTGAGCAAGGGGGCATAGCATGGGTGTCTCGTGTCAATATAGAAAAAAATACCGACTCTCTTTCTAGGCTGGAGATACAGGTCTCACCAGCTGAGTTTCCTAATCAGGTAATCTATTCGCTCGATGCTTATGTGCCGACTTATCAGTTATTGCAGGTATCTCAATGAAAGCCACACAAGGCGGTTTTACATTAATTGAGTTACTGATTGTGATGTCTATTATGGCAGGTATTGGCGTCGTATCATTTCAGTTGGTAGCAACGGGTCTACAGATGCAGAACAAACTGGATCAGGACTCAGAGCAATTTAATACAGTGGCAAGAACATGGTGGAAACTGCAAGCGGATCTACAGCAACTTATTGATCGTCCTATTAAAAATGAATATGGCCAAGATGAACCAGCGTTAACGCTAGACAGCAATCAATTGTCTTTCACTCGCGCAGGGTGGCTCGATCCTATGGATACGGAGCGACCTCCCTATTTGAGAGTAGAGTATCGACAAACTGAAAATTCACTCAAACGATCTTTTTGGCAAGAGCTGGATAGACCGCCGGGCAGTCAAAGATTAGTGCAAAATTTTTCGTCGGTTCAGTCTTTCAAGGTGGAGGTGCTGACCAACGAACAGGAGTGGGTGGATACTTGGCCAAGATATACCAATGGTCAAGAAGAAAAAGCCTTACCATTAGCCATCAGACTAACCTTAGCGTTTGATAATTTACCTGAAATAAGTCGGATATTTGTCATACCATCCTATTTAGGTAATGAGGAGGCGCCATGATCTCTCGTCAATCCGGTTCTGTTTTATTATTGGCGTTAATGATTTTGGCCATAATAAGTGGCATAGCAACAAACATCTTGTCTGGTGTTCATAAAGATGTTGTTTTCTCTCAGCAATTACAGTCAATGAGTCAAATTCACCAAGAATTGCTGGGTGGGGAGGCCTGGGCGCAAGCTTGGTTGCATAAGGAAGTGGGTCAACAAGAAATGAAAGCAAAAAATAACCTGCTTATCCAGCAAAGGCTGGAAACAGATCGGGGTGAAATAGACATTAGAATATTTGACCAAAATAGCTGCTTTAATGTGAATTTACTTCATAATGCTGCTTACAGAGAGGTTACTCGACTTCGTTTTGAGCATTTATCTACTGAGCTTGGGATCAATCAAGACTGGATAGATGTATTAACGGACTGGCTTGATGATAACCAAGTTTTGTCTTCCAATAATGGTAAAGAAGACGATTATTATTTAAATCGAGTGACTCCTTACAGAACCGCTGATACACCATTGCCATCGATAGAAGAGTGGCGTCTTATTGCCATTCCCCCAAACCAAGGACAGGCCCTTTTACCCTATATTTGTGCGCTTCCTTCCGATGTGTCTACTCTTAATATCAACCGTGCTCCTGACCTGGTTATAAAATCCTATTATGCCAATGTCAGTGATGAACATATAAATCAACTTTTAACCCTCATACACACTGAGCCTGTTACCGATCTCTCTATTCTGTTTTCTGACGACAGTATTAAAGCGGCAAATTTATCGGCTTCTGGATGGCGTACTGATAGTCAGTTTTTCTCCGTGTTAGTTAAGCTTAATTACCAGAATAGGCCGTATTGGTTGTATTCTAAATTGCAAAAAAGAAAGGGAGATCAAATGATCTCTTACTATCGCTCTTTTGCTCCTATAAAATCTTTAAATTAGACACTTTTTATAAGGTTGGCCGTCTTTTGAATCAGCTGATAGTGCAATTAATCGAACCGACATTAGAAGAGTCAGAATGGCATGTAACGGTTTGGCTATATGATAAAAATGCTCAACTCTTGGCTGTTGAAAAAAGCCTTCCGATCACAGCGTTAAATGCTTTTATTGCGTCTCATAAATTGTCTGAAACGGCATCTAGTAGTATTCAAGCAATGGTGTTAGCGCCTTCAATCCGAGCACATGTGCGAATATTGGAGCTCAAAAAAGGCCAAGTAAAATACAAAAATGAAATTATACCGGCGTTAATGGAGAGCTACTTAGCACAGCCATTGGAAGACCTACATTTTGCCCATAAAATGCTTGGAAAAGATCAACTGCTTGTTGCTGCAATCAGTAAGTCGCATATAGAAAAATGGCTTGAAATGTTGAGTTTTATTGCTATTGAACGTCGTATTTTAACTCTCCCACAAGCCGTGTTGTGTGAAAAACAGGCAATTAATGCTGACTATGATGTGCGTTTTATGGGGGAATCCTATCGTTATTCTGATGGACAGATTTTTGCTTTACCAAGAGTAAATCAATCTACCGAGGAGCCTCATAATTCACTGGATGATCAGATGGAACCTTCTGAATATTTGGCTTTACAAAATTCACTTCCATTGAACTTGCTACAGGGCCGTTTTGCCGATAAAAATAATCGTCTTATCACCATGCCTTTTTGGAAAACACTGTGTGGTGTTTTCATATTGGTTTTATTGTTATCTTGCGGTTGGTTCTATTATCAAGCCATTCAATTCCGCGAGATAGCAAATCACATTGAAGATAAGACATCCGCTAACTTCCTGTCCCTTGCTCCCGACGAAGGCAAAATCATTAACTTAAAGCGACAAATCGAAGGGCGAATTCGAAGCCAATTGAATGCAAATTCATCAATAAAGAAAGACTTAACATTATATAAAGCTCTGCATTTGATCGACGAAGCACAGCGCCAGGTTTCGTCACCTCATTCATTACAACTGCTCGCTTACAGAAACGGTATTATTTATTTAGAATGGAAAGCCGATTCTCAAGAAACATTAGAAGCCCTAAGTCACCATCTAGAAGATCAAAAGTTGGATGTATACCTAGATCAGGTTATGAAAAACAATCAGGCGTATATTGCCTCATTTAGAATTCAAGGAATGGCACAATGAGAAATTGGTGGATTGAGCAATATTATAACAGCGCACTGCTAAAACTTATCTATAATGCCTTTATAAATCGAACCATTAGAGAGAAGCGCCTAATTGTAGTGTCTTTACTGCTCTTGAGCGGTTATCTGGTTAGCAATCAAACACTCATACCTGTATACGACTACTATCAACATGAAAAAAAGCGCGCCGAAGCCGCTGAAAATTTGTATCTAAAACTTTATAACAATGCGCATTTAGTGGCGCAGCCGCAACATCAACAAGATAGTCTTCAAGCGAGAAACTCACTAGAATTACGAAATAGTGTTACCACTACATTACGGCGTATTGGATTGACCCCCGAAGTGATCAGTCGCGAAGGCCAAAACCAACTGCGCCTTAGTTTTTCAAACATTCCTTATGAAAAAGTCGCTGCTTGGTTTACCGAGCTTAATAAAGCTGACGTTCGAATCGATAATGCGCAAATACAGTCGGTATCGCCGGGCATAGTCAACATTAACCTTGTCTTGGATTAGTAGAGTATGGAAATAACCCCGACGATTCTTCTCCTCTATCTTGTCACATTACTCTGTCTTGGTAGCGCATTAGCCTGTTTTACTTGGCGTTATCCAAGGGGAAAAGTGGCGGAATGGGAACAGGAGGCTCGGCAACTACTCGGTATTAAAGACGCCAGCGATTCAAGACTTATACAGCCATCTGATTTTGTTAAAGGAAGATCGTTCTGTCCTTCTTGTCAAAACACGCTAGCAATAAGAGATCTCATACCCCTTGTGAGTTTTTGTCTTAACAAGGGTCATTGCCGTTTCTGTCATGCTCCCATTTCTTACCGATACCCACTGATCGAAATTGGCTATGCGCTTGCTTTGCTGCCATTAATTTGGGTGGTGCAATCGCCTCTTGAATGGCTGCTCCTGATGATGTTGGTATCAAGTTTATGTGTGGTGAGCATCGTTGATATTGAACATTTTTTCATACCAGATGAATGCAATGTATTGATATTGGGGTGTGGCTTACTTCTCGCTTTACTCAATGGAAATGACCTAACGGCACATATACTAGGGATGATGATTGGCTACAGCGTTTTATATCTTATTCGCTTTGTCTACTTACTGGTCAGAAAAGCAGAAATGTTAGGACTGGGGGATGTCAAACTACTGGCCGTCACCGGAGCTTGGCTAGGCATTTACGAACTGGCGAATATTGTATTGATCGCTTCTATCAGCGCCATATTCTATGTTTTTGTAAAAGGAATCTCTAAGCAAAACCCTCTGCCATTTGGCCCTTTCATCGCATTAGCCAGTATGACGCTTTATTATTGGCGACAATTTATTGGGTGAAGAGAGGCGTGATTTAAGGGAAATACTTAATTGAACATTTGAATTCGCGGAGGATGGCATTGCGTGAAAAACAACTTTGGTTGTTTTGACTCATGTTCGTGCCTTTTATTAAAGATTCTTTTTTCATCAGAACATTTTTCAATAGCCTTTCTTTGACATTAAAACGTCACCGTGACGGTTAATGAAGATGCGCCCGAGGTGGTGTCTCCGATACAAAGAGAAGAAACAGAACAGACACCAGAGCCAGCCTACAGCTTCTGGGATGCCGTTCAAACTGTGTTAGACTTTGCTGGAATGGTGTCTGGGATAGCCTTGTAGCCGCTTTTAATTCCGTCCGTTTAGTTTTCTATCACAAACGGAGTAGTAAGCTGTCAAGTGAATGGTCGCAGGACAAAAAAGATTCATAGGTAGTAGCAGTTTCGTATTAGAATATTGATAACCACAAATTTCGATCTTTAGTCAGGGGGTAAATGAGAATGAACACCAAGGAAATTGTTGACAAATGGCACGTACCGTTGTGGGAAGGTCAAAGATTATTAGGTGTAGAGTTTGATCATTTAAATTCATTTGGTTTGAATCAGGATGATATTCCTCTAATTGTGAAGCTTGTAGAAAATCCAAATTATGATTACTTGCCGGGATTTGATATTTTCCATGGCAGTACTGACTTACGTCAGCATGATTATATTCATTTGGTATTAGGTCGGGGAATTCATGCAACTGATGAGGCATTTGTCCTAGGATTCACTGCTGGTAGCACCAATCGAGTTACATCAGTTGAGAAAAAGCTCTACACCATTTTCGCAAAGCATCTTTTTCCTAAAGAGTATCGATTGAAAGATGATGAAATTCAGGTGTATAGAGACGCCGTTAAACTTGGTTATATTTCTGATTGCCAACCCTTGGACAAGGTAGACTTTGAGTCAATGCGCGAGATGAGTATAAAGGATGTCCGCAAAGCCATTGGCCTTGAGGAGGATTTGCTATCAGCCTATTTTGCTATTGAGAAACGTCGATACCCTGACAACCCAGCATCTTGCAGAAACATCTAATCATAGTCATATTTACAAAGCTGACGCGGTAGTCAGCTTTGCAAATTAAAGTCTCTTTAACCCTATGTTTTGTAACGAGAATACCAGGGATAAAAGTAGTTCACTGACCGTTGCAACATGTAGTCAAACATAAATCCTAAGAATGTTATCCAAAATACATAAGGGATAATGACATCCATAGCCATATAACGTCTGCTCAAGAAAATTCTGTAACCTAACCCCTCACTCGCGGCGATCGCTTCAGCCGCAATAAGGAACAACCACGCTCCCCCGAGACTTAATCGCAGACTGTCTAACAATCTTGGCATCACTTGCGGCATGATGATCCGGTATGTAATTGCTAATGGATTAGCTCCGAGTGTTTGGCCCTTTATGATCATTTCGATGGGAATTTTTCGCGTGTATAGTGCAATGTCACGCGTCATGATAAGAACAGTGCCTATGAAGATCAGCATAATTTTACCTAACTCACCAACACCGAATGTGATCAATAATATCGGTAGAATCGACAAGGGCGGTATCATTGCGATGAAATTAACAAACGGGTTTAAAACAGCACTCATGCCTCGATATAGACCCATGTTAAGACCCAGTATCAGCGCAACAAACGTGGCTAAACCTACACCAGCCGCGATACGACCTAGCGACGCGAGTGTATCTTTTACCATCAGATAGTCGCCGGTTCGTCTATCTTCTTCAAAGGCCATTCTATTGACTGTCTCTGCCATCGTTGAGAGTGAAGGCAGTAACTTGTCATTAGGATTTTCAGCTAATCGAATATCACTGAAGTACATGTAAGAGCCAATAACCAGTACAAAGGGTAATATGGCTAAAAAGATGCTCAACAGTTTTCTTGGCTTAGCATGAAGTCCAATAAATTGTGGTCTTGACATATTGCATTCCTAGCGTCACAAAAAAAGGGGCATTTCTGCCCCTGTACAGAAATTACAGCTTGCCGTCTGCAGCCATTTGCATGTACGTTGGGTCGAATCGCAATGTAACGTTGTCGGCGTCACCTAAGACTTTGCCCGGTAGTTCAATACCCACGAAATCTAGTGTGCTCGCGCCTTGACCGAATAGACCTTTATCGAACGAGAAGTTACGAATGAAGTCCATTGTCTCCGCTGCTTTCTCTGATGTGAAAACATTGGCCGCTTCTTGAGGCGTATAGAACATAGCTGTTGTTTTCAATTGTGCGCGAAACTCTGCATCGGTAGCACCGGCATTAGCGGCCATTAACGAGATCAAATGCTTTGATTCAGTGCCTGGTTGGCTTAACTTGCTCATGAGCTCATACCATGCTCCGGTAATGGCTTTCTTGAATCGCTCGTCGGTATCCGTTTTAACGATAAGTAAGTCCATAACCTCTTCTGGAATTTCGCTTGAATCAAATACAAGATTCGCACCGGCCATGTTTCTAACCGTTTGCAGTGGTGGGTTCCATGTTACCACGGCCGCATTTTCTTTCGTGCGGAAGATACTTGGGATATCGACGTCTGACGCATTACGAACAGTCAGATCAAGCTCTGACATACCGTGTTTATCTAGCGCACGCGATAGCAAATAATGAGAAACTGAGAACTCGACCAAGTCTACAGTGCGATCTTTAAGGTCCTTAACTGAAGACCCAACTTTCAACACGATGCCATCGTTACCATTAGAGTAATCGCCCATAATAATCGCAGTACTATCGACACCACCAATGGCAGGGATAGTCAGTGCGTCCATGTTTGTCATTGTACATGCATCAAACTCGCCAGCAGTGTACAAGTTGATTGACTCGATATAGTCATTGATAAGTGTGACTTCGATATCAATACCGTACTTTGCTTCCCACTTGGGTAAGATCCCTGTTGTTTCAAGCAGTGCATATGGCTCCCAACCAGCATAGTGAGACCAGCATACTTTAAAAGAGTCTGCGGCAAATGCTATTGAAGACGATGCAGACATTGCTAATGCAGCGATCGTTGCAGCAAAGTGTCTTTTAAACATAATACGTTCCTTATTAACCTAGTAGTACTTTGAATTCTTCTTTCGCCAACTGACCGCGCTCAATGCGCTGAATGTTGGAGTCTATTTCGCTTGTCATCGTTTGTAGCTCTGAGACCGACGTTTTCATTTGCGTTAGTGCTTCTGAGCGATAACGGCTAACCTCATCCATGGCCTGAAGTGTCTTGGTGAAGGCTGCTTTCATCACTTCCACTTGCAAGAACGGATCAGACGCTTGTGCCATTACAGCCGTGCCTTGTTCAAGCAATTGATCCGCAATATCCGTGATCATCTTTTCAGTGATTTGCTTAGTGCTTTGAAGTGCCTTTAAGACCTTCTTCTGTCGAGCCAACGCGATAGCCAGCGATGATGCGACGCCTAATGCAATAAGTGTGTGCTTAAGTGCTCTATCAACACCACGGATAAGCTCTTCATTGGTTTTAATGATGAACTCAGAAGTCACCCACGCTTGTTGAAACACCACCTTTGAAGTATGCAGATCTTGATGGCGCTGACGAACAGGGAATAACACTTCATCGGTCAAAAAGCGCTTTTTCTCAGCATCAGTAACTTCAGCCACTTTTTTATCTAGCGTCTCGTCTACATAACGAGCGAATTGGATGTAAGCGTCGAGTTTCAATAAGTGCTGGCGGTAACGAATTTGATCTGATTTTAGCGTTTGATTATCGCGCTCCAGCTTTTGCTTGCCTTGGCGCAGACCTTTTTCGATACTCTTAATAATCGACTCTGTCGACTGGTATTTTGCAATCCACATTTTAAGCGGAGTTGGCATTAGTCCGAACTTGCTTAAAAACGCGCGGACCCCAGACATGTTTTCGAAATCGTAGCCATTCGGGTCGATGCTGCGGGCGGTTTCTTCAAGCTTGAGAAGGTCTTTAGCTACATCGCCGCCATTTTCAGCATCGGCCATTAACTCAGACATTGGCGTCTGAAGTAGCTCAGACATTTCCAATAGCTCGTTCTCCAGCTCGCCACCGAGAGTTTTCAACTCGACAGATGCGGCATGTTGCATATCGATTTGTGACATATCGATAGCGATGACTTTTTCGATCCAGCTATCACCGCTAGCTTTCACTTCATCCGAGATATCTTGGGCAGCATAAACGGGCGCCAGTTCGCCACTTAATGCGCTTAATGAGGGGAGGTTTAAGTCCGTTTGGAGTAACACATTTGTTTCTTCCTGTTTCACTTGTGTATTCATGCTAATAATTCCTTATTGCGAAATATCGTAATCATCAACACGTGCAATCAGGTGTTTGATTTCACGTATTGCTGAATCCAGTTTTAAAGTACTCAAACCTTCACGTGTCTGAATCCCACTTAATTTGCTTGTTAGTTCATCGAGCTTTGTCATTACTTGCTCGTTGCACGTTAAAATTTGGGTTTCTTGCTCACTTGCATTTCGATAGATATCTATCCTTGATGTGAGCGCTTGTTTTGCCTCCTCTGGCATGTTGGTGTCTTGACTAAGACTGGCTTCCAAGTCTTTTACATTGATTGCGTTCATGCTCATGCGAAGCGTCGCTACCGTAAGTAGGTTATCCATTGCACCGAAGTACAACTGTTCAGCAATCGTCAAATAACGCTTATGCGTCAACTCATCTTTATCAAACTGCATGTTCAATACGTCAGAGAACGTAGAGAATTTTCGTTCCAATTGACTGAATTGCTGTGTTCCTTTTTTATGGTTAAGTTCAGCAAGCTTTTGTGTCACGGTAGTCATCATGTCTTTCCGCTTTGCTATCGCTTCAACACGGTGCTTTTCGATGATCCTAATCATTTCTTTATGGCGACCAAATACTGTTCGCTTTAACAGGTAACTCCCGAGTGTAGCGACGCTAAATCCTGTGAGACCTGCTAGCCACAAGAACACTTCTGAAGAGTAGAACACAGCACTTGACACTCCCATCAACAAACTACTAACACCAGAAATTAGCGTGATAGGGGAGTTCGCTACCTCACTCAATAGGTGCTTTCCTAAGTCTGCGTCATTCAAATCAACATTACTGTCTGACACTTAGCGGTCTCCTACCTTTAGAATAAGCTCTACCCGCGGCAACCTGGCTTCGTATGCGCGTAGACCTTCGTTCGGCATTTGCGCTAGCGGTTCGTCAGAGCCTGCGCCTATTGCCAGCATTCGAGACTCATCTATCCCGTGAACAATATTCAAGTAACGCACTACCGCTTTCGCGCGCGTCTCACTTAATCGTCTATTAGCGTCCATATCACCGTATGTTCCGGTGTGACCTTTAACCATGATCCGAAAGTTTGGATAGTGAGACAAGTCAGCAGACGCCTCATCAAGCATGCGTTTAGCATTCATTGATAGCTCTCCGTTTGACCGAGCAAACTGCACTTTACGTACTTTCAAGGTTCCAACATTTGGCAAAGCCAACCATTCTTCAACACTTAGGTTTCTATAGGTCGCCGCTCGCGCTTCTTGTGTGCTGTCAGTCGTTGTGACATTGCCATCAAACAATTCAGTGACAAACGTACTGTTAATGATCGCGTAAACATCTTGATTGGGCAGGGGGTTTGAATCCAATACTCCGGCACTCTTTAATATGTTGAGCGTACTGGTGATTGACTCAACTAGATATTCACTTCGCTCATGACCGACTGACGAATACCAGCTAAACACATTCTCTGACAATGAAGCCCATTTAACGCCTTCAAGCATTTGCCGTGCTGCACCTTTGTTGAGCCCAGCTTCTTTGCTCATTTCTACTACTAGCGCATTGGGGTTGTTCTTGAAGTACACCAATGCGTCAAAATAAGCTGAGAGCACATGCTTGAGAACGTCCGGTTTCTTTTGAATGAATTCACGATTCGAAAGCAATACATCCACGATTAGACGTTCAGTATCTTCACTTCCGATAACTTTCTTAGTGCCCGAAAGCTGACGTGCTTTTGTGACATCAGGCTCCCAAACGACAGCGCAGTCTACGCTTCGTGATTGTAATTTATTTAGTGCATCCTCAGAGCCATTGGCGTCAACCCTCCAGCTACCCGATGATTGAAAGGTTTCAACATCAAAGTGCACAGCCAATGAGCGCAGCAAATGTTCACTCGGACTGTCGGGCGTCAATGCCACACGTAGGTTAGGATTGGTTTTTAAGTCATCAATGCTATCAACCATATCTTGATAGCAGACCATGGCATCACCACCTTTCGACTCATCGATAACTGACACAATGGTACCGGGATACCTGTGTTGCTCGCCAACAGTCAAATATGCGTCGACAGTACTCACTGCCAGATCAAGCTCCCCTCGACGAAGATTTTCAAAGCGTTCATCGAGGTTTGCACTGTCATTAATGCACTGAAGCAAAATGCCCTGATTGCGTAAATCACTTCGAATGTACTTGCTGCAGAGCGGGTAGTAGCCGGCCCAGCTGTCAACGCCAACACGAATGGAGTGATCGAAGTTACCCGCATCAGACGTCAATGCAGTCAAATCATTCGATTGTTCTGTAAAGTAAAATTTAAGGCCAACGATGCTAGCTAAACCCACTACCAGAACACCAGCCGCTATAAGTTTATTCATTTCATTAAACTCCAGCGAACGAACTGATATCGAAGTCAGCAGACTCTGCAGCAATGTTTTGCAGGCCATCCAACAATTGTTTTGCATTGTTGGCAGATGTGTAGTTCACGACTCCCGGGATATTTAGTGCGTGGTCTTTACCGATACAGAACCCAAGTGTATGAACATTCACTGGCGACGCGTTTGTGATTTGTCTAACCATATCCTTCATTAAATCCGAATCACTCGCTTGTCCATCGGTAATGACAACTAAATGGTACTCGCCGTAACCTTGTTGAACAATGCCTTGAGATTTCAGCGCTGAGTAGCCTTTTCGCAAAGCTTCACCTAGTGGCGTTCCTGAACCAGTCGACACAGTTTGGATTGCTCGTTTGAGGCTGGCTGGGTCGTTTTGACCGAGCGAAACTGCTTCTCGACGCCCTTGAGAGTCAAAAATGTACATGCCGACGTTGACATCACGAGCGAGATTATCGAAAAACGTTCTTATAGCTTTTTGCGCAACATTGATTTTTGCCCCGTCATTTTCACAACTTGCTTCGGCCATAGAGCCAGAGCCATCAAAAATAATGTAGAAGTTTTTCTGCAATTTATTCTCGGCAAACACACTGTTTTCACTGATGTTTCCAGGCCATGAGTGGTCGGTTCCTCTCATGCCATAAAGTGCAGTGGTATCTTGCATTGCAGTTTTGAAAGCTGACGGACTTTCTTGTCCACAACCCACTAATGATATGGGTACTATGCTGGCCGCAACCATGCTGCAGAGAGTCTTTTTAAATAGTTTCATGCTAATCCCCTTATAGCGGTGAGAACACTGATTCTTCGGCTTCAACTTGCAATATGCGGAACACAACGCGCATATTTGATAGCCATTCTTGTTCAGTTTTCGGTGGGCAAGGGTCAACGCCACAGATACCGGTGTTAGGCATTTCAATACCGTGACCGATAAGGCCAAATTGTGATTCATCCATGACAGTGCCTTTTTCATTCGACATGAAATCGATAATGGCTTGCTTTACTTGGTTAGCGCGAGTCAAAGAAAGGTTGCGTGCACTCGTTTTGATCTGATTAAGGACAAATGGTTGCTCACCTTCTTTCTTCTTCCGCAAATATCCCAGTGGGTCAGAATGGCCTTCTATCGTTAGGATTGCGCCACCATAAGTGCTCGCCATTTCAAACACCTTTTGGAATTCGGCTGAATACAGACTGGAGTCAAAGACTTGTTGGTTCGGACGGAAATACACCTCGAATTCGAAAATCGTGGCATTATCCAGTCCACCTTGTCTTTGTCTATTTTCGATGACTCGTGTCACTTCGTTTTGGTCAAACTTCGGTTTCTCAGGTTGAATCGTGCTTACGCCAGAAGCTAACAAGGCAAAATTTAAGTCCGCTTTTGCTACAGGTCCCGCCGAAGAAACGATCCCCATTGCTATCACACCACTCGCTGACTCCTTTACGATGTTCTCAAAATTGCGGAAGTTATTGGCATTCTGAAAAAACTGTACATTTTGAGTAAAGCCAGAAATTTCGGCATCTAACAATAAGCCTTCTGTATCAGCAATTGCATCTGGTGCATCAAGTAAAATTCCAGCCGATGCTCGCATCAATGCTTGATATTCAGAACCTTTTGTTGACGCGAGAGATTGAAGGTTTTCTTGCGCCTTGAACAACGAAGCTGCTAATGCCTCAACTTCTTGCTTATTGCGCTCAAAGTAATCACTGCGCACAGCATATACATCGACGATAACGCGGTTAGCTGTCTTCGTGGATAACAATATTTTGGCGCCCTTAATAGACGTTTCAGAACCATCCCCAACGCCGCCGCCAGATGTCATGGCCAAAGCATCTGGAATAATGACAAAGGCTGCGTCGACGTTTTGTGCTCTAAACGCTTCCATCGGCGTTTCGCGTGTACCCGTTAGATCTTTAGTAAACACAAAGTTAATATCTGACAGCTTACAGCCTGCATCAGTTAATACTTTATTCGCGTAGTTTAAGTGAGGGCCATCATAGTTCATGGCAATCGTTTTGCCACACAGATCACTTGGACGCTGGATATTGGATTTAGCGACCAGCGCATCGCCGCCTGCTGACCAAGTCAGTTGATAAAACACAGTTGGAGTAAGTGCATCGTTACCCTTAACCGCAGATGCCGCCATGTTGATCATACTCATAGTTCCGCGCAAGTAAGGCGTATTACCTTCTAGGTAATCACGTAACTGGTTTTCAAACACGTCTACTCGCTTGAGTTTGAACGCTAGTCCTGCATCGGCAAAGATAGATCCAGGTTGAGTTACCGCCTGGTTTCCGTTCGCGAGTATCGTTGCTATATCGCCGCCCCAGGTAATAATGGGAAGATCATACGGTCCTGATTTAAGGTTTTTCGGTGCCGGTAATTGGCGCTCTTCTACCGGTTGTACTGTTATATCCGTAACAGCGTTTACCAGCATTGGTACGCTTGCTAAACATGCGATTAAAAGTCGTTTCATAGTGTCTTCCTTAAGGTGTCATAAAGCTATCAGGATGCTTTAAGTTAAATTCTTCTAGATGTTGCAAAATATCTGGGTCAAATGCGTTCTTGCGCACTTGTGTGATCAATTCGATAAATTTGAGGTCATCCTTTGTTGTTGATTTGACCTCTTTATCCAAGAGGTGATCCTCGACAATCTTTGCGCTCGAATAACTGTTGTATTGACTCAGTGCAATCAGCCGGGTACCGACAAAACACGCTTCTTCTAACGAATGCGTCACGAATAGAACGGTTAATTTAAGTGATTCCCACAGTTCCAGCAGAAAAACTTGGAGTTCTTCACGTGTATCGGGATCCAATGCTCCGAAGGGTTCATCCATTAGCAGCAATTTGGGTTCTGCAATCAGTGTCTGCGTGATTGCAACACGCTGTTGCATACCACCGGACAGTTGGTCGGGATACTTATCAGCAGCGTTGTCTAGTCTGACACGCTTCAAAAAGTACATTGCTCGTTCAACCATCTCGGCTTTATTGGCTTTCTTACCATTTATGCCAAGGTATTTTGGGCCTAACATGACGTTCTCTAGCACCGTTAGGTGAGGGAATAAACTGTACTTTTGATAGACGACACCTCGGCTTGGTTCTGGTCCTATCACTGGCTTTCCGTCGAAAAGAATACTGCCCGAATCAGGCAGTTCTTGACCTAGTAACAGGCGAAGTAGGGTGCTTTTACCACAACCAGACGGCCCAACGACTGAGCAAAATTCACCTTCTTGAATTTTCAAATCGATATCTTTCAGTATTACTTTCCCGTCATACCCTTTATAGACATCTTCTATATGGATAATGTGCTCACTGCTCATAACTGCCTCCATATACCTGCTTGGTTAAATCAAATTGTTCCTGCCAAAATTCACGTCGATGCGTAAGATTTTCAATGTCAGCCACCTCGCAAACACCCAACTCGACAGCGCAGCGGAAGAAAGAATCGGTTGGGATCCCTTCGTTAATACTGACGACCACGCAACCTTTTAAACAAGGTGAACCAGCATCGATAGTTTCCTTGAATGACTGATGGTTTATCTCTTCAAGTACTTGATTGATATATTTCCTATCTGGAGGACTGTGCCAATCCATACCAACATCATTCATCACTTGTGAGTAGTTCATATAGACCCCTTTGCTCGCACACAAGTCGACATTATGTTTAATTCGAGCTCTACGACGCTCTTTTTCTTCAAGCAAAGATTTTAAAGAGCCAGCTTCAACACCTGCCCATGATTTGCGGTCTGGCTCAATTACAAAGAACGTCTTGGCATTTAACTTACCTTCTCGGATGCGCAACTTCATTGTTTGAGTTGTCACTCCAAGAACACTAGAAGCCGCAGCCATTGGAACAAACTCAGTAGAGGTTTCTGTTACCGAGTCAGATAGTAAATAGGCCCTTAACTCTCTCGTTGCGTCATTGGGTATAAGTTTGTTCACCACGTTTTCTATCACTCACGAAATACATACCATCACCTTACACATCGACATGCAATAACACAACAAAATAAAATGCAATTATTGAAAATGCAGTTACTGTAAATGCGGTGATCAAAAAAGACGATGTTGTTAGTGTAAGGTTAAAAGCCGCACATAGTCTTTATGTGAACTTTTCCGAAGTTTGTGAGATTAAATTTAAATAATTTGTATAAAGGCTGGTGCTTGGAGTTGCAAGCTTGATTTTAGTTTTCCGTTAACAATAAGTGTTCAATTCCTTTGAGTTAAAAATTTAACTTATTTTGGTAAAAAGACAACCTTTATTTAGTCCTAGTGTCAAAAGCGGTGCTTTTTGATTAAAACTACTAATTTCTGAACCTGATATTAATGATTTGTAATTAGAGCGTATTGATCTTTGTGGTATGAAAAGTAATCAGCAATTGGGTCGTTTATAATGATTTCGCCAAAAAAAATTTAACTTTCCCAAATGCCGAGACTCATGCTAACAGATGATAGCTGGAAACTGCTATCGAGAATCATGTTTTTAACAGGTCGAATTTATAATAAACCTGAACACCGAATGACACTTGAATACCCTTGATATTTTGGGGATGGAATTTATGGCAAATAACGGCCAAAAATAAACGATTACACTGGATCTATTTGTTATCTGGTATTGTTTTTATGTCGTACTTTTGTCTACCAATCTCTACGAAGCAATATTTTTTGCAAGGGTTGCTTTTTGGTGGGCTGCTTTATATTCCTTTTTATCTGCTTATGATCACTGTTGTATCAATGTTTAAAATTGGGATTAGTCGACGAAAAAAAGCCTAAGAAATAAATAAGGTATGAACAATACTGGTCCCGCAAAGCGGGGCTACTTGTTTTACTCTGCCAAAAAAATCAATTACTTGTTGTAGCCTGTAATGGTGTAAGGCGTCCCAATCTCAAACCCAGCTTGTTCAAGCCAAAATCCCCATAAATTAATCCAAGAAATTTTACGCCAAGCGCCTGCGCCGTTATCGTTTTTTAAAGGCGGGTGGCCAGTGGAAGTGGATTGCATATTGGTCTGTCTAGTCTTATTGAGTTTGTAACAGATGGCATTAATGGGGAAGTGGACAAGTTCATTTAATCTTTTTCGTCAACTGCCTAGGTTTTTTCATCAGAACATTTTTCAATAGCCTTTCCTTGGCATTAAAACGTTACCGTGACGGTTAATGAGGATGCGCCCGAGGTGGTGTCTCCGATACAAAGAGAAGAAACAGAACAGACACCAGAGCCAGCCTAAAGCTTCTGGGATGCCGTTCAAACTGTGTTAGACTTTGCTGGAATAGGCATCTTTGACTACGTGGCTATTGCACAAAAGGGATTGACTCAGGACGAAATCAATAATATGTCGCCTGTCGACCTCTTGAAATATTTTGGGGGAACGGTTTTGTAAAATGGTGATGGTCAAAGTTTTTACTTTGGCCCTGATAGTCGGATGTCTCAGTTATTCAGCCAAGGAAAAGGTGCGCAGGCTTTTGAAAAATTCGTCTATGACAAATTTGGAGGTAGCTTGACCACTAGCGATAGTGTCGATGATTATGCTTATAGATTTAATACTCCGCGTTTCTTCGGAACAGCTAATTTTGCTGAATATGTAGTTGGCAGTTGACTTCTAAGGTGAAAATGAAATACCTAATTGTATTACCTCTTTTGCTTTGTGCTGGGTGTGAAATTATTTCTTATGATCGCACCAATGAGGATATTGCCAGTGAAATATCTGGCCAGTGTTTTATGACATTAAAAAGCTCTTTTTCATACGCAAGATGTGGATCAGAGAGAATTAAAGTGGGCTTCTTTGGAGCGACTGCCTGCTTGCCTAAAGATAAAAAGGAGCTTGAAATGAAAATGGCTTTGCCTCAATGCTCGTCAGGATTTTCATTGCTAGCGAAGGTATGTGATGACAACTATATTGCAATGTACGAAGTTGGGACATCTTTCATGGTTAAGAAAGTAATTAGCAAAGCAATGGGGGAGACTGGGCGACACTGGTTTATTTTGGGCAATATGAAAGGCAGTGTGCAAAGTGTTGAAATGCCTTCTAAGTGGTTTAGGCCCTATTGGGTAACGGACGAAAATATAACAATTAATCCCGAGTATCTTGCGCCTTGTTCTAAATAACTAGATTGAATAGTTCATCCTTTCAAAACCAATTGATTGGTTTTGTGTTACTTGTCTTTTCAAAACACTTAACATGATGCTCCCAAATAAAATGTTCGTAGATTTAATGTCGCATTAGGTAAGAATATGAATTTTCGATATTTAAGTGTCTTTTATTTTTTTTGTATATGTACAATTGCTGGATGTGCAGTGGGTCATAAAGATTACGTAAATTTTAAAAATAACATGATTGGTAAAAAACTACCTTATAGCAAACCTTTTAAGTTTGAGAACTCGGGTGAGTTAGTAAGGGGGGACTTTGTTATTGCAGGTCAAGGTTTAACGCATATTACGAAAGACCATGCGGGTCACCTTATTTACCATATAAGTGATCAAGAGGTGCTACCCAACGCCAATATGAAAGCATGGGTAGGTCAGTGTTTAATTTATTATGTTGTGGATCCAGAGACCCATATTGTAAAAGCATGGGGATTTGATGAAGGCGGTAACCCTTTAAGTTGTAGGTCTTGGCCCTAGTCTAGTGCTCATGTAACCGCCTACTCACCTTTCAATCTTGTTATTGCGGGTCAGTGTTTAATTTATTATGTTGTGGATTCAGATACCTATATTGTAAAAGCATGGGGATTTGATGAAGGCGGTAACCTTTAACTTGTCTGTCTTGGTTCTTGATTCAAGGCGTTATAGTCACTGGCTTTTGTGTTTTGCTGTTTTACAAGTAAAACATAATCGTTTTTCAAACGGCTCAATCTGGAATTCATATAACAAGAGTGAGGCTCATGGATCAGCTGGGTTCAATGGGGTAGTTAATTGAAAGCTATATACGTCGTTAATCTACTAAGGTTTAGAAAGGTATATCATAGTGAGCTATGAAAAATTGAGATGTTTAAAGCCCTTTGTATGGTTACTCGCCTTTTCATTAGTCGGCTGTGCCACGCAGAAAAGCTTCAATAAGCCGTTTTCTAACCAGTCGGGTGCTAAGGTTGTGCCATCTTTGTGTCACTATAAGGCTGGGCCGGAGGAAATGTTATTATTTTATCTGAAAGATACGGTAGTAGAGGTGACCTTACGCTCTGATCAAATAGATGAAACATTACTTGTTTTTACACGTTCTAAAACATCCCATGCCACCATAAGTGATGATTTGCTGGTAAGTCATGACGGTAAAAAAGCCAAAATTTTGCTAACCAAGTACTCGAAATCTTCTTTGTTTTCCCCAAACGACTCAAATGATATTTACTTAAGCAGTGTCACTATAAGGGTGGCTGGTAAGTATCAGGATTTATTTACCCTGAGTGGGTTAACCATAACAAGTGATGGCGTAACCTATCTTGTAAAAGACATTGTTTTTGAGAAAGTGAGCGATGTTATTCTCACACCGTGGAACTGCTGATGATAAAGTCATTCATACCTATTATTGTTCTAGTATTATTGTCGGGTTGTACGAGTCACCTTGTTATTGAGAAAGGTGAGAGTATACAGGCTGATAACTGTGTCTATAAGAATGACAAGAGTGGCGTGCTGAGTGTTGCATGTGATGATGTCTCTGTAACACTGAAAACACTATATAGCCTAGTCGATAAAGAGCAAACTGGTGTACCGTTTCAGTTCAAAAATGTACATAGGGAGCTTGCTTTAGAAGTGACTGTTGAATCTACTAACTCGCTTCCGTTATTGATAAATGGTCGGGCAATGACAATCGATCAGCCGCTTCGACTACTTTCGCCTATCTTTCTTTCCTCAGAAAGTTCAACACAGACAATAAAGGCGCATTCGATCATCGAGCAGCAGGTCAAGAAAACTTTCTTGATAAAAGTTACTGAAGAGCTTCCTGTTACTTTGAATGGGTTGAAGGTTAGCTCAGGTGATAAGCAGTATGATTTTGATGGTATTCGTATACTACCAACAAGTACTTGTTATCTTATGTCTTGTGGAACTTATTAGTAATATAGATCTGCTAGCCACCGCTTTTCAAAAACCGTGTACTCATGTGTGGATAGATGGTAATTAAATGCCATAAAGTAACAGTCTGTTAGGTGAGATAGTGTACGACGTGTGTTTTTGGGATTGCGTGAGTTTTTGGAATCGCGTGATTTAAGGGAAATGTTTAATTGAGCATTTTGAATTTGTGGCGGATGGCATTGCGTGAAAAACAACTTTGGTTGTTTTGACTCATGTTCGTGCCTTTTATCGCGGGTTCGTTTGACCTTTATTGTCATATGCCTATGTTTTTTTCATCAGAATATTTTTCAATAGCTTTTCTTTGGCATTAAAACGTCACCGTGACCGTCAATGAGGATGCGCCCGAGGTGGTGTCTCCGATACAAAGAGAAGAAACAGAACAGACACCAGAGCCAGCCTACAGCTTCTGGGATTCCGTTCAAACTGTGTTAGACTTTGCTGGAATGGTGTCTGGGATAGGCATTTTTGCCGATGTGGCTAATGCACAAAAGGGGCAAACGGAGCCACATTTAATCAAGGATATTGGCGCATTGATAAACGACCCTGCAAAGTTTGCTCAATGTACGATAGATTGTGCAGCAGAAGTTTTGGATGTTAATACAGCAGCTAAAGCTGGGGTTGCTGCGTCCGGCCTTAATGTTTTACCAGCCGATGGGAAGCCTGGTGGAACAACACCGGGAACTTCACCAGCATCAAAGTTCTTTCGTAAAATATTTGGTAATCTTCGTTTTCCACGACGAGTGCCCGCGCCAACTTTGAAGCAAGGTATATCTGCAAGAACAGTTAAAGTTGGTACTTTTGCAGGTCGTGTTGTACCTATAGTCGGCACAGCATCGTTGTTCCCTGATGTTAGGGCATTGGATCAATGTGTTGCTACTTGTGTGAGACCGGGAGAATAATATTTGATGGATATACAGGAAGAGGTTATTAACTTTGTTGCTGATAAAACTGGCACCAAGCCTTCACAAATTACACCAGATACATTGATAAATGAGGAACTTGGTGTTGATGGTGATGATGGAAGTGAATTACTGACAGAGTTTTCGGAAAAGTTTGACGTTGATCTTACACCCATTAATGAAACATATTTTGGGTCAGAGGGATTTTCTTTAGGAGTTTTTGTTTGGCCTGTTTTGTTTTTATTAAATGCTCTAGGTTGGAAGCAGGAAATCTCTAAAGACACTGCGCCGTTGCCAGTAAAGGTTTTGATTGAATCAGCAAAAGCAAAAAAGTGGACTGCTAGTTAAAAATACTGTGCCAGCGTTAGCTGGCACAGTATCATCGTCTTACTCAGCCGTAAAAATCAATTGCTTGTTGTAGGCTGTAATGGTGTAGGTTGTGCCAATGGTAGAGCCAGCTCGCTCCAACCAAAATCCCCGTAAATTAATCCAAGAAATTTTACGCCAAGCGCCAGCGCCGTTACCGTTTTTTAACGGTGGGTAAGCAGTGGAATGTACCCTGGTCAGTCTAGTCTTATTGAGTTTGTAACGGATGGCATTGCGCGAAAAACAACTTTGGTTGTTTTGACTCATGTTCGTGCCTTTTATTAAAGATTCTTTTTTCATCAGAACATTTTTCAATAGCCTTTCTTTGACATTAAAACGTCACCGTGACGGTTAATGAAGATGCGCCCGAGGTGGTGTCTCCGATACAAAGAGAAGAAACAGAACAGACACCAGAGCCAGCCTACAGCTTCTGGGATTCCGTTCAAACTGTGTTAGACTTTGCTGGAATGGTGCCTGGGATAGGCATTTTTGCCGATGTGGCTAATGCAGGAATTTCGGTTGTTAGAGGGAACTTACCTGCCGCTGCTGCAAGATTAGCGTCGGCAGTGCCTGTTATTGGGCAAGCGGCCACAGCGACCAGACTGGGTGCGCAAGCGGTTAGGGTTGCAAAGAAGAGTGGAAGTAAGGCTCTAAGACCTGTTGGTAGCATCTTGCAAAGTGTTGTCGATGTGATGGCTAACCCGTAATTATTAAAAGGACTCAACCCTGCCCAATTAATGTCGAGGATAAATAAATCCGATAGCTGGGTTGTCGGAACAATGAAGAAAACTCGAAGTACAGATAAGGGTTTTACCTTAAGAGAGCTAAACAAAAAAGGTACAGATTATACTGACAGGTATATTCAGTATCACCCAGGAAGTCGAAGACATGTTGATGGCCAACCCTACTGGAAAGTATCCTCCGGTAGTGATGGAACAGTTCGGTTTCCTGTAAATGGAGTGTAAATTATGGATGCAGCTGCTGAGATTCTTCCAGCAAATAGCTTGGGTGGGTTTTCGTTAAGAAAAAAAATTGCTGATTATTCGGAGCTACTTGAGAGATATAACATCCTCAAAAAATTGAGATATGAGCAAGTGGATATTTACTCAACTAGGTATTCATTTGTTGGTTCTCCAATTGAGATTAATGTTGATACGCGTACAGGATTAATTTATAAAATTTCAGCTATTGAAGGTTACTCAGGAAAGCTAAATGACTTGATTGGCATAGGAAGTTCTGCAAGTGATATTCTTAAGTCAGGCCATGGCTTTTATTACGATGACTGTGATGAAGCAATACTATCCAAAGAGCTTGAAGGTGTTGCTATAGAGCTAAATGAAGATGATCCTTTGCCAGATGAAGTTGCGAGTTTAAGTGTTGAAGCCATTTCAATATTTGATCCTGAAGTATTCAAACCTCATTGATATGTTAAAAAGTCCGCATTCGCGGGCTTTTTAATGTGCGGCTTGCTGGATTATTGTATCTAACATCTCTATCACAAACTGCTGCTTCGCTCTTGGTAGCTGCCTGACCTGCTCGATCTGTTGCTGTAGCTTTGACGCAGGCCCGCGTTAATATGTCGCCTGTCGACCTCTTGAAATATTTTGGGGGAACGGTTTTGCAAAATGGTGATGGTCAAAGTCTTTACTTTGGCCCTGATAGTCGGATGTCTCAGTTATTCAGCCAAGGAAAAGGTGCGCAGGCTTTTGAAAAATTCGTCTATGACAAATTTGGAGGTAGCTTGACCACTAGCGATAGTGTCGATGATTATGCTTATAGATTTAATACTCCGCGTTTCTTCGGAACAGCTAATTTTGCTGAACATGTAGTTGGCAGTTGGGGAGGTAGGCAAGCCAGAGTCGTTGATCAACAAATTCTCTTCCGAGCTACAAACACTATGGGAGCTAGCTCATTTTTTTCAGGGAGATATACAGATCAGTGGTTTGGTTGGTCAATTGGCCCTAAAGCAAGTGATGTACATATGACGATAGAATGGACGTCACCAGTTAGGTAGTGAAAATGAAAATAACGTATTTAATATTTACGGCTTTGTTGCTGGTTGGGTGTGATAGTGGAGCCTTATGGGAAGATAAGCCATATCAGGTTTTATGGATTGATGTTACAGACAATAGAACCCTAAACTATGATCTTGGTGATGGTGGGTCTATTACTCGAATTAAGGCCAAAATTATTGCTGTGGGTAGTAACGATCATTACATAGTAGCTAAGCAAAAAGAGCCTGATACTGATGCGGTAGCTTACTATTATATTGAAAAAGACAATGATGATAAATTCGCTAATGGTGCATCTGGTCCATATAGCGAAGTTCAATTTCTAGAACTGAAAAAGAAATTTGATCTGCCAGAGTTTACAAAGACATTTAAATAAATAGGATAGGCACTCGTTAAAATTATTGAGTGCCTTTTTAGTTTTTACAATTCGCTAGTTAACACCAAACATCCCTCCATCACACTGACTTTCACAGGTGAATCAATCTCAAATCCCGCTTTGATTAACAAATGGCCTACCAGATGAATTTCACCAATGAGTGTGCGTTGGTGGCAGTTCTGGTGCAGTTGGTAGGAGTGATAAGCCTCTCTAATTTTTTGCTGATGTGGCTAATGCAGGAATTTCGGTTGTTAGAGGGAACTTACCTGCCGCTGCCGCAAGATTAGCGTCGGCAGTGCCTGTTATTGGGCAAGCGGCCACAGCGACGAGACTGGGTGCGCAAGCGGTTAGGGTTACAAAGGAAACAAATTATTTATATAGAGGAGTTTCAGCTAATCATCCAGCATTGAGCGCAGCTAAGAAAGGTGATGTAACACCAGGCAACGTTAATGGTATGGTTACTCCAGAAATGCATAATGCCGGCGGTCATGCTGGCAACAGTCCGTTCACTTCCTGGACTCGCGATCCAAACATCGCTGCCCAGCATGCGGCAAAGCATGGCGATGGTGGTGTGGTTCTTCGGGTACCGCAGGGAGCACCACCTAAAGGTTCCCAGTGGGGTTGGGAATGGTCTCCTGATATTTATGGTGAGCAGGAAGTGCTTATGCGAGGAGTTCGTTCCGGCGTGGAGGTATTAAAATGAGAGAATCAATTCTTTTACAGCTCAGCCTATTAACGGGTTCGTCGTGGGCAAATGCGATTATAGCGTTTATTGAGTCGAATGAGACTCAATTAGTTAGCGATCAACCCGGTAATTACACGGCTGGTGATTTGTTAGCAGAGCTAAAGATACGATCAAAGAGCGTCAGAGATTCTGGCATAGAGTCTGTAGGCATGATTGAGTTTCAGAACACCCTCGCAACACTTAGTGAAGATCAATTGATTCAAAACTACATTTTCAAGGGTGAGGGAAAAACGGGAATAGTTTATTTAGATGGCAAAGCTGAAAATGTACTCGGTGCAGTATTGGTTATTAGGTCATAAGTTTAGTAATTTAACCTACCAAAGGTAGGAGGTGACTCAATAACATTGTATCGTAAGGCGTTGCGCGAAAAACAACTTTGGTTGTTTTGACTCATGTTCGTGCCTTTTATTGCGGGTTCGTTTGATCTTTATTGTCATATGCCTATGTTTTTTTCATCAGAATATTTTTCAATAGCTTTTCTTTGGCATTAAAATGCTTGTTGCTAACAGGCTGCCACGCAGTGTTGAGCAGCAGTATTTTTGATAACCGTCCGAAGAGATAGCTTTATGAGTCGTTATCGACCGCCAGCGGCGCCGAAATCCAATTACATTACCCACGAAGGCGCGCAGATTTTGTTAAAAGAATTAAAGTATTTGTGGAAAGAGAAGCGCCCCGCGGTGACGGAATCGGTTCGAGAAGCGGCCGCGCAAGGGGATCGTTCGGAAAACGCAGAATACATCTATGGCAAAAAACAGCTGAGGGAGATTGATCGGCGTGTGCGATATTTAGAAAAGCGTCTGGATCATTGTAAGGTGGTAGATCGTATTCCTGATGATCAAAGCAAGGTGTTTTTTGGTGCCTGGGTGACGTTAGAAGATGACACTGGGCAACAAGAATGTTTTCGTATTGTTGGTCCGGATGAATTGGATCATCATGCGGATTACATCAGTATGGATTCGCCAGTGGCAAAAGCTTTGTTGAAAAAAGAAGAGGGTGATGAGGTGATGATTCGTCGTGCGCAAGGGGAAAAGCGCTATTGTATTGAACGTGTGGAATATCGCCCTATTATCCTATGACGATTTTATATGGCATGGCTCAGTGGCAGCATTCTGCTTGGGTGGATTGGTTGTATTCGTCTGCCGTGCCTAGCGGTGAGCGGCTGGCTGAATACGCCAAGGTCTTTTCCTCGGTCGAAGTGGGCAGCACTTTTTATGCGCCTGTGGCGGATCAGCAATTATTGCGTTGGTTTGATCAAGTGGGAGAAGACTTTCGCTTTTGTTTTAAGGTGCCGCAACAGATTTCCCATGCTTCAGAGCAACGGCCATGGCAAGCGATACGCGATGATTGGTTGTCTTTTCAAGATACTTTAGCGCCGCTTATGCCTAAGTTGGGAGCAAGCATGTTGCAATTGCCGGGGCGATTGTCGGCAGAGCGACTGCCTTATATTCAGGGGTTGCTGGAGGAGTGGCAGCTCAGTACCGCTTTAAGTGTTGAAGTACGCCATTTGGCGTTTTTTGATAAAGGCCAATGGGAAGGGGCGTTGTTGAGTCTCTTGTCTGATCATAATGTGGATCGAGTGGTAATGGATTCGCGTCCGGTTTTTTCAACGCCCGCCTATAATGACAGTCTGGTAGAAGCTCAACAAAAGAAACCACGAGTGCCCTGTCATCCGGTCGCAACGGCAAGCAACCCTGTGGTTCGCTATATTGGGCACCCTGATTTACCGCGTAATCATGTTTGGCTGGATCAATGGGCGGCAAAGATAAAACAATGGTTAGAGCAGGGCTTAAGTCCCACTGTGTTTGTGCATTCCTCTGACAATATCGCGGCGCCAACTTTGGCGTCTTGGTTGGACGATAAGTTGGTGGCCAATGGTGCTTTGACTGAGAAACAGCTGATTTTGCCTGATACGTTAGAGCAAATGAGTTTGATTTAGTCATTAATGTTTTATTTGAAACGAAGGAAGTAGCAATGTATTCCCTGGTATTTTATGTGCCTGCCAGTCATCTTGAGGCAGTGAAAAGCGCGGTTTTTGCCGCTGGCGCGGGCCGTATGGGGGAGTATGAGGCCTGTTGCTGGCAAGTGCTTGGGCAAGGGCAATTCCGTCCTAATGAAGGCGCTAACCCTTTTCTTGGTGAAATAGGGCAAGTTGAGCAAGTTGCAGAATATCGAGTGGAAATGGTGTTATTGGAAGAGTATAAAGACGCTGTGGTAAACGCATTACTGTCAGCACACCCTTATGAGGAAGTGGCCTATCATTTGATTCCGGTTAGTATTTAGTATTTAGTATTCTGGCACGGAATTAATGCGAATGATGTCTTCGTGGAAACCGTATTGGCCCGTTTTGTGATCCTCTATAAAGAATTCGAGGGTTTTGGTGACACTGCTAAAGGCCATATCATCCCAAGGGATCTCATCTAAAGCGAACAAGGCCACTTCCGAACTCTCTTCTGTTGGATGAAAGTCGTCTCTTTCTAACTCGGCAATATAGAACAAGTGTATTTGATTGATCTTGGGAATGCTGATCATGCTGAAGGCTTGTTTACAGTGAGCGATAGAGCCAGATTCTTCTAATGTCTCTCGTAAGGCTCCTTCGCTTGTTGTTTCTTGGTTTTCCATGAAGCCCGCAGGTAAGGTCCAGTAACCAAGGCGCGGCTCTATGCTGCGTCGACAAAGCAGTATTTTGCCTTGGTACAAGGGAATGGTGCCCGTTATGAGACGCGGATTGTCATAATCAATATGATGGCAACTTGGACATACTGCTCGAGGACGGTTGTCACCTGCTGGAATCATCATATCAACTTGGTGGCCGCATTTGGGGCAGTATCTCATCTATACATCCTTACCGCTTTAATTGAAGTTTGGCGTATTTCACCACTTTATCTTCAATTTCTTGGATTTCGATTAAGTAGTTTTCGACCCATAAGCTGATCGGATGCTCAGGGATAAATTCAAGTGTCTCTATGATCAAACCGTTGAGTGTTTTTGGTCCGTCAGTAGGTAAATGCCATTCTAAGGCTTTGTTGATCTCCCGTATGTGAGTTGAGCCTTCAATACGGAATGAGCCGTCATCCAAGGGTTTGATCTCTTCTTCTTCGTCTTGGGTTGGTGGAGTGAATTCGCCCACGATTTCTTCTAAGACGTCTTCTAGAGCCGCGATGCCTTGTACGTCACCATATTCATCAACCACTACCCCCATTTGCTGGTGGTCTTTCTGGAAATTAAGCAAAACCGTATTTAAGGACGTGCTTTCGGGGATGAAGTAAGGTTCTACAGTGGCTTTTAATAAGGCTGCTTTTGAGGGCGATGGGTCACGCAAGAACATGGCAGCGTGACGGGCGTGTAGTATGCCAATGACCTTGTTTATTTCGCCATTGTAAACTGGCATGCGAGTGTGACGAGTTTGACAAATTTGCTCAATGATCTCTTCGATGGAGTCTTCTATATCGATGCCAACCACTTCATTGCGAGGAATCATGATGTCTTCCACGGAGACTTTTTCTAAGTCTAAGATGGACAGTAGCATGTCCTGGTGGGCCGCAGGAATCAGCCCGCTGGCCTCGTTTACTACAGTGCGCAGCTCTTCTGTATCCAATGTGTCTTGATTGCTGTGATGGGATCGTACTCCTAAGATGCGCAGTAAACCGTTTGACAAGGTGTTGACTAGCACTACCAGTGGATAGAGTAATTTTAAAATGACAGCAAGAACCCAAGAAAAAGGAAAGGCTAATTTTTCTGGGTGGGTGGCGGCAAAGGTTTTTGGGGTGACTTCCGCAAAAATCAGAATAACCAATGTCAGTGCGCCGGTGGCGATGGCAACACCGGCATCGCCCCACAGCCTTACAGCAATAATAGTGGCAATAGCGGAAGCGAGTATGTTGACAAAGTTGTTGCCAATTAAAATAACGCCAATAAGGCGATCTGGACGTTCAAGTAGAGAGCTGACTTTGATAGCCGATTTGTGTTTGTTCTTTACGAGATGCTTGAGTCGGTATTTGTTTAACGACAGCATGCTGGTTTCTGAGCTTGAAAAAAAAGCGGAAAATAAAATCAAAAAAACCAAGATGCCGCCGAGCAAACTTAAGGGTATTTCGTTCAAAAAGGGATCGCCTCAATAATTAAGATAGTGGAATTATTAGTTCTTAAGAACGCACTGTCAAACATACTTTAATAGTTTTGTTTAGGGTTGCAGTATGATTTGCAATGCAATGCGACTACCAAAGTAGCCCAGCATCAATAAGAAAAATCCGCTGAGTGTCAGTTTTACTGCCAATTGACCGCGCCAACCTGCAATATGGCGACCGAGTAACAAGCCTGCGAAAACAAACCAAGACGCAATGGTAAAGAAAGTTTTGTGCACCAAATGCTGGGCAAACATATCTTCTATAAAGTAGAAGCCAGTGAAAATGGTGATGGTGAGTAAAATGAAGGCAGCCCAAATGAATTCAAACATCAATTGTTCTAGTACTTGCAAAGGCGGCACACGAAGCAGTTGTTTGAGCTTATGGTGTTTGAGTTGATACTCCTGCATGGAAAGTAGGATGCCAACCCCACAAGCGGTGGCAAATAAGCTGTAAGCGACTGAAGCAATTAAAATGTGCGCACTGGTGCCCCAAGAGTGGCTGTGTAATTGTTGTAAGTCCCAAGGCTGAATCGCGTTGAGTGCAATAATAGTAGCGCTTAAAGGAAAGGCGGTGCCAATCAGTAAGGATAAATCTTTATCGCGATTACTAAACCACAGCAGGGAGTTACCGATCAATGCGATGAGTAGACCTATGGTAAGGAAGTTAAAACCATCTTGATTGAGCAGTAATTGCATTAATGCAAAGGTATGAGAAGCAATGGTCAAGGCGCCAATCATTTGCGTAAAGCGATGATGTGGACGGAAATAATACACTGCACCCGCAATTAAACAGGCAATGCACGCTAACCATAGGGATATTTGAGTCATGAAACTGTGCTGTCCGCTTAGTAAAGGTATAGGGTGATACTCATTTATCCGTTATAATAAAACCAATTTCACCTTGGATAAACTGAAACGGTCGGTTTTTTTCCATTCTTGAGCCAAATTTGAGGGCAATATGTTCGACAATTTATCGGAACGCTTAACTTCCTCCTTAGATCGCATTCGAGGAAAAGCCAAATTAACCGAAGACAATATTAAAGATGTGTTGCGCGAAGTGCGCATGGCGCTATTGGAAGCGGACGTCGCTTTACCGGTTGTTAAAGACTTTATTGGGGCGGTAAAAGAAAGAGCCGTTGGTACGGAAGTCACCAAAAGTCTGAGCCCCGGGCAAGTCTTTCTTAAAATTGTTAAACAAGAATTAGAAACCGTTATGGGGCAGGCGAATGATGGCCTGAACCTGCGTGCTGCACGTCCTGCGGTTATCTTGATGGCGGGTCTACAAGGGGCAGGTAAAACCACGTCGACTGCCAAACTGGCAAAATACCTTAAAGAACGTGAGAAAAAGTCCGTTTCTGTGGTCAGTGCGGACGTATATCGCCCAGCCGCGATCAAACAGCTTGAAACCTTAGCGAATGAAATTGGCGTTGACTTTATCGCCAGTGATCTCTCACAAAAGCCAATCGACATTGCAAACAATGCCATTGATTATGCCCGTAAAGCGCACAAAGATGTGGTGATCGTCGATACCGCAGGTCGCTTGGCGATTGATGAAGACATGATGGGCGAAATCAAAGCCTTACATGCCGCAGTTAATCCTATTGAAACCTTGTTTGTTGTCGATTCTATGACAGGTCAAGATGCCGCCAATACGGCCAAGGCATTTGGTGATGTGCTGCCGTTGACAGGGGTGGTGTTGACCAAAACGGATGGTGATGCACGTGGTGGTGCCGCGCTTTCTGTGCGTCATATTACGGGTAAGCCAATTAAGTTCTTAGGTGTAGGTGAAAAAACCGATGCCTTGGAGCCTTTCCATCCAGATCGTCTCGCGTCGCGCATACTAGGAATGGGCGATATGCTTTCTTTGATTGAGGAAGCGGAACAAAAAATTGATAAGGATAAAGCCGAGAAGCTGGCCGGAAAGCTGAAAAAAGGCAAAGGCTTTGATTTGGAAGATTTCAAAGAACAATTGCAGCAGATGAAAAACATGGGTGGCATGAGCTCTATGTTGGACAAGTTACCGGGCATGGGGCAATTGGGCAATATTCAAGATCAAGTTGATGATAAGATGTTTGTGCGTATGGAGGCCTTGATCAATTCCATGACGCCAGCAGAACGTCGTAATCCTGATGTGATTAATGGATCGCGTAAAAAACGTATCTCGGCTGGTGCGGGTTTGCAAATTCAGGATCTGAATCGTTTGCTTAAGCAGCATAAACAAATGCAGAAGATGATGAAGAAATTCAGTAGTAAAGGCGGCATGAAAAAAATGATGCGAGGTCTTGGGGGGATGATGCCTGGTGGTCTTCCAGGTGGTGGATTTCCTAAGTTGTAAGCCTATTGGCTTGTTTTTTCTGACTTTAGCAAAAAAAGTACGATTTTTATTAACAGGGCGATTGATTCGCCCTTTTGTTTTTCTGCTTTATAGACTAGAATATGCCGCCTTCTTGTAGTATGAGTCAAAAAGGACTCGGCAAGAGGTGTTTCGTTAAGCAATAAGGAACCAATCATATGGTAACTATTCGTCTTTCTCGTGGTGGCTCTAAGAAGCGCCCATTCTATCACTTGAACGTGGCTGATAGCCGTCGTGCTCGTGATGGTCGTTATATCGAGCGTTTGGGTTTCTTTAATCCTATTGCTCGTGGTCAAGAAGAACGTTTACGCATCGATCTAGATCGTGTAAATCACTGGGTTAGCCAAGGCGCTCAGCTATCTGACCGTGCTGCTAAGCTTGTTAAAGAAGCCAGCAAAAACGCTTAATTCAGAGGTAGTGCTATGTCTAAGGTAAAGCAAGTGGCCGCTCCTGAGCAAGCCCTTGTGGTTGGACGCATTACATCTGTTTATGGTGTTAAAGGGTGGGTGAAGTTGTATTCACACACTGAACCGATGCAAGGAATCTTTGATTATAAGCATTGGTGGTTGAACACTCCAAGTGGGTGGAAAACCGTAGAGTTAGGCCAAGGTCGTCTGCAAGGGCGTGGTTTGGTTGCCTCGATAAAAGGCTACAGCGACAGAGATCAAGTAAAAGAGATTTGTGGTTTAGACATATATATCGATGCAAAAGATCTTCCTGAATTGGACGACGGTGATTTTTACTGGAGTCAGTTAGAAGGTCTTAGGGTAATTACCGAAGAGGGTGTCCTCTTGGGGAAGGTTTCTCAACTTATGGAAACCGGTGCGAATGATGTGATCGTTGTCCGTGCGTGTGAAGGAAGTTTTGATCGTGAAGAACGCCTGATTCCTTATGTACCAGAGACATATGTTCTAAATGTTGATTTGGAACAGCAAGAAATGCTGGTAAATTGGGATCCGGAATTTTAATCGATAAGCTGAGGTCAATTACGTGAAGGTAAGCGTTATATCGCTCTTTCCGGAAATGTTTCAAGCCATTACCCAATACGGCGTAACGGGCAGAGCCATTAAGTCTGGGTTGGTTGAGGTGGATTTTGTGAATCCCCGTGACTTTACTCATGACCGTCATAAGACTGTGGATGATCGACCTTATGGTGGTGGTCCTGGGATGTTGATGAAAGTTCAACCTCTCAAAGATGCGATTGTGAGTGCAAAACAAACTGTACCCAACGCAAAAGTTATTTATTTATCCCCTCAAGGGCGTACGCTAACGCAAGAAGGCGTGCAACAGCTTGCTAAACAAGCAGAATTTATTCTGGTAGCAGGTCGTTATGAAGGTGTTGATGAGCGTCTCATTCAGTCTGAGATTGATGAGGAGTGGTCCATCGGCGACTTTGTCCTAAGTGGTGGTGAGTTGCCGGCAATGGTGCTTATGGATGCTGTTTTTCGGATGGTTCCAGGTGTACTTGGAAAGCAGGCTTCAGCAGAGGAAGATTCGTTTGCTGATGGTTTGCTGGATTGTCCGCATTATACTCGCCCAGAAGTGCTTAATGGTGAGCCTGTGCCACCGGTACTGCTTAGTGGCAACCATGAGGAGATAAGACGCTGGCGCTTAAAGCAGAAGCTCGGAAGAACTTGGCAACGCCGGCCAGACCTTTTGCAGAACCTTGAGTTGGACAAGGAACAGCAAAAGTTGTTAGCAGAGTTTATTCGCGAAACTGAAGATTCAACCTCGGCAGAGTAGGAATTGCGAGCTTATCAGAGAAGAGCCTTCGATTTGATAAGAAACCATATTATTAGGAGTCACATCCATGAGTAATAAAACTAAACTGATTCAGCAGTTAGAAGCTGAACAAATGACAAAAGAAGTTCCAGCGTTTGCGCCTGGTGACACTGTTGTTGTTCAGGTTAAAGTTAAAGAAGGTTCACGTGAGCGTCTACAGGCCTATGAAGGTGTTGTAATCTCTAAGCGTAATCGTGGCTTGAACTCAGCATTCACTGTTCGTAAAATTTCTAGTGGTGTTGGTGTTGAGCGTGCTTTCCAAACTTACAGCCCATTGGTTGAGAGTATTGAAGTGAAACGCCGCGGTGATGTTCGTCAAGCTAAGATCTACTACTTGCGCGAGCGTTCTGGTAAATCTGCACGTATTAAAGAGAAGTTGGCTAAGCGCTAATACTTCTTCCTTAAAAAGGCGACGAGAGTCGCCTTTTTTTGTGGAACTAACCCCCCATCATATGGCCTAATAGAGACCATTCACATGTCTTTGAGGTTTTCATGAAACATACCCTTGCGCAATGGGCACGAGTGTTCTTCGCTGCCGCTTTCTTGCTCCCTTTATCTTCCAGTTACGCAGATCAAACTCAACTACGACAAACACTGCAATCGGCTTTGCCACAATACAGTATCGATTCATTGGAATGGCATGAAGAAGCAGGTTTGTATGTGGTGCATTTGCAGAACGGCCCTACCTTACATGCTACGAAAAACGGTCAATATCTGATCGCCGGTGATTTATACAAGATCAGTGAACAAGGTCTGGTGAACGAAACCCAACAGGCTAAGATGGCACAAGTTGAATCTTTGCCTGAAAAAGATATGGTGATTTTTCAGGCGGCGAATGAAAAGGCACACATCACTGTGTTTACCGACGTGGATTGTGGTTACTGCAGAATGTTGCATAACGATGTAGCCGCTTTAAACGAGATGGGAATTAGTGTGCGTTATTTGGCCTATCCAAGAGCTGGGGTTGGTTCGACGGCTTATCGTAAGATGGTCAGTATCTGGTGTTCAGACGATCCAAAAGCTTGGATGACAAAGGCCAAACTAGGTCAGGATGTGCCAGAAAATAAATGCGCGAACCCGGTCGCCAGTCAATATCAATTGGGTAATGAACTGGGGGTTCGTGGTACACCCAGTATTGTCTTAGGCAATGGTACTTTCCTACCGGGTTATTTACCGCCAAAAGAATTGGCTGCTCGGCTTGGGTTATAGTCTTATTGCAAAATAATCCACTGAACATGGGCCTAGTTCAGTTCTTTCTGCGTTGGGTTTGTTTGCTTCTGGCGTTATAATATGGCGCTTTATAAACCAACAACAAATAATGAAATCATCTCTGTGGGGTAATGTTTTGAAACCGGTAAAAGTCGGAATTTGTGGGCTGGGAACAGTAGGATCCGGTAGTTTTAATATTCTGCGCAAAAATGCAGAAGAAATCACACGACGGGTTGGTCGCAGTATTGTTATTGAGCAGGTGGGAGCTCGTCGTGACAATGAGGCATGTGACACAACAGGCATTGATGTGACCCGTGACATTTTCGACGTGGCGAATAACCCAGAGATTGATATTGTTCTTGAGCTGATTGGTGGCACTAGCGTGGCCAGAGAGCTGGTGATGACGGCACTTGAAAATGGCAAACATGTTGTGACAGCCAACAAAGCCTTGATTGCAGAGCATGGTAATGAAATTTTTGCCAAGGCGCAGGAGAAAGGCGTTATTGTTGCCTTCGAAGCTGCCGTTGCTGGTGGAATTCCAATTATCAAAGCGGTACGAGAGGGCCTTTCGGCTAACCGCATTGACTGGTTAGCGGGCATCATCAATGGCACAGGTAATTTTATCTTGACTGAAATGAGTGAGAAAAAACGCACTTTTGATGATGTGTTGACCGAAGCTCAAGCATTAGGTTACGCCGAAGCTGACCCTACTTTTGATGTTGAAGGTATTGATGCCGCACATAAATTGACTATTTTGGCGTCCATTGCGTTTGGTATTCCTTTACAGTTTGAAAAGACCTATACGGAAGGCATCAGTCGCATTACCTCGGAAGACGTTGCCTTTGCTGATGAGCTTGGCTATGCCGTGAAGCATCTTGGCATTGCTCGTAGTACTAAACAAGGTATTGAACTGCGCGTACATCCAACCTTGATTTCACGTAAACAACTTTTGGCCAATGTGAATGGCGTTATGAATGCCATCATGGTGCAAGGTGATGCCGTTGGCCCAACCTTAACTTATGGTGCGGGAGCAGGTGCTTTGCCGACTGGTTCTTCTGTTGTGGCTGATGTAATTGATGTGGCTCGTACTTTGACAGCCGATCCGACTAATCGTGTACCACATTTGGCTTTTCAGGCGGACTCTTTGTCTGATACGGATATTTTGCCAGTGGAAGAAATTGAATGTGGTTTTTTCCTGAACATGACGATTCAAGATCGTGCTGGCGTATTGGCCAACATTACCCAGATTCTGTCTCATAATGGCATCAGTATTGAATCTTTGATTCAGCGAGAGCGTGAGGGCAGTGATCTTGTGCCTTTAGTAGTTATGACGCATGAAGTAAAAGAACGCAATATGAATGCTGCGATTGCAGCCATTGAAGCATTGCCAGACGTTGCGGGCTCTGTGCAACGTATCCGTGTCGAAAACTTGGCTTAAGAGAGAATACTATGAAATACATTTCAACTCGTGGTAAAGCACCAGCTCTGTCGTTTGGTGATGTGTTATTGGCTGGTTTGGCAAACGATGGCGGCTTGTACGTACCAGAAACCTTGCCTCATTTTAGTAAGGAAGAAATCGCTTCTTGGGCCAGTTTACGCTACCAAGATTTGGCTTTTAAAGTGATGTGGCCATTTGTTGAGGGGGATATCCCGCAAGACGCTTTTAAAGCCATGATTGAGGATGCTTACTCAAGTTTTAACCACGAATCCATTGCGCCAATGGTGCAAGTAGGTAATAACGAATGGGTATTGGAACTGTTCCGCGGCCCAACCTTAGCCTTTAAAGATTTTGCATTGCAGCTGTTAGGCCGTTTAATGGATTATGTATTGGCACAGCGCAATGAGAAACTGGTTATCATGGGCGCAACCTCTGGCGATACTGGCTCTGCGGCCATTGAAGGTTGTCGTCATTCGGATCATTTAAGTATTTTTATTTTGCACCCTTATCAACGCGTTTCTGAAGTGCAGCGCCGTCAAATGACGACAGTAATCGATGATAATGTGTTTAATATTGCAGTAAAAGGCAACTTTGATGATTGCCAAGGCATGGTGAAATCCAGCTTTGCAGACCAGTCTTTCTTAAATGGTGCTAAGCTTGGTGCGGTCAACTCGATTAACTGGGCGCGTATTATGGCGCAGATCGTTTACTACTTTTCCTCCGCTTTGGCGGTTGGTGCGCCACATCGTAAAGTCTCTTTCTCTGTGCCAACGGGTAACTTTGGTGACATCTTCGCTGGTTACTTGGCTAAGAAAATGGGCTTGCCAGTGGATCAGCTGGTGGTGGCAACCAATCAGAATGATATTTTGCACCGCGTAATTGCTGAAAATGACATGAGTCGCCAAGCTTTGAATGTGACCTTGTCACCAAGTATGGATATTATGGTATCGAGTAACTTTGAGCGTCTGTTGTTTGATGCGCATGGCCGAGATGGCGCTGCAATTGATGACTTGATGGCGCGTTTCAATCAAGGTGATGTGATGTTAAATGATCAAGCTTGGTCTTATGTAAAAGAGAATTTTGACAGTTATAAAGTGGACGACAAACGTACGTGTGAAGTCATTGCCGATGTTCATGCTAAGACTCAATATTTGTTAGATCCTCATACCGCAATTGGTTTGGAAGCAGCAAGACAATGCTGGAAAGACACGTCCGTGCCTATGATTACCTTGGCGACAGCACATCCTGTGAAATTCCCTGAAGCAGTCGAAAAAGCCGCTTGTGAATCACCTAATTTACCTGAACACATGAAAGACTTGTTTGAGCGTAAAGAGTCTTATTCTGTGTTGGATAATGAATTAGCGAAAGTGCAGTCTTTTGTTGCTGAAAGAATCTAAACAAAGTCATTAATCCATCAACTTGTTATCACGGCCATAATATATGGCCGTGATTTTGCAAACCATCCTCTCGTGTAAACTTAAGCATATGAATCTGATTTTATTGGAACCTAACTTGAGTTTGTCTGAAGGGCGCTACGCCTTGTCGGAGCGTCAACAATCGCATATACATCACGTGATTCAGGCGAAGTCGGGAGATGTATTACGGGTGGGGTTATTAGGTGAACAGCTTGGGGAAGGCGTATATCAAGCTGCCAGTTCGGATTTGCCCGCACACATTCATTCTTTACAGCTCACTCAGGCACCTCCTAAAGCCTTGCCTATGGTTCTGGTGATGGCATTGCCTAGACCCAATATGCTAAAACGGACTTTGCATAATATTACTGCTATGGGCGTTAAAGAATTGTATTTGATTCATTCTGCTAAGGTGGAAAAGAGTTATTGGCAAAGTCCTGTGTTACAGTCTGAGTCCATTCATCAGATTTTGTTGGAAGGGTTAGAACAGGCAAAAGATACCATTATGCCAAACTATACTATGGTGCCAAGATTCCGTCCTTTTGTCGAAGATCAACTGCCTGATATATTAGTAGGGAAAATGGGCTTGTTAGCTCACCCTTATCAAGCCAGTGCTTGTCCAGTGGATTTACAGGAGCCCTGTGTATTGGCTTTGGGGCCAGAAGGTGGCTGGAATGAATTTGAAGTCTCCAAGTGGCTGGAAGCCGGTATGTCTGCCGTACACCTTGGACAACGAATTCTGAAAGTTGAGACGGCTGTGCCTGTATTGCTGTCTCGTTTGTATCCAGCCTAGGCCGATTGTGTCCTGAATCCCAAGTTTTAAGCTTAGCCATGTTATTGTTTGTAAAAACGTGCATTTCTTAACAGAGGCTTACACACATTTGCGTTAAAATCTAACTGATATCGCCTCAAAAGAATTGAGGTAACACAAGTTTGGATCAGTACATGGCAAAAGAGTATCGTGAAAAGCCGCCCAGCTCGTCTAATATGCGAGCTCAATTATCTAGGATAATCTATTTCTATGCAGGTGATGTCAAAGGCAAACCTGACGACGATGTGCGCCGTGTACTCATTATCAACTTGTTTGCCAGTGTCGGTATACTTTTCACTCTCCCGCTTGGTATCGTCGCTCTTCTTCAGCAAAAATTATTGCTAGGTGCTGTACTGATCGCAACAGCCTTCTTATACATGATAAATCACGTATATCTGCGTCATACTCATAATCATAAAATATCGGGTCATTTTGTGATTTATCCATTATATGCCTTAATTTTGTATCTTATTTATTCGGGTGGAGTGAATGGAACCGGGCATGTTTGGTTATTTTGCGTTCCTGCCGTAGCCCTGTTTCTTCACGGGCTAAAGAAAGGTCTGATCGAGTTAGCTATTTTTACTGGTTTGCTGGTGCTGATGTTTTATACTGACGGTCCTTTTTCTTCATACGATTATCCGCCATCATTTCGGTCACGTATTTTGTTCGCTTTTGCGGTAGTTGTTTTCCTATCTGGTATATACGAATTTTCCATGTCACATTTTAATCATGAGTTAAAGGTCACGTCAGCCAAGCTTAAACTCATGGCGAATACTGACATGCTGACCAACTTGTTTAACCGCCGTGGTATGTACCAAGAGTTAGAAAAGTGTCCTAAAGCCTATTTGCTCTTGGCCGATGTGGATTTTTTTAAGCGTGTTAACGATGAATATGGTCATGATGCTGGAGATTACTCATTAAAAGCCATTGCTGAAATTGTAAAAGCGGAATTGCCTGATTCAGCCTTGGCTTCCCGTTGGGGAGGTGAGGAATTTTTGTTTGCCGTGTTTGATGTCACTAAACAACAAGCCTTCAACATAGCCGAAGCGCTACGAGAAGCTGTTGCGCAGCATGAGTTTTGCTATCAAGATCAACGCTTTCATGTCACTTTAAGCTTTGGAGTGGCCGGTATGGATAATAAAATATCCCTGCGCGAAGCCATTAGTTTGGCAGATAGCCGTTTATACAGTGCGAAACGTGCTGGTCGTAATCAAACTCGACATGGCTAGTCTATTGTTGATTTGCTCAGTATCATGAGGTTTCATGATATGCTTGCGGCATTGTGATTCTTGTTGAGTGATTTATGCGAATTGAACGCCGATCTGTGCCTTCAGCACCTTGTCAGTTTCCAACTCATTTTCCTGCCAGTCTTCAGCGTATCTTTATGGCGCGAGATGTGTTCAATCAGGCGCAAATAGATTACCGTTTGCCGCATTTATTAAGACCCGATGCCTTATTTGACCTCACCAAAGCCGCTGCTATTTTGGCTGATGCAATTGAAGCTGGAGAAAAAATCCTCATTGTAGGTGACTTTGATGCCGATGGTGCAACCAGTACCAGTTTGGGAATATTGGCCTTGCAAGCAATGGGCGCTATTGACCCTGAATATCTAGTGCCGAATCGATTTGAATTTGGTTATGGTTTAACGCCTGAAATCGTTGCAGTTGCTCAGCACAGTCGACCTTCCGTATTGGTCACCGTGGATAATGGCATTGCCAGCTTAGAGGGGGTGGCAGCAGCGAAATCCCATGGCATGAAAGTGGTGGTGACAGATCATCACTTGCCGGGAGATGAATTGCCGCAGGCGGATGCTATAGTCAATCCTAATCACCCAAGTTGCGGTTTTTCTAGTAAAAATCTAGCCGGTGTTGGGGTGATTTTCTACGTGATGAGTGCGCTTCGTGCTGAACTCAAAGGTCGTAATTGGTTTGAGCGTCAGCACATTCCAGAGCCCAAGATGGCGGATTACCTTGATTTAGTAGCGCTGGGGACAGTCGCTGATGTGGTGCCTTTGGATAATAATAATCGCATTTTGGTACAGCAAGGCATTAAGCGAATTCAGGCAGGATTGGCTCGTCCTGGCATCATGGCTTTGTTGTCAGTAGGACGACGTGATTACCAAGAGTTAAAAGCATCGGATTTGGGCTTTGTGGTAGGGCCTAGATTAAATGCGGCAGGGCGTTTGGATGATATGTCGATTGGTATTGAGTGTCTGTTGGCAACACAAGCTCACCAAGCGCAATACTATGCTCAGCAATTGGATCAATTTAATCGAGAGCGCAAAGCTATTGAATCCGACATGAAGGAACAGGCTGAGTTGTTGTTGGAATCTCTGTTGGAAGATACCAATGAAATGCCTAACGGTATGTGTTTTTACGATGCAGAATGGCACCAAGGCGTGATAGGAATTCTGGCTTCTCGAATGAAGGAAAAATGTCATCGACCTGTGATTGCTTTTGCGCGAGTGGGTGAAGGTGAGCTAAAAGGTTCTGCCCGCTCCATTCCCGGTGTGCACATTCGCGATGCCTTGGATTTATTGGCCAAGCGTTATCCACACTTATTGAGCAAGTTTGGTGGTCATGCTATGGCGGCAGGCATGTCGATTAAGGAATCCCATTATGAGGCATTTCGATTGGCCTTTGATGCCATTATAACCGAATGGGTGACACCACAGGCATTAGAAGCTTGTATAGAGACAGATGGGCCGTTGGCTGCAGAAGACTTTAGTCTCAGCTTTGCCGAATTAGTACGTGTATCAGGACCTTGGGGCCAAGCTTTTCCAGAACCCAGTTTTGATGGTGTGTTTGACGTGCTGCAACAGCGGCTAGTGGGAGAAAAGCATCTTAAGCTCTTGCTTAGAGAACCGGAAAGTGGCTTGTTGCTTGACGCCATTAGCTTTTTTGTTGATTTGGATAACTGGCCAAACGAATCGGCAAAGCGCCTACGATTGGTCTATAAGCTGGACATTAATGAGTTTCGTGGCCAACGTAATTTGCAGTTGTTGGTGGATTATTTAGAGCCTGCGTAAGTTATTAATCTCAGCATTGAGTGCCCATCATGAGTCAACTTGAGGTACAATGTGCCTCCCTCAAACATCACCGAGATATTTTGGAGTTCATTCATGACAGCATTGGTTCTTGATGGCAAATTATGCGCCAAAGAAACCGAAACTCGTTTGCAAGCTCAAGTGGCGGAGCTTAAAGAACGCACTGGTGGCACACCGATTTTAGCAACCATTCTAGTGGGCGCGGATCCCGCTTCAGCAACCTACGTAAAAATGAAAGGCAATGCTTGTCGCCGCGTGGGTATGGACTCTATGGCGATCGAATTGCCTGAAAGCACGACCACAGAACAGTTGCTAAATAAAATTCATGAATTGAATGATAACCCAGATGTACACGGCATTCTGTTGCAACACCCTGTACCAAAACAAATTAACGAGCGCTTGTGTTTTGATGCCATCGCTGCTCATAAAGACGTGGATGGTGTTACTTGCTTAGGTTTTGGCCGTATGGCGATGCAAGAACCCGCTTATGGAGCGGCAACGCCAGCGGGTATCATGCGTTTGTTAGCGGAATACAAAGTGCCTTTAGAAGGTAAACATGTGGTTGTGGTAGGGCGAAGCCCAATCTTGGGTAAACCAATGGCCATGATGATGTTGAACGCGAACGCTACTGTGACCATTTGCCATTCCCGTACGCAAAACCTTGCGGACTTTATTAAACAAGCCGATGTGGTGGTTGGTGCGGTTGGTAAACCAGAGTTTATAAAAGCGCAGTGGATTAAGGACGGTGCTGTTGTGGTGGATGCAGGTTATCATCCTGGTGGTGTAGGCGATATTGAATTAGCGCCACTCACTGAACGCGTCTCTGCCTATACTCCAGTGCCAGGTGGTGTGGGACCAATGACCATTAATACGCTGATTTTGCAGACCTTAGAATCTGGTTTGAAGCAGCTAAATTAAGGTCTTAAAAGAGCGAAATTCACAAGCCGCACAGATTTTGGTGCGGCTTCTTTATTTGCGCAGTCGCTCTTTATTTGTATAACAACCAAGATAAAATGAGGCAGAAGATGTCTACCGAAATGCTAAAAGATGCTTTGGATTTTGATCTGATCGCCGATGTGTTTGTCAGTGAATCCATACCCGCTTCGCCTGCTGAGTTACACGGTCAACTATGTGGCTATTTGGCTTCAGGTGTTACTTTACCATTAGAAGATTGGCTTTCCATGGTGGTGGAGTTTTGCGATATTGAAAGTTGGAAGGAAGAGGCCAGTCGCGCCGCGATTATTGAACTCTACACCGCCACTTTGACTTTATTTCAAAACGGGGAATACGCTTTGGTACCCAGTATTGCTGATGATGATGCTGAATTGAGTGAACGAGGTGTCACCTTGTCCCAATGGGCGCATGGCTTCTTGGCAGGTTACGGTTTGTCAGGACAGAAAAAGGACTTGTCGGAAGAAACCAAACAAATTTTGCGTGATTTTGCCAATATCTCTGGTATGCAAGAGGAAATGCGTCATTTGGAAGACAATAATGACAACGAGGCGGATTTAACTGAATTGGTCGAATATGTTCGTTTGTCTGCCATGATGATGTATTCCGAGCATCATGATGTGAATCCTGACGCGGATAATAGTCAACAAAACGCTTTGCATTAATGGCAATGGATTAATAAGCAAACGAGGTCTAAATGAAAATCTCTTTACAAACCTATCAAGCTCGTCGTGAGCGCTTGATGTCGTCTTTACCAGACAACAGCGTGGTGGTCATTCGTACCGGTGAATTAGCGGTGCGCAACAATGATTGTGATTATGAGTTTAGACCTGACAGCAGTTTTTATTATCTAACCGGTTTTTCTGAACCCAGTGCTTACGCCATCATTAGCGGACAAGGGGATTTAACCCTAGTCACTTTGCCGAAAGATCCTGAAAAAGAGCAGTGGGATGGTTTTCGCTATGGTGTAGAGGGTGCAATTGCGGAGTTTGGTGCTGTTCAAGCGCAGCCACTAACTGCCTTAAATGACACCTTGCAAGAATCCATGGATGGCGCTGATCATCTGGTATATGTTTTTGGCGATGCGCGTTTAAGAGAAGAGTTGGCAGCGTGTCGAAATGCTTTAGCTGGCAGAGTGCGAATGGGTGCGCAGCCACCACAAAGTCAACTAGACCTGTCTCAGCCTGTGGCAGAAATGCGCTTACGTAAAGATATGGAAGAAATCGCCATTATGGAAGCAGCAGCCCAAATCAGTGTAGAAGCTCATAAACAAGCTATGCGCTCTGTGCGTCCCGGTATGATGGAGTATCAGCTGGAAGCGGAATTGAACTATGTCTTCATGAAATCCGCGGCACGTCAACCCGCGTATAATAACATTGTTGCCAGTGGCGCAAATGCGTGTATTTTACATTACATTAAAAACGATGCTGAAATTCAAGATGGGGATTTAATCTTAATTGATGCCGGTGCAGAGCTTTCATGTTATGCGTCAGATATCACTCGAACTTTTCCTGCGAATGGCCGCTTCTCAGCGCCACAAGCAGCTTTGTATCAACTGGTATTAGATGCTTATCAGGCGGGCATGCTTGAGTTGCAGGTGAACAAACCTTACGAGGCCTTTCACAACGCAGCGGTGCAGACCTTAACGCAAGGTTTGGTAAAGTTGGGCTTGCTGAAAGGAAAGGTCGAAGAACTGATCGAGAGCAAAGCATACCGTGATTTTTATATGCATAATACCGGTCATTGGCTTGGGTTGGATGTACACGATTGTGGCGCTTACAAAGTGGCTGGGCAATCCCGTTTATTGGAAGAAGGTATGGTGCTGACCATTGAGCCGGGTTTGTATGTTTCTAAAGACAATATGAATGTGGCAGAACAGTGGCGTGGCATTGGTATTCGTATCGAAGACGATGTACTGATCAAAGCCGATGGCCCTTATGTATTGACACATGGACTGCCCAAAGAAATCCATGACATTGAAGCCTTGATGGCGCAATAAAATTAGATGATGTAGTTGGAGACAATCTCATGGCGAAAGCGTATGACGTAATTGTGGTGGGAGCTGGCATGGTAGGGTCCTTGTCGGCCATATTGCTTGCCCAATCCTCAATGCGTGTGGCGCTTGTGGATAAACACACTGGGTTATACACACTCTCCACGCCACCAGCCTATGATGCCCGGGTAAGTGCTTTGTCCGCGCAATCTAAAAGTTTGTTAGAAGATGCTGGCGTTTGGCAGAATATGCCAATGGAACGTTTAGCAAGTTATGACAATATGGTGGTGTGGGATGGTTTAGGCGACGGATTAGTAGACTTTAATGCTGAACGTAACAAAATGCCAGAATTAGGCCATCTCGTTGAAAATGCAGTTCTTAATCAAAGTCTTATGGATTGCCTCAAACAAGAACCCAATGTGGATCTCTATTTGGGTGATACATTAGAGTCATACCAGTTAGCCGAGTCCGGCGTTTCTGCGACCTTAACATCCGGTTATTCTTTGTTGGCACAGACTATAATAGGTGCTGATGGTGCTATGTCTTTGTTGCGTCAACAGAATGATTTTGCCACAGTCGAGTGGGATTATGGTCACAGCGCCATTGTGGCCACCATTGAAATAGATCAAAGTCATCAAAATACCGCTTGGCAAAGCTTTGGCGATGAAGGCATTCTGGCTTTCTTGCCTTTGCCCAGTGTTGCAGAGCGTCACTTCATTTCCATTGTTTGGTCAGTCCCTCCAAAAGAAGCGGATGCTTTAATGGCACTGTCTGATGAGGCTTTTTGTCGTCGTTTAAACTACGCTATTAATCGACGTTTTGAGGTGTTGTCATTAACCCGTGAGCGTCAAGCCATCCCTTTACGTCAGCGTCATGCAAAACAGTACGTGAAAGCTGGTATTGCTTTAATTGGTGATGCTGCACATACCATTCACCCGTTAGCTGGACAAGGTGCGAATCTCGGTTTTGGTGATGTAAAGGCCTTGGTTGAAGTGTTCAGTAAAGCGCATCAAGGTGGTGAGGCTTTGGGCTCTTGTCAGGTATTACGTCGTTACCAGCGCGCTCGAATGCTGGATAATCTTGCTATGGCAGCTGGTATGGAAAGTTTTAAGCGTCTGTTTGCCAGTCAGCATCCTTTGTTGGTCTGCCTGCGTAATGTGGGTATGAAACAATTTAATCGTAGCCAAGGGATAAAAAACAAAGTGGTAGCTCGTGCTGCTGGACTGTCTTCTTTTTTGTAATCATAGCCTTTTCTTCGTTTTCAAAACGCTACGTATTTCCCGTTGTAAAAAAAAACGGCTGACTTATGCTGCATAGCTGTTGATAGCTAACAGATAAGGCAAATAACATGCGTATTGAAGAGTTAATCAAGCAAACGGATAAGCTGCCTAATGTGCCCGATGTGGTTCGTGAACTGATCCAATTATTGGGTGATCCTGATGCAAATTACTCTGATATCAGCAGCAAGGTTGCTCATGACCAGACCATTTCACTGAAAGTATTGCGTATCGTTAACTCAGCCTATTTTGGTCTATCGCGTAAGATCTCTTCTATTGATGAGGCCACGGTATTGATCGGAATGGAAAAGTTAAAGACCTTGGTGATTGCTTCTGGTTTTTCTGCGTCAGTGGAAAGTGCTGAAGGTGTTAATCTGCGCGATTTCTGGGCAGACTCCTTTCAGGTTGCTGAGTTGGCAAAATGGGTTGCTAAACGTAGCAATTTGGTTAATGAAGATGAAGCTTTCACAGTAGGGATTGTGCATAACATCGGGGTGTTATTACTGCATTTAACGGCACCTGAAACAGCGTTAGAGATTCAGACATTAGTAGATAATCGTAAAGCCAGTCGCATGAAAGCCGAAATGGATTTATTGGGATTTACCACTCAACAAGCTGGACAAGCTTTAATGGACCAGTGGAAATTTCCAGCCAACTTAGGGGTTGCGGTAAAAGAACATAAACGACCTTTTATGAATGATAATCCGCAACCTTTGGCGTGTGTATTGAATCTGGCCTGTTTTCTGAATGCTTGCATCCGCAGTGAACGTGAGATTGAGTTGGTACGCGAAAGTCTTCCAAAAGCTGTAGTTAAAGCGGCTGGTTTGGGTGAAAGTGTGATGTTTGATTTAGATGAGGCATTACAGATTGGTAACGAGTTGTCCCCATTGATTTATTAGATGGTCGAAGTGATAATCCTTTTTCTGTGGAATGAGAATCGCTAGTGTTTATGGTTTTCTTATGCTAACTTCGACACTCAATTTCTGACTCATTTTTCAACGACCTTATTTTCTTTATTGGCGCATGGACGTATTCATAGGTACGAGAAAATGCTAAATATTCTGGAAGGTAGTAATGGCGATTAGAATGCAATTAATAAATAAAAAAACACAGTATAAAGGCTTGAAGCGAGGTTTTAGCCTGGCTCTCATTTGTTCCGCTCTTTTGACTTCTGTTGCTAGCTTCGCCAAAGGGGAAGTGAATATTTATTCCGCGCGCAAAGAATCTTTGATAGCACCTATTTTAGATACTTTTTCTGAAGAAAATGATGTTGTAGTCAATCTTATTACCGGATCTGCTGATGCTTTATTAAGTCGCTTACGTGCTGAAGGCAGCGCAAGCCCTGCTGATGTTTTTATCACGGTGGACGCTGGACGTCTTCACCGCGCTAAAGCCGCTGGAGTTTTGCAGCCGCTTCAAAGTGATGTATTAGAGGCAAATATTCCAGCTCACTTGCGTGATAAAGACAGTTATTGGTTTGGTTTGTCTCAACGTGCTCGAGTCATTTTTTATAACCCAGATAAGGTTTCTCCAAGTGAACTAAGCCGTTATGAAGATCTAGTTGATGATAAATGGAAAGGTCGAATTTGTGTGCGTTCTTCTGCCAATATTTATAATCAATCATTGGTTGCGTCCATGATAGAAGCTGATGGCCCAGAGCAAACACAGGCTTGGATTAAAGGTTTGATGGCAAATTTGGCACGTCCGCCTTTTGGTGGGGATGTGGATTTATTGAAAGCGGTAGCCGCTGGCGTATGTGATATCACCTTAGCGAACACTTACTACTATGGTCGTTTAGGCCAGAGTGATCGTGCTAGTGATAGAGAGGTGTATCAAAAAGTGAAACCTTTTTGGCCAAATCAGGCAAAAGGCGATCGTGGTGCCCATGTGAATGTAAGTGGTGCTGGTATTACAGCAGCTGCAACCAACATAGAAAATGCTAAATTATTGCTGGAGTTTTTAACCAGTAAAAAAGCCCAAGAATGGTATGCTCATGTGAATAATGAATATCCCGTTGTAGAAGGTATTGGTGCCCCCGAAATGTTAGCACCTTTTGGTCAGTTCCACGCGGATAGTTTATCCTTAAGTAAATTGGGCGAAAATAATCGTCAAGCCGTTGAACTAATGGATATTGGTGGCTGGAAGTAACAGTCAAAGACTATTGACAATAAGGTTTTAGTACACCCTTGAACTCCTCTAAAGGCTTTCCATTTCCTTTTCTTCCTAGTGCGGCATTCTTGATTGCCGCACTTCTTTCTTTGCCTATTCTCGTGGTGCTGGTCAATGTGGTGATTGGTGATGGTGAAGTTTGGCATCATCTTTACCATACTGTGCTTGGGGAATACATAAGTAACTCTTTTTGGCTAATGTTTGGTGTTGGCATTGGCGTGCTATGTATTGGTGTGCCTTCAGCTTGGTTAACCAGTATGTGTGATTTTACTGGTCGTCGTCTTTTATCATGGGCTTTATTACTGCCTATGGCTTTTCCCGCATATATCATTGCTTATACTTATACAGGCATATTGGATTTTGCCGGACCTGTACAAAGTTTTATTCGTCATCTAACGGGGTGGCGTTATGGGGAATATTGGTTTTTTGAGATTCGTTCTTTAGGCGGCGCTATGACAATGCTGATTTTGGTGTTGTATCCCTACGTTTATCTAATGAGTCGTGCTGCTTTTTTGGAACAGTCTGCGAACAGTTTAGAAGTGGCCAAAACCTTGGGTTACTCAAACCGCAAAGCCTTCTTTAAATTGGCCTTGCCAATGGCGCGTCCAGCCATAGTAACTGGCTTAACCTTGGCGCTTATGGAAACCTTAGCGGACTATGGTACGGTGCAGTATTTCAGCGTAAATACCTTTACTACGGGTATTTTGCGTACTTTTTATGGCTTTGGTGATGTCGCTGCCGCCTCCCAATTGGCTGGGGTGTTATTGCTGTTTGTTACCCTGTTGATTCTACTAGAGCGTTATTCCCGTCATCGTATTCGCTACCATAATTCTGGAATGAAAAAGGCCAGTAATCGTCGTATTCGTCTGACTCATGTTCAAACTTGCTTTGCTGTTTTGTTTTGTACCTTACCTATTTTATTAGGCTTTTTGTTGCCGGCGGGTGTGTTGGCCTATTGGAGTGTGTTTAAAGCGGATTTCATGGGGGCGCGTTTCGCACAATTGGCTTGGAACTCATTTTATCTCGCCGCTATGGCAGCGTTGTTATTAGTCGCTATGGCTTTGTTATTGAGCTACGCTGGACGCTTATATCGAGGTAACTTAATAAAGGTGTCAATTGGTATGTCTGGTTTGGGTTATGCTCTGCCCGGCACCATCATAGCCATTGGTGTTTTAGTACCTTTAGCATGGTTAGATCATAAGTTGATTGATTGGACAATGGATCTAACAGGATACAAACTTGGCTTGCTGTTGTCTGGCACTTTGTTTGCCTTACTCTTTGCTTATTCTGTTCGCTTCATGGCCGTCTCTTTAGGCGCGGTTCAAAATGGTCTGGGCAAAATAAAGCCAAGCATGGATATGTCTGCGCGTACTTTGGGGATGAACAATTGGGGTGTGTTGCGTCGTATCCATTTTCCTTTATTAAAAGGGTCCATTCTAACGGCTATCTTAATTGTATTTGTGGATGTTCTCAAAGAACTTCCAGCTACCTTGGTATTGCGACCTTTTAATTTTAATACGCTGGCGGTAAGGGCTTTTGAGTTGGCTTCTGATGAACGTCTGGTGGATGCAGCACCTGCTTCACTCATGATTGTGTTGGTGAGTCTAGGGCCTGTGATTTTATTGAGTCGCTCAATTTCTTCTGATGTCACTGGGGCAAAGTAGACTGTTATGATGGAATCAAATCAATTTTCTGATTTAAGCTTGCACGAGGTGACCATAGGTTACCAAGGACAACAAGTGGTTAAGCAAGCCAGTTTTCATTTATCGTTTGGACAAATTGGTTGTCTGCTTGGCCCAAGTGGTTGTGGTAAATCTACCTTATTACGTGCAATAGCAGGTTTTGAACCCTTGATGTCTGGGGAAATTTTATTAGATGGACAGCTAGTGTCCAGTGCCAAGACGCATCAAGCGCCTGAGCGCCGTAAAATTGGCATGGTTTTTCAAGATATTGCGTTATTTCCGCACTTAACCGTGGCAGAGAATATTGCCTTTGGACTGGGTGAATGGTCAAAAAATGATGTGCAAGCGCGCATTAAGCATTTGTTAGCCTTGGTTGGACTGACAGACTTTGAGCAGCGTTACCCTCACTCTTTGTCTGGCGGTCAGCAGCAGAGAATTGCTTTGGCAAGGGCGCTGGCGCCAAAGCCAAAACTCTTGTTAATGGATGAGCCTTTTTCAGGTTTGGATGCGAAATTACGTGAAGAATTGGTGCCGGAAATTCGTAACATTCTTCGCCAAGAAAAAATGAGCGCTTTGCTGGTAACCCATGATCAAATGGAAGCCTTTGCTATGGCGGATCAGATATCTATCATGTCGGCTGGGGAGATTCATCAAACTGGTGGCAGCTATGAAATTTACCATCAACCAGCGACAAGATTTGTAGCCAGCTTTATCGGTCATGGGGATTTTTTGCCTGCGGTGGTGTGTGGCAAAGATTGTGTTCATTCGGATTTAGGCGAAATTCACAGTGGTAAAGACCACGGTATGGAGGATAAAACCCCTGTCGACTTATTAGTCAGGCCAGATGATATTTTGCATGATGATGATAGTCCGTTTCAGGGGATTATTATTAGTAAGTGGTTTCGCGGATCGCATTTTTTGTATCGTGTATTATTGTCTTCGGGCAAAGAAGTGTATTGCTTTGCTTCGTCTCACCATAATCATGCCATTGGTCAAGCGATTGGTTTGACCATAAACCTGGATCACTTAGTTATGTTTAGGCGCGAGTAAAGGGCATTAGACAAGACCGAGTCCTTGTTCATAACAAGCTTCTCTTATGCCATCAAAGTCGTATTCAGTCAGATCAAAATGTTCTAATGCATGGTGCTTAATCAAGTTCCATTCATGGTCTTCATCCGCTCCTCCAATATGCTTATAAGTTGAAGCGATGTGCTCTGACATTTTCAAAATGGCAGCGAAAGACAGATTCAATTTATCGCCAGCCACGCGATTAGAAAACAGGTGTTCGATTCGATGATGCTCAGCTATGACAGTACAACAACTCTTTGGTAATCCCCAAGATTTTGCCAGATAATAACCAATGACCGAGTGATTGGTTTTGAATGCTTGATTTTCTGTGTCAGTAATGTTGAATTCTGGATCTTGATAGGCTTGGTGAAGTACCTGTTGATAATTGTTAAAACGCGTTAGCATCAAGGGGATGCCTGCATTATGAAAAAGTCCCAGAGCGTAACATTCGTCTTTGTATTTGAAATTGAGTTGATTGGCGATACTTGAACTGATGGCCGCAATGTCACTGGCGGTGTCCCAGAAACTGTGCAGTGATTGAATTGCTTCATCAGAAAGTTCGCTTTTTACCGCTAAACCGTTTACCAAATTGGTAACGCTGTGAGTACCCAGCATCACTACCGCCTGCTGTATAGAAGCGATTTTTTGTTCTAATCCAAATGCTTTAGAGTTAACCAATTTGAGTACAGCAGCAGATAAACTAACGTCTTGAGCTATAATATTGGCAATACGATCCATGTCCGGATCCGGCATGGCTTGTTCCATATGCAGGTCGACCATCACCTGAGGTTGCGGCGGAATGCTGATACCTCGGAGAATCCTTCCTAGCTGGTTTTCATTAACAGATGATGGCATACAAACTTCTTTATAGTATGGCTATCTAGGGTAAAACAAACGGCTCTTTTCTATCCCATAGCAATTGAGCCTGGAGTCTCTATAATAGCCTTTTTTTAAACAACTTAGGTGAGCATTTTGAGCGTAATTCGACTAAAAGGTCAAGTAGATCGACGTATTAGAGCTGGACATCAATGGATTTATAGTAACGAAGTCAATACCTCGCAGACGCCTTTGAAGCAGTTTTCGCCTGGTGATCAAGTTGTTGTGGAGTCTGCTCAGGGCAAAGCTTTGGGTGTGGCGACCATTAATCCAAATGCACTTATTTGCGGTCGATTAATTAGCCGAAGTGTGGATACGCTATTAAATAAGTCGACTTTGATTCACCGCATTAAAATCGCCTTGTCTCTGCGTGAGATGTCCTATTCTGCACCTTATTATCGTTTGGTCTTTGGTGATTCTGATGGTTTGTCTGGATTGGTTGTGGACAGGTTTGCGGATATTTTAGTGGTGCAGATATCCACTGCAGGAATGGAGCGCGTTAAAAATGAAATCATCGAAGCATTACAAGAAGTAGTGAAGCCCATTGCTATTTTAATGAAAAATGACGGCAAAATGCGCCAAATTGAAGGCTTGGATTCCTACGTTGAAGAAGTCTTTGGTACCGTGCCTGAGGTGGTATTTTTACAGGAAAATGATGTCTTGTTCCAAGCGCCAGTTTGGGACGGACAAAAAACCGGTTGGTTTTATGACCACAGAGAAAACCGTAAGACGATGCAAGGTTTTTGTTCAGGTAAACGTGTATTAGATGTCTTTTCATACGTTGGTGGTTGGGGAGTACAGGCGGCTTCTGCTGGCGCGACAGAGGTGACTTTTATTGATGCTTCTGAAGCGGCTTTAGATCATGTGGACGCGAATTTAAAATTGAACCAGTACGAAGGTGATGGCAACTTGATGCAAGGTGATGCTTTCGATGCGATGCAATCTTTGATCGATGAAAAGCAGCGTTTTGATGTAGTTGTTATGGATCCGCCGGCTTTTATTGCTCGCCGTAAAGACATCAAGGCAGGTGAAGGGGCTTATCACAGAGCCAATCAACTGGCGATGCGTTTGGTGGCCAAAGGCGGAATCTTAGTTTCTGGTTCATGCTCTATGCATTTAGAAACCAGTCGTTTGCACGATATAGTGCGCAGCAACAGCCGTCAGTTGGAACGTTTTTCTCAGCTAATATATCGCGGAACTCAAGCTCCTGATCATCCTGTGCATCCTGCGATTCCTGAAACGGAATATTTAAAGGCACTTTTCTACCGCATCCACAATAATATGGGATTGTAAAAGTCGACATAAAAAAGCGCCATGGAGGCGCTTTTTTATGGCTTTTGCAGGGCTTTAGGTTAAATCAATTTAGTCGCGCAGTGAAATGTGTGGCCAGTGACGTTCTTCGGCGATTTTACTTAAAGTCTCATCAGCATCCACTGCAATAGGGTGATCGACTAACTCTAACAGTGGTAAATCATTACGAGAGTCACTATAAAAGTAGCTTCCTTCTAAGTTGTAACCTGTTTCTTTCAGCCATTCATTTAGTCTGGTAACTTTTCCATCCTGAAAGCTGGGTATGCCAACAATTTTACCAGTATAACTATTGTTGATGACTTCAGGAACAGGCGCAATAATGTGATCCATGCCCAGTGCTTCAGCAATTGGGCCTGTCACGAATTGATTAGTTGCCGTGATCATTAAGAGAAAATGACCTTGTTGTTTGTGTTTGTTCAATAACTCGGTCGCTTTCTCTTGCATCATAGGGCGAACTTTTTCTGTCATGAAGTCTTGATGCAATTGATTAAGTTGCTCAGCAGAGAAGCTTTTCAATGGTGCAAGGCTAAAGGCGAGGTATTCGTGAATATCCAAAGTGCCAGCTTGATATTGCTGAAAAAACCTGTCGTTTGCTTGTTGATACAGCTGAATGTCAACGAGTTCTTTTTCGACTAGAAATTGTCCCCAAGAATAATCACTGTCACCGCTTAATAGGGTGCCATCTAGATCAAAGATTGCGAGTGTCACAGTTGGTCCTTAGTTGGTATGAAGTGCGGAAATTATAGCCTCAGAGACAATAAATAACATTAGTCTTAATTGTGTGGATGGGCGAATTATGGAACAATGAATCTAATTTATTCTTATTTTAGAAGGTGATAGCTCGTGATTGATGCAGACGGATATAGACCGAATGTGGGCATCATACTGATGAACGAGCGTGGCCAACTGCTTTGGGCTAGACGTGTAGGACAAAACGCGTGGCAGTTCCCCCAAGGTGGAATCAAATCTGATGAAACACCTGAGCAAGCTTTGTATCGAGAACTTAAGGAAGAAGTTGGGCTTAATCCAGATCAGGTAGAAATTATCGGAAAAACAAGGGGTTGGTTACGTTATCGTCTCCCGAAACGCATGTTAAGACACAATAGTAAACCTTTGTGTATTGGACAAAAGCAAAAGTGGTTTTTGCTGTCAATTCGTTGTCCTGATACTTCTGTGTGTGTGGATGGAACAGAATGCCCTGAATTTGATGGCTGGCGCTGGGTAAGTTATTGGTACCCGCTGGGACAAGTAGTCGCGTTTAAAAAAGATGTTTACAGGCGAGCCCTCAAAGAACTCAGCCAAAGTGCTCATCGGCGATTAGAAAAATGGTGATAACAAGCACCTAACGCAGAAGGGGAAGGAGATAAGCGCAATGGGAGAGCTATGCTAAGTTTATTAAGACGCATTACGCAAGAAGTGACAGCAGCACGATCTTTGTCTGCCGCGTTAGACATCATTGTTCGTCGTGTGCGTCGTGCTATGCGGGCGGAAGTGTGTTCAATATACCTAGTAGATACCAATACTTCTGAGTATATATTAATGGCGACTCGCGGGCTGAATGCTGATGTGGCTGGCAGCGTTAGCCTCAAAGCCGATGAAGGGCTAGTAAGTTTGGTTGGTCGTCGTGCTGAACCTGTTAATCTTGAAGATGCGCATATTCACCCTTCTTTTCATTATTTAAAAGGCACTGGAGAGGAGCGCTATCGCTCATTTCTTGGGGTGCCAATCATTCATCATCGTCAAGTATTGGGCGTGTTGGTTGTACAGCATGAAGACAAGCGCCGCTTTGATGAAGGTGAGGAAGCTTTCCTTATTACCTTGTCTGCTCAGTTAGCGGGTGTGATTGCCCATGCTGAAGCAACTGGTGCTATTACCAGCCTTAATGCCAATGCCACTCCTCGTGGTGCGGATTTTCGATATAAAGGTGTGCCGGGTAGTTCTGGGGTCGCCATTGGTCGTGGTGTGGTGGTCTTTCCGCCGGCGGATTTGGATGTTATCCCGGACGGCGAGACTGCCAACCCTGAAAAGGAAATTGAAGACTTTTACCAAGCTCTAGACGCGGTTCGTAAAGATATTCGAGAAGCCAGTAATCGAATTAGTCAGCATTTATCTGCGGATGAAAAAGCCTTATTTGATGTCTATCTTAAGATACTGGACGATAATTCCATTGCTGGTGAAGTAGTGCGAAAAATCAAAGGCGGTCAATGGGCACAAGGCGCGTTACGGCAAGTAATCAAGGCGCATATTTACCAATTTGATCGGATGGACGACCCATATTTACGTGAACGTGCGTCGGATTTGCGTGATTTAGGTCGTCGTATCTTGTCTCATTTGCAAGAAAATGCTCCTAATATAGTGGAGCGTTTTAATGAGCCTGCCATTATTGTTGGTGAAGAGTTAACGGCTTCCATGCTGGGTGAAATTCCCATCGATAAGATCAAGGGTCTAGTGTCAGTAATGGGGTCGGGCAACTCTCATGTGGCGATTCTGGCTCGTGCAATGGGTATTCCGACCGTCATGGGAGCGTTAGACCTACCCTATGCCCAGCTTGATAAAGCCGACCTAATTGTGGATGGCTATCAAGGTCAAGTGTTCACTTATCCATCGGACAATCTGATTGATAATTATCAGCAGATAGTTGATGAAGAGCGTTTGCTTGAAGAAGAATATGAAACCCTCAAGGATTTACCTTGTGAAACCCTTGATGGTCAGCGTTTGTCCTTGTTTGTTAACACTGGTTTGTCAGCGGACGTTGCGCGTTCTTTGGATAGAGGGGCTGAAGGTATTGGTTTGTATCGTACCGAAGTGCCTTTTATGGTGCGTGATCGCTTCCCGACAGAAGCCGAACAGGTGCATATTTACCGTCAGCAGTTGGAAGGTTTTGCCCCCGCGCCGGTCACCGTGCGAACCTTGGACATTGGTGGTGATAAAGCTTTACCTTATTTTCCTATCGAAGAAGCTAATCCATTCCTAGGTTGGCGAGGAATTCGTGTTACCTTGGATCATTTGGAAATTTTCATGGCGCAAATTCGTGCCATGATCAAAGCCAGTGCTCAACTACACAACTTAAAAATCATGTTGCCAATGATTTCTAATGTGGCTGAAGTAGAAGAAGCCTTAACCTTGATTCGTCGAGCTTATGCGGAAGTGAAAGAAGAAGGTTACGACGTCAAAATGCCAAAGGTTGGCGTAATGATAGAAATCCCTGCCGCTGTATATCAAGCTAGGACTTTGGCCAAGCTGGTGGACTTTTTATCGGTGGGTAGCAACGATTTGACTCAGTATTTGCTGGCGGTGGACAGGAACAATCCTCGAGTAGCTGATTTATATAACTCTTTCCATCCTTCGGTATTGCATGCTTTGGCGAGTATTGTGAATCAGGTAAAAGAAGAAGGCGTTGGGTTGAGTGTTTGTGGTGAGATGGCGGGCGATCCTATGGGAGCCATTTTACTCATGGCAATGGGCTATGATGTTTTGTCCATGAGTTCTACTAGCTTGCCTAAAGTCAAAGCCGTCATTCGAAATATTTCTATGGAGCAAGCGCACAACATGCTGCAAGAAGTGTTGAATTTGTCTCACGCTGAAACTGTGGTGCAAACCATGACGCGTATGATGCGAGAGGCTAATATCGAGCGTTTGATTCGTCCTTCCAAAACCACTCGAGTAAATTGATTCTGACCAACAGAGGCTTGGTAATTCACTATGATTTCATACCCTAATATTGATCCTATCGCCATTTCGATCGGACCAATTGCTGTGCATTGGTACGGCATCATGTATCTAATTGGCTTTGCTGGCGCTTATGCTTTTGGTGTTTATCGAGCCAAACGTTCGCATGGCTTGTGGACTAAAGATATGGTGAGTGATGCCATATTTTATGGTGCGCTTGGCGTCATTCTAGGCGGTCGTATTGGTTATATCTTGTTTTATCAATTTCCATCGTTTGTTGATAATCCGCTGATAATGATACGTATTTGGGAAGGTGGTATGTCTTTCCATGGCGGTTTATTAGGCGTGATAGTCGCAATGTATGTATTTGCCCGCAAATATCAAAAACATCTGGTGGATGTTACCGACTTTTTAGCACCATTTGTGCCGATTGGTTTAGGGGCTGGACGTATTGGTAATTTTATTGGTGGTGAACTTTGGGGGAAACCAACTGATGTTTCTTGGGCGATGATTTTCCCAAACGATCCATTGCAATTAGCTCGCCATCCTTCGCAACTATATCAATTCGCTCTAGAAGGCGTAGCTTTGTTTACTATTTTATGGTTTTTCTCACTGCGTCCTAAACCGCGCTACTGTGTTTCGGGTATGTTCTTACTTTGCTATGGCGTATTCAGAATACTAGTGGAGTTTGTGCGTGAGCCAGATGTCCAGATTGGCTATCTGGCTTGGGGTTGGTTAACACAAGGGCAGCTGTTGTCTGTGCCAATGGTTGTGCTAGGGATTGTTCTCATTGTGTTTGGCTTTAGCCGCAATGCGTACCCTCAAAAATAGCCGTATCTCATCAGACAAGGGTGAGGAGAGTATAGTGGAATTCACTCAGCAAGAAACTGATCTCATTGTCAGCAAGAGCAAAAAATATTTTACGGATGAGCTAGACAGTGACATCGGTGATTTTGAGGCAGAGTTTTTACTGGCGTTTTTTAGCCAAGAAATTGGCCCTTATTTCTATAACAAAGGACTTGCTGATGCGAATCAACTTCTACTCGAAAAATCCGCAGAGATAGGCTATCTAATCCAAGAATTAGAGCAGCCTGTAAATTGAAGTAAAAGGCGAGTAGATGACTCGCCTTACCTATGTCCTTTTTATGGTCTTGCTTAGACAGAAAATGGGTAAGCAATAGGCTCATGGAATTGGTAGCCTTCTACTTCAAAATCGTCCATCGTAACCCAGGTTTCAATGTCTTTTAATGATTTGATATCCGGATTGATTTTTAGTGTAGGAGCAGGATAAGGCTTACGTTTTAATTGCACATCACGCATGGGTGCTAATTGATCCTCATAGATGTGAGCATTCACTATCTTATGAAAAGCTTGTCCGGCCTTGTGCCCTGTTATTTGTGCTACGAGAGCCAGCAAAACGTACACTTGAATCATATTGAAATTTAACCCTAAGGGTACATCACAGCTTCGTTGAGTGCTGTTTAAATACAAGGTATCGCCTAGTAGTGAAAAGTGATGGCTATACATACAAGGGCGCAAGCAGGCCATGTGAAATGCACCCGGATGGTAGAAGGTAAGGATCTCTCCACGGTTGTCCACACCACGGCTTAAATCGTCAATAATCTGTTGCAACAAATCGATTTCTCCCCCATCGGGCTTGGGAAAATTGCGACCAATTGCACCGTAGCAGAGTCCCATGTCGTCTTCGCCTTTACGATGTGGATTGTTTAGCCATACAGGGTTGTCATTGGCATTAGCATCCCAAGTTTTGGTGCCTAATGCACGGAAATCAGCGGCATTGTCATAGCCTCTTAAGTAGCCGATGATTTCAGCAATGGCTGACTTCCAGTAACTCTTGCGTGTGGTAACCAAGGGAAATTCACCCTTACCTACGTCATAGGTTAAGTCCGCATTAATCACGGTTAAGCATCGTTTTCCAGTTCTTTCGTTGTCTACCCACACTCCCTGATCAACAATGCGCTGACACAGGTCCAAATATTGATTCATAAGGCCTCTGCTTAAATTGGTTTATGGCAGATTTGAGCAATGCAATCTAGTCTGCCATAGGTATAATACTTGGCTGAGATTATATCAGGCTTGGATTCATCCGGCATAGATTGAAAAGGTATCCTTATGTTGTCACTGATTGTCGCCATGTCGACCAACCGAACCATTGGTATTAACAATGCGTTGCCTTGGCATTTGCCAAATGATTTAAAATATTTCAAGCAGGCAACCATGGGGAAGCCAATTGTCATGGGGCGAAAAACGTTTGAATCCATTGGTAAACCTTTGCCTGGTCGTCGCAATATTGTGATCACTCGTGATGACAAATATCAAGCGGAAGGTATTGATGTGGTGTCTTCATTAGAGCAAGCCATTGCATTGGGAGAGGATATTTGTCTAGTGAATGGGCAAGAAGAAGTTATGGTGATAGGTGGAGCGCAGATTTATGAATTGGCTTTACCAAAAGCCGATCGCTTGTACATTACTCATGTGGATGCAGAAGTCGCAGGGGATGCCTTTTTTCCTGAAGTAGACTGGCCATCTTTTACCTTGATGGCCGAAGAAAACTTTGTTGCTGAAGGTCACAATCCTTATGATTATCGCTTTTCGGTTTACCAAAAAACTAATGGTAAGAAATGATTATGTGGCAGCAAGTTGAACTTCAATTGCCGCGTTTTTCGCGTGGTTTTCATCTTATTACTCAGCAGGTTGAGGAAGCCTTGTTCAGCTTGTCGAAGGTTAAAGTAGGCTTGCTGCATATTCAGTTGTTGCATACTTCGGCGTCTTTAACCATAAATGAAAACGCGGATCCTTCGGTAAGGCGAGACATGGAAAAACATTTTTCTCATATGGTGCCAGAAGATCAACCTTATTATGAGCATGTTTACGAAGGCAGTGATGATATGCCGGCACACATTAAAGCCAGTATGCTGGGTTCCAGTCTGACCATTCCTGTCACCAACCAACAATTGCGGCTTGGTACTTGGCAGGGAATTTATCTGGGTGAACACAGAGATCACGGCGGGCCACGCAGAATTTTGTTGACCCTGCAAGGGGAATGAGTCACTAAGTTTATAGGTATGGTTCAAAAAGCGCCTAAGTGGCGCTTTTTTTTATGATTCATTAACAATGATTTGGGTGTGTTTTTGTTGACCCTGTTCCACCGCTTGATTAGCGCTGAGGGCCAGTTCTTCAATGCTCTCACCATCTTCAGGGAAGGCGGCAATACCGATACAGAAATCGGCTGGGCTGGAATTTCCTGCAGCCAAAATGGCTTCTTCATCAGCTTTTGGATTGATGATACTAGTTAATAGTGTGTTGGCATCTTTCACACTGGTATTGGGCAGCAGCAATAGCAATTTGTTTGCTTCAACACGAGCTAATACGTCTGCCTCTCGAATTTTTTTATAGATGTAACGTGCCGATGTTTGAATGGCAATATTACGCGCTTCCATAGTCAATTCACTAAGACGATTATGGGCATCCAAATGGATTTTAGCCATGGTAAGAGGTGTGTACTGACGTTTCGCCAATCCAAGTTGTTTTTTAAAATGGGTGAGCGCTGCGCTACGTGTTAATAAACCGGTAAGCTCATCAAATGTGGCTTGATTTCGAAGGTGTTCTTCTAAGGCTTTTTGATGGCTAATATCGACCACAAATCCTATGACTTTTTTGGTTTTGTTGTTAGCTGTTTTAGTATAAGTTCGACCGCGTTCTTTGACCCATAAATAGTCTTGATTACCGGTTAAAATACGATATTCTGCTTCGTAGTAATCTTGATTTAATGCTACATGTTCGTCGACGACCGCTGCCAGTTGTTTCACATCGTCTGGGTGTACCAGTTTATGCCACTCTGCCGTCGACTTTGGGGTGTCTTCTACTTTGCACTTTAAAAGATTCGCGATTGATTTAGAGCATGATACTAAGTCCGATTCGGTTTCCCAAATCCATAACCCAGCAGATGACTCTGTTAAAGCAAACTTTAATAAGGTATTTTCCGCTGCAGTTAAGTCCATGTGGTCTGTATGGTAAACACAGGCCAGAATTGTATCCCCTAAGTTTTGCATATCCAGTTGGGTATTAACCAGCTTGTTACCAACACGTATTAAGGTTTCACAACGCTCAATGCTACCTATTTTTATTTTGTCGCATAGCTGCTGCCAGTCTTGCTTGGATTGTGCTTCTTCACTTAGCGACATCCAAGAATCCGGAGGTGTGGCATTCCAGTTTTCAAAGAAAGTTTGAAAATTTTGATTGTACGAGATTAGCTCCCCAGTCTGACTTTCTAGAATAAAAGCTGGGGTAGGCATGTGTTTGAAGGCTTGTTCAAAAGCTGTGGTCATGGGACTCTCCCTATACAAAACGGTTTATTCTGGGGTGATCCAAGTGATTTGGAAGGCGGCAGCATTGTCTTCTGCTAAGACATTTTTTAAAAAGGGTAAAAATTCCTCAGCGTCTTTTTCTAGAGTCCAAGGTGGATTAACAATGATCATTCCACTGCCGGACATACCGCGTTGTTTTTCTGAATCACGTACACAGAGTTCCAACAATAACACATTCCGAATCTCTGTCGCCTTTACTGATTTTAGAAGCTTATCGACTTGTTGGCGAGTCAAGACAGGATACCAGATGGCGTAAGTGCCTTGTGGAAAGCGTTTATGACCTTCTGTTAATGCTTGAACCACATAGTCGTAATCTTTTTTGACTTCATAAGGTGGATCCATTAATACAAAACCGCGCTTTTGCGGTGGTGGTAGCATGGCTTTAACGGCTGCAAAACCATTCTCTTTTACCACGTTAGCTTTTCGTTTATGGGGAAACAAGGCTGCTAGAAGAGGAAAGTCATTCGGATGCAACTCGCACAGGTGTAACTTGTCTTTTTGACGGGTGTAATAATCTACGACCTTAGGGCTACCTGGATACCATGCTAAATTATTAGCATCATTCATATCTCTAACTATGTCCATTAGCCCTTCAACGGCATTAGGTAGTTGTTCTTGCTGAAGTAAACGGCTGATACCAGAATGAAATTCTTTATTCTTTTGTGCCTGATCAGAGGTCAGCTCGTATTGGCCGATACCCGCGTGAGTGTCCAAGTAAAAGAAAGGCGTCTCTTTTTTTATAAAATGACGACAAATCTGGCTCACTGTAACGTGTTTCAGAATATCAGCGTGATTACCTGCGTGGTATATATGGCGATAACTCAGCATTTTGTTTCCTAATTAATTAAAAAAGGCCGCTGTCTTTAGCGGCCTTAAAAGCATCGACGAACAATTAGTCGAGTTGACTCAAGTCTCTTACCGCACCTTTATCGGCACTGGTAGCAAAGTGCGCATAGACTTTTAGTGCTGGTGATACTTTACGAGGGCGCTCTTGCTCAGGTTTCCAAGCCGCTGCCCCCTTGGCTTCCATGGCTGCGCGACGTGTTGCTAACTCCTCATCGCTCAATACCACGTTTATGGTACGATTTGGGATGTCGATGCGAATGATATCGCCATTCTCAACCAAACCTATGGCTCCACCTGCCGCGGCTTCGGGTGAGACATGCCCTATAGATAAACCAGATGTACCGCCAGAGAAGCGACCATCGGTCAGCAAGGCACAAGCTTTGCCCAGACCCTTTGATTTAATGTAAGAGGTAGGATAGAGCATTTCTTGCATGCCAGGACCACCTTTAGGGCCTTCGTAACGAACGATGACCACTTCACCCGCTTTGACCTTATCGTCAAGGATATTGCTGACCGCTTCATCTTGAGATTCGGTTATGTGTGCAGGGCCTTCGAATACCAAACAAGATTCGTCAACACCAGCACTTTTTACTACACAACCATCTAGTGCAATGTTGCCATAAAGTACAGCAAGACCACCTTCTAGTGAGAAAGCGTTTTCAATGGAACGAATACAGCCATTTTCACGATCACCGTCAAGGGTTGGCCAACGAGTGGATTGACTAAAAGCGGTTTGCGTTGGAATACCTGCTGGGCCTGCTTTGAAAAATTCCACCACTTCAGGTGTTGGAGCTCGCATGATATCCCATTTTTCTAGGGCTTCTGCCATGGTTTTAGAGTGAACGGTATGACATTGATTATGCAAAATGCCAGCTCGATCAATTTCACCTAACAAGGCAAAAATACCACCCGCTCTGTGTACGTCTTCAATATGATACAGTGGAGAGTTTGGCGCCACTTTACATAATTGTGGGACTCGACGCGATAAACGATCAATGTCTTCCATAGTGAAGTCCACTCCGGCTTCACGAGCAATTGCCAGTAAATGCAGGATAGTATTGGTAGAACCGCCCATAGCAATGTCTAATGTCATGGCGTTTTCGAAGGCTTCAAAACTGGCAATAGCACGTGGTGCCCAATGCAATTCTTCGTCTTCGTAATAACGCTTAGTAATTTCCACAATGCGACGTCCCGCTTCAACGAAGAGACGATGACGATCAGAATGTGTTGCCAAGGTAGTACCATTGCCCGGCAAGCTTAGACCTAGGGCTTCTGTTAGACAGTTCATTGAATTGGCGGTAAACATACCCGAGCAAGAACCACAAGTTGGGCAAGCCGAGCGTTCATATTCAGCCACTTTTTCATCTGACGCTGAGGAATCCGCAGCGATAACCATTGCATCCACTAAATCCAGTTTATGCTCAGATAGTTTGGTTTTACCTGCTTCCATTGGGCCGCCAGATACGAAGATAACGGGAATGTTCAAGCGCATGGCAGCCATGAGCATTCCTGGGGTGATCTTGTCACAGTTTGAAATACACACCAGCGCATCAGCACAGTGAGCGTTAACCATGTACTCTACAGAATCGGCAATTAAATCGCGAGATGGTAAGCTATAAAGCATACCGTCATGACCCATAGCAATACCGTCATCTACCGCAATCGTGTTGAACTCTTTGGCAACGCCGCCTGCTTCTTCGATTTCACGGCAAACCAGTTGACCAAGATCCTTAAGGTGAACATGACCAGGAACAAATTGTGTAAATGAGTTAGCAACGGCTATGATAGGCTTTTGGAAATCGTCGTCTTTCATACCTGTTGCGCGCCACAAAGCGCGAGCTCCGGCCATATTTCGGCCAGAGGTGGTGGTTTTGGAACGGTAGACTGGCATTATTTTCCCCACAGGATTTTTCTTAATTATAGCCGCACATCTTACCAAGAATATTGTCTTCACCCAATGGCAATTTTGCGACAATATTGAGACACTGTGAGTTTACGGGTTATTTTTGATAGTGATGGAATATCTATGGCAGAGCAGGAAACTTACATTCACTCCGATGTGGCAGTAGCAAGACAGCCTATTGTCGATGCTCATTTGGCGGTGATGGGGTATGAGCTACTGTATCGCGAAAGTGCTCATGCGCATCGTGCCGATGTAATGGATGATGTTGGTGCGACAGCTCAGGTGGTCTCTGCTAGTTTGTTTGAACTTGGTATGGAGAACTTAGTTGGAACAAACAAAGCTTTCATTAACTTCCCAAGATCCTATCTACTTAGCGCAAACGGTATTCCCACTCATGGTGAAAATGTTGTGGTTGAAGTACTTGAAAGTGCGGGTTTTGATGCCAATTTATTGGCTTCCTTAAGACGTTGGAAAAAAGCCGGCTGTTGTTTGGCTTTGGATGACTTTGTTTTTGAAAGCAAATTAACACCCTTTGTTGAATTGGCTGACTTTGTGAAACTTGATATTTTGACTCTGGGTCAAGATGGCTTCCATCAGCAAGTCGAAGCTCTGCGTGGATTTAATGTGGAGTTGATTGCGGAGAAAGTTGAGACTTGGGAGGACTATCAATTTTGTCGTTTGCTTGGCGTGGAATATTTTCAAGGCTATTTTTTTGAGAAACCGGAATTGATGACGGCGCGTTCAAGCAAGGTAAACAGCATGACTTTATTGAGGTTGATGTCCTCATTATTAGATGCCAATAATCTTAATATTGATGATATTGAAAGAATTGTTAGTCAAGATGCTGGTCTGGTTCATAAGCTGCTGCGTTATTTAAATTCCCCCATGACTGGTTTGGTGGTCTCTGTGGATTCGGTTCGTCTTGCCATCATGCTCATTGGTGTAGAAAACTTAAAAAGTTTGACGAATCTTTTGCTGATGTCAGAAATGGTTGGTGAACAACATGCATTATTAGAGCAAATTTTGGTTCGCGCGAAACATGCAGAATTGTTTGCACTTCATCGTCAATATGATAATCAAGATAAGTATTTTTTAGCTGCCATGCTTTCCATGATGGATGTATGTACTGGCATGCCGTTAGAAAAAGTGTTGGGGGAATTACCATTGCCCAATGAGTTCATCAATGCCATTGTCCATCGTGTGGGGCGGGTTGGTGAAACTTTGGATTTAGTGGAGAAGTACTCAAATCAACACGCCATTATTGATGAGCAAAACTTTGACGATTTAAAAAATACTTATTTGGCATCTCTTAAATGGGCTGATGAATTCTTAAGTCAAATTTAGTATCTCCCTAATACTTTTGTGGTTTTTGTAGTCATAATCCTACATACCTGTAGTCATTTTCTTTTTGTTATGTAATGTAATGTCATATATTTCCTTCAAATTATCTATCTATATGAAATATAAGGATATTTTTCATTTTATTGGATTTTGTAATATTTTGTAATTGTGTAAAAAGCTGTTAAATTTAAGTCATCCAAGCGGTTTCAAGGATGAAAAGCACAGTGAAGTGCACAATGCCAATGGAAGGTGTTGAGGAATGAACAGGGATGTTCAGAGAAATGGATGACTCTTTGGGAAAAGCATGGTCTAGGATGATGTCCATGTAGCAAGGATGTTTGGTTTTCAGGATGAAACCAACAGGATGTTTAACTCAATGGATGAGATGCTTAAATGGAATTAGGCATAAAAAGGGCAGCTTAGGCTGTCTTTTTTACGGACAGGACACTGATAGGATGTCGGTAGTAATGGAAAGGGATTGTTTACAGGAAGTAATGACAGTTACGGATGGGTCATAGGACGATAGTTAGCTAAGAAGGATTTGGCTATACAGGATGTAAAAATCAGGACATTAAAAAAAGCGACTCTTTTAGTCGCTTTTTCATTTCTAGACATCAGGCTTATCTTTCCAAATGTTCTAGTTTATCTTCAACGCCGTCCCATTCTGTGGCATCACTTAGCGCGTCTTTTTTCTCAGTAATATTAGGCCAGATCATAGAAAGATCTTTATTTAGTTCAACAAAAACCTCCTGATCCTCTGGCAATTCATCTTCAGAAAAAATGGCGTTAGCAGGACATTCTGGCTCACAAAGAGCACAGTCGATACATTCATCAGGGTTGATGGCTAAAAAATTTGGTCCTTCATAGAAGCAATCTACTGGGCATACTTCTACGCAATCTGTGTATTTACAGCGAATGCAGTTATCAGTAACGATGAAAGCCATTCGATTTCTCCTTACAATCTTCTTGGTAATAATTGCGCACTATTTTAGTGGTATAGACTATCTTGCGGCAAGTTTGAGGTAAATATTCTCTAAATTTATCTGTCATTAGCTTATGCCGCTTTTATAGCTCTGATTTTAGTTTATAAAGTCGATTCAAGGCTTCAATCGGCGTCATATTGTCTAAATCCAATTTAGCAAGTGCTTCTTTTAACTCATTTTGCTCCGCATGTGCGAACAAATCAGGCTGCTGCGGTGAATAAACAGTGGAAGCTTTTGTGGGTATTGGTTGAGTTTTTGTCGAGCTAGAGTCGGCTTCAATGCCAGTTACTGCCTCAAGTTCCGCTAATTTGATTTTCGCCTCTTGAATAACACTCTTTGGAACACCGGCCAGTTGGGCAACTTGTAGACCATAAGATTGGCTGGCTGGGCCATCATGCACTTTGTGGAGAAAGACGATTTCATCTTCGTATTCTGTGGCGGTGAGATGAACGTTAGCGGCATTGGTTAACTGTTCCGCTAAGCCTGTCAGCTCAAAATAGTGAGTAGCAAACAACACATAGCATTTTAACTCTTGTGCCAAATGTTCTACCGCTGCCCATGCGAGAGATAAGCCGTCAAATGTACTGGTTCCGCGTCCTACCTCATCCATAAGTACCAAGCTTTTCTCGGTTGCATTGTTGAGAATATTAGCGGTTTCTGTCATTTCCACCATGAAGGTAGAGCGTCCACCTGCCAGATCATCAGATGATCCCATTCGCGTAAAAATACGATCAAGGATTGCGATTTTAGCGGACTCTGCTGGTACAAAACATCCAGTGTGAGCTAATAGACTAATCAAAGCAATTTGACGCATGTAGGTGGATTTACCACCCATGTTTGGACCTGTGATCATTAACAGTGAGCGCTCGTCATTAAGACTCAAGTCATTGGGTACAAAAGGTTCTGAAATGACGGATTCAACGACAGGATGTCGACCTGCTTTGATATCAATTCCTCGGCCTTGGTGAAGTTCTGGTTGAGTTAGGTTAAGTTGATCAGCGCGTTCTGCAAAGTTATTTAATACATCCAGTTGAGCAATAGCCTGACTGCTGGTTTGTAATTCACCGAGTTTGGCGTTGAGCTGATCGAGTAAGTCTTCGTAAAGCTCTTTTTCGCGAGCTAATGCTTTTGACTTGGCGCTAAGGGCTTTGTCTTCAAAACTTTTTAGTTCCGGTGTGATAAAGCGTTCTGCGTTTTTCAGTGTTTGACGACGAATGTACTCGACTGGTGCTTGTTCAGAGTGTAGGCGACTGATTTCAATGTAATAACCATGAACTCTATTGAATCCGACCTTGAGTGAGCTGATACCAGTACGTTCTTTTTCACTGCGCTCCATTTCTGCTAAGAAGTCGGTAGCATTGGTAGATAGAGACAGTAATTCGTCTAGCTCGGCGTCGTATCCTTTAGCAAAAATACCACCGTCTCTAACAACAGATGGTGGATTTTCAACTAAGGCTTTACTGAGGGTGGCAGTTAGTTCAGGTTGTTCATTGATACGTTTGTTTAATTGCTCAAGACGTGAACAAATAATGCCTTGCATTTCTTGGCGTAGCTGTGGGATGGCTTCTAGCGCAAATCTTAGGCGTAATAAATCTCTTGGGCGAGCAGAGCGTAAAGCAACTCGTGATAAAATACGCTCTAAATCACCGACTTGTTTGAGAGAAGGTTGAAGTGTTTGATAAAGATAATTGGTGTTGAGTTCTGCTATGGCTGCTTGTCGAGCTTGAATTTCATCAATGTCACGCACAGGTGTATGTAACCATCGTTTTAATAAACGACTGCCCATTGGGGTAGCACATTGATCTAATACTTGTATTAAGGTGTTGTTGCTGCCGCCGGTTAAGTTGACATCAATCTCTAAATTGCGACGAGTTGCTGCGTCGATCAAAACCGAGTCGTCTTTGTGCTCCACCATAATGGCTTGAATGTGCGGTAAAGCAGATCTTTGGGTGTCTTTAGCGTATTGTAAAAGAGCGCCAGCTGAGGCAATGGCCGATGTTAAGGCTTCACAACCAAAACCGGACAGATCTTTGGTATTAAATTGTTGAATCAGTTGGCGATAACTGGATTCGTAATCAAAGTGCCAGGGGCCAAGTTCGGCAACACCTTTTTCCATTTGCAGTGCATGGCGCGCAGGGAAGTCTTCCGAAATTAGAATTTCTCGCGGTGACAAACGTTGCAATTCATTACTTAATGTTTCGTAGCCGTCTACTTCAAACAAACAAAAACGGCCACTGGCCATGTCTAAATAGGAAAAGCCAAAAATGTCTAATCCTTTACGAGATTGATGGGCAATCGACAGTAACAAGTTTTCTCTTTTCTCTTCAAGAAAAGCTTCATCACTAATGGTGCCAGGCGTGACGATACGCGCAATCTGTCGTTCGACTGGACCCTTGCTAGTGGCAGGATCACCCGTTTGTTCTGCTACTACTACAGATTCTCCCATGCGTACTAAGCGGGCAATGTAGTTCTCCGCAGCATGGAAGGGAATGCCTGCCATAGGAATGGGTTGACCGCCAGAGTGTCCGCGAGCAGTGAGGGTGATGTCTAATAACTGTGCAGCACGTTTGGCGTCATCATAGAAAAGTTCGTAAAAATCTCCCATGCGGTAAAACAACAGCTGATTTGGATGTTGTGACTTGAGGCCAAAGTATTGGCGCATCATAGGAGTATGACTGTCGGCTGCGGACTTGCTCATGTAAAACTGCTCAATTGTGATCAAAAAAATTGAAGGTTATTCTACGGGATATTCGGATCAGTTTTAAGGGATAGGCAATGAAACATGAGCAAGAAATGTTGCAATTGGCTCAACAAGTTGGCGAGCTATTAAGTGAGAAAAATTGGCAGTTAGTGACAGCAGAATCCTGCACAGGTGGGTTAATTGGGGCAACCTGCACTGAAATTTCTGGTAGCTCTGTTTGGTTTTATGGTGGTGTGATCAGTTACGCCAATGAAGCCAAGCAACAGGGCTTATCGGTTAATGCTGAAACCTTAGCGCAATATGGTGCCGTGTCAGAGCAAACGGTTAAACAAATGTGTGCAGGTGCACTGTTATTGGGTGGTGATGTCGCGGTTGCGGTGAGTGGAGTTGCCGGACCTAATGGCGGCACGCCTGAAAAGCCAGTGGGATGTGTCTATATAGGATGGCAACTAGCGGATAGAGAGGTGCAAGTAAAGCGATTCCAGTTTCATGGAGATCGCAAAGCTATTCGTGAAGCTACGGTTTTAGAGGCTTTGCAGGGGGTGAAAACTTGTCTAACAAAGAGTAAATAAAATCACTGTTTTTTTATACAGTATTTTCTTGAGGTTAACGAAAAAAAGCGCTAGAGTTAGCAACATTGAAGTTGAACACTAAGTTTTAAGGATTCCACTATGTCATCTATTGCGGATAACAAGAAAAAAGCGCTAGACGCTGCGCTGTCTCAGATTGAGCGTCAGTTTGGTAAAGGTGCCATCATGAAGATGGGAGAAGGCACAAAACTGGATATTGAGACGGTTTCCACTGGTTCTTTGGGACTTGATATCGCGTTGGGTGCAGGTGGTCTGCCTTACGGACGAATTTGTGAGATCTACGGGCCCGAATCTTCAGGTAAAACCACCTTGACTCTTAGTGTTATTGCTGAGGCGCAAAAGCAAGGTAAAACCTGTGCTTTTATTGATGCTGAACATGCATTGGACCCTTCTTATGCAGAGAAGTTGGGCGTTAATCTTGAAGAGTTATTGATTTCTCAGCCTGATACAGGTGAGCAAGCATTAGAAATCGTGGACATGTTGGTGCGTTCAAACAGTGTTGATGTGGTCATTGTCGACTCCGTTGCGGCTTTAGTGCCTAAGTCTGAAATCGAAGGCGAAATGGGCAGTTCATCTGTTGGTGTTCAAGCGCGCTTGTTATCACAAGCGATGCGTAAGTTAACTGGTTCTATCAAGAACGCAAATTGCTTAGTGGTGTTTATCAACCAAATTCGTATGAAGATTGGCGTTATGTTTGGTTCCCCTGAAACTACAACAGGTGGTAACGCACTTAAGTTTTATTCTTCAGTTCGCCTTGATATTCGCCGCATTGGTTCGGTGAAACAAGGTGACGAAGTTATCGGTAACGAAACCCGTGTTAAAGTGGTGAAAAATAAGATTTCCCCGCCATTCAAACAAACTGAGTTTCAAATCATGTACGGTGCGGGCATTTACCGGATGGGTGAAGTGATTGATCTGGGTGTTAAGCAAGGTCTAATCGATAAATCGGGTGCTTGGTATGCCTATGGTGGTAATAAAATAGGTCAAGGTAAAGCGAATGCGGCGCAGTTTCTGAGTGAGAACTCCGAAGTGGCGGAAGAGATTGAAGCTAAAATACGTGAAGCTTTATTGCCGAAGAACTCTAAAGCGGATACTTCAGCCGAGGCTGAAGAAACTGAACAGTTGGACTTTTAATCAGTATCATTTTGATTACCCGTTAAACGAAAGCAGGCCAAAGGCCTGCTTTTTTGTTTTTTGCTGTAGATGGGTTAAGAAATGTAGGTTTGATGGAGTCTTGGGAGAGAAGCTTCTATTATTGTTAATAGTATTATTGTTGGGTTTTATGGACGAAAGGATAGGACGAATAGACTATGTTGATATGGCAGTGGGGGTTAATTGCAGCCTGTGGCGTATTTGCCATTAGTTTGATCGTGTTGGTATTGCGTTATTTGTCACTTAAAAAGGAATTGAAGGGTGATGCTGATGTTGATGCAGATGCAAACGATGGTTCTGATGGTTCTGGTGATAATGCGGATGCTCAAGGTGCAGTTACTCAACAAGAATCAGACAGTGAGAAATGGCTGGCATTACTGCGTCAGCAAAAAACCATTTGTGCTCAGTTATTACAGGAATTGTCTAAAGAGGATTTCCAAGGCAGAGCATCGCTTGCTTGCTGGTCTATCTTTATCGATGTGGAAATACAAATCCTTGAACAAGGTATTGATAACCATAATGTGATGGGGTTGTTGCAGGCATTTAAGAAAATTCTCGATAAAATTGATAAAGCTCAGGAAATTGACGCGTTATTGAAATCTCTCAAGGTTAATCAATCGGTCTTGCGCGAGCTTAATAAAATATTACAGCGTACTGGTGATAAGGTATTTAGTCAGGTCAACGTGACGGAGGATTTAAATGCTCAGTTGGATAAGTTGCAAGCTCAGTTAGCGAAAGAGGCGGAACTGGATGAGTCTTTGGGTCTTTTACGGGCTGAAATAGCCAGTATGTTTGAGCTGGCAGAGCGACTGAAACGCCATTTGGATAAAATGAAGCAAACAAATGCTACACCTGAATACCTTACTGCCTTGGAAGATTTTATTGGTAGCGTAGATGATTCAGGTTTCTTAGATTCTGTTGGTACGGAAATGGATGATAAGGTAGCCGATCTTAAACAGCTTGCAGCAAATCAAAAAATCATCATTGAAGATTTAAAAGCGCAAATGCGAGTTATGAAAGGCAGTGACGTTGAAGGTCATATCGGTGAGTATGATATTGCTATGGCTCGCTTAGAAAAATCCTTGTTGGAAAGTGGTCGTGTTATTAAGCGTTTGGAAGCCAAACTTGAAAATCTTCAAAGTATTAAGCATAACCTAAACATTGATCTCGCGAAAAAAGATGAAGCTTTAGCGAAAAAGTCGGCTGAACTTGCTGATAGTGGAGAATTAAAAGGCAGCGATTTTTACAGTGTCGTTAATGAAGAGTTGAATACCATGAGTAATATGGAAGACTTGTTATCCCAAGGAGGATTGACAGAGTCATCAGATGCCTTTGCCACCAAGCAAGCAGGTAAGATAAAAGAGCTTCGGGAAATGGTAAGTGAGTCAGAATTATACGTTGAGGTGTTGGAGCGAGACTTAGAGAAAGCCAGAGTGCTACGAGAAAGTCTTGAGCAGAAATTGGAACACCCAGATAACTTGTTAAGTCCAGATTCACAAGACAGCGATTTATTATTAGAAAAAGAGTTAGAAGAACTAGAGAATCTTCGTGAAATTAATGATGAACTAGAAGTAGAGCGCAAGCGCTTGACGAGTCAGTTGTATGATGGGCAATCACAGACAGAAGAATACACTAAACTGCGTAAAAAAGTGGATGATTTAGACCGTAAGGTTGATGCGGTACAGATGAAGTATGTGGAAATGGAGGAAAAATATCTCAATGCCATTATGGCTGGAGAAGATAAGGTTTAGTGTTCAGTCGTTATTATCTAGTGTGCTCGATAAAGCATATTGGATTTGCTCGTAATTGAAGCCTTTATATTGGAGATGGCGCATTTGTTTTGATTTCTGTTTAAAGTCCTCAGCTGGTGAAGAACCAAATTTACTGAGTTTGAGTTCGCGAGCAGCTTCAAACCAGTCAATTTCGGCTGAGTTTAGGGCGGATTTGATAACCTCTCCAGCAAGACCTTTTTGGTGGAGTTCTTGATAAAGTCTATTAGGGCCAAACCCTCGATTGGCTTTGCTTCTAATGTATACCTCAGCAAAACGCTCATCATTGAGATAGTTTAGTGTTGTCAACTCTTCGATCACTTTTGTAATAAGTTCATCCGAATGACCTTTAGATTTAAGTTTATGCCGTACTTCTGAACAAGAGTGCTCTCTTTGGTTAAGTAACAATAAAGCGTGATCGTAAGTGGATAGCTGTGGGTCTTTCATAATGGTTTCTTCGGCTTTTTGTTTATTGTGTCATTGTAATCTAGTTTTAGAAAATGTCTCGTAAGAATTAATGGCTAATATATTTCAAATTTTAAGGTTTATTGTCTAATTTTTTTTAGAAATAAAGATGATAAAACTAATTTTTATGTGTGATTATAGTGCAAATCACTTATTGCTATTAGGGTTGGGTTTTTTATGCAAGTGTGCGTGCTGGGCGCTGGTGTTGTGGGTTTAACCTCTGCGTATTATTTGGCCAAAAAAGGCTTTACCGTTACCGTTATTGATCGTCAGCCGGGTGTGGCTTTAGAAACCAGTTTTGCAAATGCTGGACAAGTTTCCCCTGGTTATTCTGCTCCTTGGGCTGCACCTGGTGTGCCGCTAAAAGCTATTAGATGGTTGATGCAGAAACACGCACCGTTGAAAATTAGTCCTGAACCAGAAATCAAAAAGCTACTGTGGATGGGGAAAATGCTGTCTCAGTGTACGGAAAAAGCTTACAACACCAACAAGTCTCGAATGATGGCGTTGGCGGAATACAGTCGTGATCAATTTATTACTTTGCGAAAAGATCTTGGCTTTCGCTACGATGACAATCAAGGTGGTACCTTGCAATTGTTTCGTAAAGAGGAGCAAGTAGAGGCAGCGGCTAAAGACATTAAAGTGTTGCAGGCTTTAAATGTACCACATCAAATGTTAACGCCAGATCAAATTCTTGAAGTTGAACCGGGTTTAGCATCTGTAATCCATAAATTTAAGGGTGGTCTTCGTTTAACCCGAGACGAAACCGGCGACTGTTACTTGTTCTGTCAATCTCTAAAAAAACATTGCGATGCTTTGGGTGTCACTTTTCAATTCAATACAGATATCCGATCCTTGTCTGTTGAATCCGGTGAAATTCGTGGTGTTGTTACACAAAATGGTCTGCAAGCTTTTGACCATGTGTTGGTCAGTTTGGGTAGCTATTCAAAAGAACTGTTGAAAGCTTGCGATATTGATATTCCGGTTTATCCGGTGAAAGGTTATTCCTTAACGGTTCCCATCATTAATGAGCAATATGCCCCTTTGTCGACGGTCATGGATGAGACATTTAAAGTGGCCGTGACTCGTCTTGGTGATCGTATTCGGGCGGCAGGTACCGCGGAATTAACCGGATACAATCTCGACTTACCGAAGTCTCGCACTGAAACGATTAGCCATGTGGTGGCTGATTTGTTTGGTCAGGGCTGCCAATTAGCGGATGCTGAGTATTGGACTGGCTTGCGCCCTATGACCCCAGACGGGACGCCAGTGGTTGGGGCGACAAATGTGGCTGGTTTGTATCTTAATACTGGGCATGGAACATTGGGGTGGACAATGAGTTGTGGTTCTGCAGCTGTGATTGCGGATATCATGGCGGGCAATCAAGCACAAGTCGATTCTTCTGACTTGTCGGTTACGCGTTATAAGAAGTAAGGGAAATCTATGGCTAGGCCGTTAGTTGCCAGCATCGATTTGGATGCAATTTTATATAATTATCAATTTGCGAAAAAGCTTCAGCCAAGCTGTAAAGCTTTTGCTGTTGTGAAAAGTAATGCTTATGGCCACGGCGCTGTACCTGTGGCTCAACATCTAGACAAAGAGGTGGATGCTTTTGCTGTTGCGGCAATTGAGGAAGCAATAGAATTAAGAGAAGCAGGTATTGAATCACCAATCATGCTACTTGAAGGGGTTTTTGAATCCTCGGAATGGTTGTTGTGTGAAGAGCATGGTTTTTGGGCTGCACTGGAAAATGAACAACAATTAGCAGGTTTATTGGACAGTCAGGCAAAAATTGGCAAGATATTTGTCAAACTGGATTCTGGTATGCATCGTTTGGGTGTTGATAAAGCGACAGCTAAAGAGTTAGTCATGCAATTGCGTCGAAGTGGTTTGGTGAATGAAGTTTTGCTCATGACTCACTTTTCTTGTGCCGATGATTTGTCTGATCTGACTACCATGGAGCAATTGGCTTATTTTGAAAGTGCGCGTCGTGATATTGGTGATATTGAGGCCAGTGTGGCGAATTCGGCAGCCATCATGAAATGGTCTGTGCCAGAAGGTGGGTGGATACGTCCGGGAATCATGTTATATGGTATTTCACCTTTTGCAGGTATTGCAGGCGCACAGCTTGGATTGAAACCTGCTATGACCTTGTCATCAAAGATTATTTCTGTGCGTGATTTAGAAGAAGGCGATCAAGTGGGTTATGGACGCACTTATCAAGCAACGAAAGCGCACCAACTTGCGACCGTTGCAGTTGGTTATGGTGATGGTTATCCGCGACTGACAAAAAATGGCGCGCCAGTCATGATCTCTGGTAAGGCTGGTCAATTAGCTGGGCGTGTTTCGATGGACATGATTACGATTCGTTTTGTTGGCGATTCGGATATGGCGATGGCGCTTGGTCAGGAAGTTGTTTTGTGGGGCGGCGATGTGCCTGTGGAAGAAGTGGCGGATTATGCTGGCACCATTGGATATGAAGTGGTGACTCGCATGACATCACGTCCAAAGTACCGATACCTCACTTCTCAATAGACAAATCTTCCCCGCTGCCATACCCTGTTTTTTCAATAAAAGCAGGGTATGTTCAGAAAATGCACAAAATTAGCTGAAAATTCCTGCGGTTTCTTTTGAAAATACCCACCCTTTGCGTGTACTATTTTGTGCTTTTCGTTGCATCATAGTCGCATCTTACTTATTCGCGGCTTTCGCAGCCCTAATTCGTCCAGAAATATTAGAGATAGAGACTCACCCCATTATGAAGAGTTCTGAGTTACGCCAGTCGTTTTTGTCTTACTTTGAAAGTAAGCAGCACCAGATAGTTGAATCCAGCTCGCTGATTCCAGGTAATGATCCAACTTTGCTGTTTACCAATGCAGGTATGGTGCAGTTTAAAGATGTTTTTCTAGGGGATGATGTACGTCCTTACACACGAGCGACCACATCACAGCGTTGTGTGCGTGCCGGGGGTAAGCACAACGACTTGGAGAACGTAGGTTATACCGCGCGCCACCATACGTTTTTTGAGATGTTGGGTAACTTTAGTTTTGGTGATTACTTTAAAACCGAAGCCATCAGTTATGCATGGGGCTTTTTGACTGAGGTGTTAAAACTGCCAACGGAAAAGTTGCTTGTTACCGTTTATGCGGACGACGACGAGGCATTTGATATTTGGCATCAGCAAATTGGTTTGCCTACCGAGAAAATCATTCGTATTGGCGACAATAAAGGTGGTCGATATCAGTCTGATAACTTCTGGGCAATGGGGGATACTGGTCCATGTGGTCCTTGTACCGAAATTTTCTATGATCATGGTGAGCACATCTGGGGTGGGCCACCGGGATCACCAGAAGAAGATGGCGATCGTTTTATCGAAATCTGGAACGTCGTCTTCATGCAGTTTAATCGATCAGCTAATGGTGACATGTCCCCTCTTCCAAAACCATCTGTGGATACAGGGATGGGATTAGAACGTATTGCGGCTATCTTGCAAGGCGTGCACAGCAACTACGAGATTGATCTGTTTCAAAACCTAATCAAAGCTTCTGCAGATGTTGTTGGTACCAAGGATCTTCAAGCGCAATCTTTACGGGTTATCGCAGACCATATTCGCTCTTGTTCTTTCATGATTGTGGATGGTGTTGTTCCTTCGAATGAAGGTCGTGGTTATGTGTTGCGCCGTATCATTCGACGTGCCGTGCGTCATGGTAACAAGTTAGGTCAATCAAAACCCTTCTTCCATAAGTTAGTGGCGGCATTAGATGCCGAAATGGGAGGGGCTTATCCAGAGTTGCGTAAGCTAAAAGATCGTGTGACTTCTATCTTGTTAAAAGAAGAAGAACAGTTTGCGAAAACCCTAGACCAAGGTATGCGTATTCTAGAAGAAGCCATAGTGCAGTTGGGTGAAAGTAAGGTTTTGCCAGGCGAGACGGTGTTCAAACTTTATGATACTTACGGTTTCCCTGCAGACTTAACCAATGATGTCGCTCGTGAAAACGATTTGGAAATCGACGAAGAGGGATTCGAAGCTGCAATGGAGGCGCAACGCGCACGTGCACGTTCTGCCAGTAATTTTAGTATGGACATGTCCGGCAGTACGAGTCTTGACGCTGAAACGGAATTTACTGGTTATGACAAGCTAGAAGATGAGTGTCAGGTTGAGTCTATTTTGTTGGATGGTCAGTTTGTAGAAACTCTGAACGTTGGCCAGCAAGCGGTTGTGGTGCTTAAACATACACCTTTTTACGGAGAGTCTGGTGGTCAAGTTGGGGATCAAGGTTGGTTGCGTGGCGGTGTGGCGTTTAAAGTTAGCAACACTACCAAGCAAGATAAAGCGCATCTGCATCATGGTGAATTAAAAGAAGGTACTTTATCGGTTGGAGATAAAGTGACGGCCCAAGTGGATCGTTCTATGCGTCAAGCGACGGCATTGAATCACTCCGCAACACACTTAATGCATGAAGCCTTGCGTCGTGTTCTTGGTGATCATGTGGTGCAAAAAGGTTCTTTGGTGGATGCTGAACGTTTGCGTTTTGACTTCTCTCATTTTGAAGGGGTAACTGCCGCTGAGATTGAGCAAATTGAAGACATGGTCAATGAGCAGATTCGGCTAAATCGTGTGGTTGAAACCGAAATTATGGATATTGAGGCGGCTAAAGCGAAAGGAGCGATGGCGCTTTTTGGAGAGAAATACGATAGTCAAGTGCGTGTATTAACTATGGGAGCTGACTACTCCATTGAATTATGTGGTGGAACGCATGTGAAGCGCACAGGTGATATTGGGTTGTTTAAGATTATTTCCGAAAGCGGCATCGCAGCTGGTGTTCGTCGTATCGAAGCTGTGACAGGTAAGGTTGCCGTAGAAACTAACCGCTTGATGGAGAATACTTTACAGCAGGTGGCTGCACTGGTGAAAGGTAATAAAGAATCGGTTCTAGATAAAGTAAGCACACTGAATGATCATGCTCGTGCTCTACAGAAAGAGTTGGATGCAATTAAGGGTAAATTAGCAGCCATGGCGGGAGCGGATTTGGCTTCCCAAGCGGTCGATATTAACGGTGGTAAGTTATTGGTTGCTCAAGTGGAGGCGGATCCAAAAGCGTTGCGTGATATGTTGGATCAATTGAAGAGCAAACTTGAGTCAGCGGTTATTTTGTTGGCTGCGGTCAATGATGACAAGGTTAGCCTGATTGCTGGTGTTACTAAAGAACTGACAAAGCAAGTAAAAGCAGGAGATCTAATTAAAATGGTCGCACCTTTAGTCGATGGTAAAGGTGGAGGGCGTCCTGATATGGCGCAAGCGGGCGGAAACAATCCTGATGCTTTGCCTGCTGCTCTGGCGACTGTGCCTGATTGGGTGGCACAAAGAGTTTAAAATTTGGCTTGCCCGATCATGGGCTTTTGATAGGTGTTGAATATACGATGGCGTTGTTAGTTCAAAAATACGGTGGTACTTCTGTAGGAACCGTAGAGCGTATTGAGGCAGTAGCGGATAGAGTACAAAGGCACAAGCAACAAGGTGATGACGTTGTTGTAGTGGTTTCGGCTATGAGTGGTGAAACTAATCGCCTTATTGAGTTAGCAAAAAGCATTCAAGCTGCGCCTGAGGCGCGTGAGATGGATGTGCTTTTATCGACAGGTGAGCAGGTGACGATTGCACTCTTGTCTATGGCGCTAATGAAGCGAGGCATTGCAGCACGCTCTTATACTGGTCCTCAGGTGCGTATTAAGACTGACAGTGCACATGGTAAAGCACGAATTCTGGAAATTGATACGGATTCGATGAAGGCCGATTTGGCTAAAGGAAAAGTCCTTGTCGTTGCAGGATTTCAAGGTGCCGATGAATTTGGCAACATCACGACCTTAGGGCGTGGTGGTTCTGATACGACTGGTGTGGCGTTGGCAGCTGCGTTAAAAGCAGATGAATGCCAAATTTATACTGATGTGGATGGGGTTTATACAACTGATCCGCGGGTAGTTGATAGCGCGCGACGCTTGGAAAAAATTACATTTGAAGAAATGTTGGAGATGGCGAGTTTAGGCTCAAAAGTCTTACAAATTCGTTCGGTTGAATTTGCTGGTAAGTATCAAGTGCCATTACGTGTACTGTCCAGCTTTGTTGAAGGTGAAGGCACATTAATTACGACTGATGGGGAACTTGATATGGAGCAAGCGGCTGTTTCTGGGATTGCATTTAATCGCGATGAAGCGAAACTGACGTTGAAAGGCGTTCCTGATATTCCTGGAGTGGCTTCAAGAATTCTTGGGCCAATCAGTGATGCTAATGTTGAAGTGGATATGATTGTACAGAATGTTTCTGTAGACGGTACAACAGATTTCACTTTTACCGTGCATCGTAATGAATACGAGTTGGCTTTGAAGACCTTGCATAAGATTGCCGATGAATTAGGGGCAAAATCGGTTTTGTCTGATGCTAAGATTGCCAAAGTATCGATTGTTGGCGTGGGCATGCGTTCCCATGCTGGTGTTGCCAGCAGTATGTTTAAAGCTTTGGCAGAAGAATCTATCAATATTCAATTGATTTCTACTTCTGAAATCAAGGTATCTGTCATTATTGATGAAAAATACATGGAATTAGCGGTACGTGCGTTACATTCTGCTTTCAAATTGAGTGATTCGGCAGCAGGTATTAGCGAAGAGTAACAAATGACTACATAATCCTTGTTTTTTGCGATAGTCAAACTCTGATTGAGCGGCTAGAATATGTCTTGTAGGAAATTGCCTACAAGCTTGTAGGTAATCTCTAAAGATTATTTTGAGAATACAGCAATAACAGGGAGATATTCTTATGCTTATTTTAACTCGTCGTGTTGGTGAAACATTAATGGTTGGTGACGAAGTATCTGTTACCGTTTTGGGTGTTAAAGGTAATCAGGTTCGTATTGGCATTAATGCGCCTAAAGACGTTTCTGTTCATCGTGAAGAAATTTATAATCGAATTCAAAAAGAACAGGAAGGACAAGACTCTGAGGAGTAATTTTTAAAAAAATTCCCCAAAAAGTCTTTACAAGGCGAACAAGCAGTATATACTACGCCGCACTTGTTTGGAGAGTTGGCCGAGTGGCCGAAGGCGCTCCCCTGCTAAGGGAGTATGGGTTAACACTCATCGAGGGTTCGAATCCCTCACTCTCCGCCATGCAAGACAACCTTTCAGAAGCTATCCTTTCTGAGTTGTAAGGTTGGGGATTTAAGTTACGCATCCGTAGCTCAGCTGGATAGAGTACTCGGCTACGAACCGAGCGGTCAGAGGTTCGAATCCTCTCGGATGCGCCACTTTAATTCATTCTTCAAATGGTTATAGAATCATTCTAGATATTTCAATACGCATCCGTAGCTCAGCTGGATAGAGTACTCGGCTACGAACCGAGCGGTCAGAGGTTCGAATCCTCTCGGATGCGCCATTTTAATGTCAAACAGTAGTTACGCATCCGTAGCTCAGCTGGATAGAGTACTCGGCTACGAACCGAGCGGTCAGAGGTTCGAATCCTCTCGGATGCGCCATTACTTCTTTTTTTAATTCTTGTCATTAGCTACATACAAAGATTTGTATCTATGCTTCTTTAAGGCAGACTGCTAACTTTTCAGTAAACTCAGAAACACTTTTGCTTTGACGTAAGGCCTGTAAATGGTTTTGTATGCTGTTGAATTCATGGCGTAAATGAGCACACCATTGTTTGAGTCTTCCTAGAGTTGCAACGTCGTCATATTCCAATTGTAAGCTGTCAGTGTACTCGTTAAATAAAGTTCCCAGTGATCTGTTTTGTTGGTTTTTTGGTTTGCCTTCAAGCCCCTCTCTTAGTTCTTGAAATAAAAAAGGGTTACTTAGAGAACCTCGACCAATCATAAAATTCGTGCAGCCAGTAATACTTTGGCATTTTTGCAGGCTTGCTAAGTTTGTGATGTCTCCGTTGGCAATGATGCTCATGTTGGTTTGGTCATTTATTTGGCCAATTTTCTCCCATCTTGCTGGTGGCTTATAGCCATCTTTCTTGGTTCTGCCGTGTATCGTCAAAGCTGAAGTCCCTGCACTCTCTATGGCAGCGACATTGTCGAATAGTTTTTCTTCATCTTCAAAGCCTAGACGGATTTTTGCTGTTACAGGGATTTCTTGCGGCAGTTTTTGACGAATAGCGTGCATTATACGAAAAAGGATTTCTGGTTCTTGTAATAAAACAGAGCCGCCACCGTGCCCATTAACGCGTTTTGCAGGACAACCAAAGTTAACATCAATATGTTGAGCGCCAGCCAAATAAGCATTGTAGGCGCTTTCTGCCATTAGTTCTGGTTGGCTACCTAATAGTTGAGTGTGTACAGGATGATTATAGAGCGTTTTTGCACTATGGTTATTTTCAGGGATGTGTTTTTTGAAGCTGGTAACTGGGATAGGGTAATGAGTTACGCGCACAAACTCCGAAACTAAATAATCCATTCCGCCGATTTTTGATAATAAAGCCCTCATCGTATGGTCCATAACACCTTCCATTGGTGCGACAGCAAGACTGATGGGGCTTTGGGTGGTTGTATTGTGCAATTTTTTGGCTTTTTCTAGGGAATTGTTCACGAAATAAGTCTAACTGTTATGCAAAAAAAATATGAAACTGTTCTGGTTTGTGGTAAAAATAATCAACTTATTTAAGTCAGATCTGTTCAAAAAATGAATATGATCACATTCGCTGCCGGTAAACAAGGCAATAATTCGTGCAAATAAGGGCTAAATAATGAACGAATTGGTTAGTGAGGGTGTTGGTTTAATGGTGCTTGGGATGGGTTTTGTATTCCTATTTCTTGTCGTTTTGATTTTCGCGACCAGTTACATGTCGTTGTTAATTAATAAATATTTTCCTGATAATGCTGTTGCAACAACGAGTGGTGTATCTGGCGTAGCTACTTTAAATCATTCTGTTGACCCGCAAATTGCGGCGGCTATTACCGCTGCTATTCACCAACACAGAAACAAATAATTATTCAATTTAACGCATAATATTGCAGAGGCTGGACCTATGACAACAACTAAGCAACCTCTTGGTATTACGGACGTCGTGTTACGTGATGCTCACCAATCTTTATTCGCCACTCGATTACGTATTGACGATATGCTGCCTATTGCGGAAAAGCTCGATAAAGTTGGCTTTTGGTCTTTAGAATCATGGGGTGGGGCGACGTTCGATTCCTGTATACGTTTTATTGGCGAAGATCCATGGGATCGTATTCGTGAACTAAAAAAAGCCATGCCTAATACACCGCAACAAATGCTATTGCGTGGACAAAACCTATTAGGTTATCGTCATTATGCTGATGATGTTGTGGCTAAATTTGCAGAACGTGCGGCTGCAAACGGTGTGGATGTTTTCCGTATTTTTGATGCGATGAACGACCCGCGTAATCTAGAGCAAGCCATTAAATCGGTAAAAGAAGTCGGGAAGCATGCTCAAGGTACTATCTCTTATACTAAGAGCCCTGTTCATACCACTCAAAATTGGGTGGATTATGCGAAAACCTTAGAGGATATGGGCGCAGACTCAATAGCTATCAAAGATATGTCCGGTATCTTGACGCCTTACGATGCTTTTGATCTGGTGTCTTTATTAAAAGAACAAACGGATTTAGAAGTTCAGTTGCATGCTCATGCAACCTCTGGTTTGTCTGATATGACTATTCTTAAATCAATAGAGGCGGGTATTGATCGTGTTGATACGGCGATTTCATCCATGTCGATGACCTATGGGCATTCCTCTACTGAATCGGTTGTGGCGGCATTACAAGGTACTGATCGTGATACCGGTTTGGATCTTGAATTACTTGAAGAAATTGCCGCTTACTTCAGAGAAGTTCGTAAAAAATATGCGAAATTTGAAGGCTCGTTGCGTGGAACGGATTCTCGTATTTTGATTGCTCAAGTGCCTGGCGGTATGTTAACTAACATGGAAAACCAGCTGAAAGAGCAAGGCGCAGCGGATAAATTTGATGATGTACTAAAAGAAATTCCAAAAGTTCGTGAAGATCTTGGCTTGATTCCTCTGGTAACGCCGACGTCTCAAATTGTAGGTACGCAAGCGGTGTTGAACGTACTCACTGGCGAACGTTACAAATCTATCTCAAAAGAAACGGCCGGTATACTTAAAGGTGAATACGGTGCTGCACCTGCTGAATTCAATAAAGAGTTACAACAAAGAGTATTGGATGGGGCTGATCCAATTACTTGTCGTCCTGCAGATTTACTTGAGCCAGAAGTAGAAAAATTAACCTTAGAATTGCAAGATCTGGCGAAGGAAAAGCAAATCAGCTTATCTGATGATTTGATTGATGACGTTTTGACTTATGCTTTGTTTCCGCAAATTGGTTTGAAGTTTCTTGAAAATCGTGACAACCCTGATGCTTTCGAGCCGGTTCCGTCAGGGCTGGAGTTGGTTGAGGCATCGCAAAACTCCGAAGGTCCAGCAGTTTATACGGTAAGTGTTGCGGGTCAAAGTTATGTAGTCGAAGTAGAAGAAGGTGGCGATATCAGTCAGATACAAGCTGTTTCTACTTCATCCTCTGTTCCTGACGCTGCACCAGTCGCTGCACCTAGTGGTGGTGAAGATGTTCCTGCACCATTAGCAGGTAACATTTTCAAAGTGCTTGTTAAGCCGGGTCAACAGGTTCAGGAAGGTGAAACCATTATGATTCTTGAAGCGATGAAAATGGAAACCGAAATATCTGCACCTAAATCAGGTGTGGTGGGTTCTATTCATGTTAAAGAAGGTGATGCTGTACAAGTTGGTCAAGCATTACTGTCGCTTTAATCCAGTTGCAAGAATAAAAAGGGTTTAACCAAATGGAACAAAAATTATTAAATCTGTATCAGGATACAGGCATATATCAGCTTGAAATGGGCCAAGCTGTCATGATGTGCGTCGGATTGTTGCTTATCTATCTTGCAATAAAAAAAGGCTTTGAGCCATTGCTATTATTGCCGATTGGCATAGGTACTATTTTTGTTAATATTCCTGGTGCTGGTTTTGCTGCTGCACCAGTATACGACGCTGCGGGTCACATGATTTCGCCTGGAGGTTTACAATACTATATATACCATGGTGGTATTGAAACAGGCTTATTTCCATTGCTTATCTTTATGGGCGTGGGTGCCATGACGGATTTTGGTCCAATGTTGGCAAACCCAAGGACCTTATTGTTGGGTGCGGCCGCACAATTTGGTATTTTTGCAACGGTAATTGGTGCTGTCCTGCTTGGTGCAAGTGGTATCATGGACTTCACTCTCGCCGATGCTGCTGCCATTGGTATCATAGGTGGTGCGGATGGACCGACTGCTATTTTTGTGGCTAGTCGACTGGCACCAGAATTGCTTGGTGCTATTGCGGTAGCTGCTTATTCATACATGGCATTGGTACCACTGATTCAGCCGCCAATTATGCGTGCTCTCACTACTCATGAAGAGCGTGCCATCAAAATGGTTCAGTTGCGTCATGTATCTAAGAAAGAAAAAATTGTTTTTCCCATTGTTGTAACTGTTTTGGCAGCTATGTTTCTGCCGTCTGCTGCGCCACTACTAGGTATGTTTTGTTTTGGTAACCTAATGAAAGAGTGTGGTGTTGTAGACAGACTGAGTGATACAGCACAAAATGCGCTTATTAATACTGTCACTATTTTCCTTGGTCTGGGTGTGGGCTCAAAAATGAGTTCTGAGGATTTCTTAAACCTTGAAACATTAGGGATTTTGTCTCTAGGCTTAGTGGCGTTTTCCATCGGTACTGCGGCTGGAGTAATAATGGCGAAAGTGTTAAATCGAATGTCTTCGCATTCAATAAATCCACTTATCGGTGCTGCTGGAGTGTCTGCTGTACCCATGGCGGCACGTGTTGCTAATAAGGTTGGTTTGGAAGCGAATAAGCAGAACTTCTTGCTTATGCACGCAATGGGACCAAACGTAGCGGGTGTTATTGGCTCTGCTGTTGCCGCTGGTGTGATGCTAAGTTATGTTGGTAGTTAACTAAATCATTTAAAAATGAGAATAAAAAAGACGCGTTGGCGTCTTTTTTATTTATAGCACAAGCTTATGCGGAAGCATTTTTTAACTAGAAAGTGTAAGTGCACATTTATAGAGTAAAAACTTGAAAAAAGTACTTGCTAAAAATCTGTATATCCTTAATATACGCCTCCGCTGACACGGACAGTGTTTTCATCTCTTACAGAGAATGAAGTATTTATGTTTAAGTGTCACAGCAACGCTCTTTAAAATAGATAATCAGATAATTTGTGTGGGCGCTCGCTGGGGCTTCGAAAACTTGAAGTCTTACGAGAGTCAAACACGTCAATTCGCTTTATAAAGTAATTGTTAGTGTTTCGATGTTTGAGTAAGCAAACTTTTGCTTTCGAGCAATTAGTTAAAAGATTTTAACTGAAGAGTTTGATCATGGCTCAGATTGAACGCTGGCGGCAGGCTTAACACATGCAAGTCGAGCGGTAACGGGAGAAGCTTGCTTCTTGCCGACGAGCGGCGGACGGGTGAGTAACGCGTAGGAATCTGCCTAGTAGAGGGGGACAACATGTGGAAACGCATGCTAATACCGCATACGCCCTTAGGGGGAAAGGAGGGGACTCTTTTGAGCCTTCCGCTATTAGATGAGCCTGCGTGAGATTAGCTAGTTGGTGGGGTAAAGGCCTACCAAGGCGACGATCTCTAACTGGTCTGAGAGGATGACCAGTCACACTGGGACTGAGACACGGCCCAGACTCCTACGGGAGGCAGCAGTGGGGAATATTGGACAATGGGCGCAAGCCTGATCCAGCCATGCCGCGTGTGTGAAGAAGGCCTTAGGGTTGTAAAGCACTTTCAGGAGTGAGGAAGGGTGCTTGGTTAATACCCAAGTATTTTGACGTTAGCTCCAGAAGAAGCACCGGCTAACTCTGTGCCAGCAGCCGCGGTAATACAGAGGGTGCGAGCGTTAATCGGAATTACTGGGCGTAAAGCGCGCGTAGGTGGTTTGTTAAGTCTGATGTGAAATCCCAGGGCTCAACCTTGGAATGGCACCGGATACTGGCAGGCTAGAGTACGGTAGAGGGGTGTGGAATTTCCTGTGTAGCGGTGAAATGCGTAGATATAGGAAGGAACATCAGTGGCGAAGGCGACACCCTGGACTGATACTGACACTGAGGTGCGAAAGCGTGGGGAGCAAACAGGATTAGATACCCTGGTAGTCCACGCCGTAAACGATGTCTACTAGCCGTTGGGTTGTAATGACTTAGTGGCGCAGCTAACGCAATAAGTAGACCGCCTGGGGAGTACGGCCGCAAGGTTAAAACTCAAATGAATTGACGGGGGCCCGCACAAGCGGTGGAGCATGTGGTTTAATTCGAAGCAACGCGAAGAACCTTACCTACTCTTGACATCCAGAGAACTTAGCAGAGATGCTTTGGTGCCTTCGGGAGCTCTGAGACAGGTGCTGCATGGCTGTCGTCAGCTCGTGTTGTGAAATGTTGGGTTAAGTCCCGTAACGAGCGCAACCCTTATCCTTACTTGCTAGCGGGTAATGCCGAGAACTTTAAGGAGACTGCCGGTGACAAACCGGAGGAAGGTGGGGACGACGTCAAGTCATCATGGCCCTTACGAGTAGGGCTACACACGTGCTACAATGGCGTATACAAAGGGTTGCGAACTAGCGATAGTAAGCGAATCCCATAAAGTGCGTCGTAGTCCGGATTGGAGTCTGCAACTCGACTCCATGAAGTCGGAATCGCTAGTAATCGTGGATCAGAATGCCACGGTGAATACGTTCCCGGGCCTTGTACACACCGCCCGTCACACCATGGGAGTTGATTGCTCCAGAAGTAGCTAGCTTAACCTTAGGGATGGCGGTTACCACGGAGTGGTCAATGACTGGGGTGAAGTCGTAACAAGGTAGCCCTAGGGGAACCTGGGGCTGGATCACCTCCTTAAACGATGAAAGTTCTGGTGAGCGTTCACACAAATTATCTGATGGCCATGAGTTCTCATGGTTACTTATCTTAAAGCGAATTAGACAGAGTTCTAAGCAAGAGGTTTGATGGAATCATCAAGCATCTGACTTAGTGCTTTGCACTAAACTTGCTCTTTAACAATTTAATTTTTGAAATAGACGATAATCAAGCGTCAAACCGGTGGATTGCGTTGTGCTTAATCTTACTTCCTTCTGATTAAGAATGACGACAATCTAAGATCGTAAATCCAATGCTGAGACAAAAGCGGCGTTGGTATGTAGTTCAGAGTAGTGACGGACTAAGTATCACTTAGAAAGTTAAAAAACTATTTTGGGTTATATGGTCAAGTGACTAAGCGTGCACGGTGGATGCCTTGGCAGTCAGAGGCGATGAAGGACGTGGTAATCTGCGAAAAGGTTCGGGGAGTGGATAAACACGCTGTGATCCGAACATGTCCGAATGGGGAAACCCACCCGCTTGCGGGTATCGTATGGTGAATCCATAGCCATACGAGGCGAACCCGGGGAACTGAAACATCTAAGTACCCGGAGGAAAAGAAATCAACCGAGATTCCCTGAGTAGCGGCGAGCGAAAGGGGATTAGCCCTTAAGTTTAATTGGTGTTAGTAGAAGGCTCTGGAAAGAGCGGCCGTAGAGAGTGATAGCCTCGTATACGAAAACGCCTTTTGAATGAAAACGAGTAGGACGGGACACGTGTTATCCTGTCTGAACATGGGGGGACCATCCTCCAAGGCTAAATACTCCTGACTGACCGATAGTGAACCAGTACCGTGAGGGAAAGGCGAAAAGAACCCCAGTGAGGGGAGTGAAATAGAACCTGAATCCGTGTACGTACAAGCAGTGGGAGCCGACTTGTTCGGTGACTGCGTACCTTTTGTATAATGGGTCAACGACTTATTTTCAGTAGCAAGGTTAAGCATGTAGTGGAGCCGTAGGGAAACCGAGTCTTAATAGGGCGTATAGTTGCTGGGAATAGACCCGAAACCGGGCGATCTATCCATGAGCAGGTTGAAGGTTGGGTAACACTAACTGGAGGACCGAACCCACGTACGTTGAAAAGTCCGGGGATGACTTGTGGATAGGAGTGAAAGGCTAATCAAGCTCGGAGATAGCTGGTTCTCCTCGAAAGCTATTTAGGTAGCGCCTCGTGTATTGCCATTGGGGGTAGAGCACTGTTTGGGCTAGGGGGTCATCCCGACTTACCAACCCCATGCAAACTCCGAATACCAATGAGTATGAGCACGGGAGACACACGGCGGGTGCTAACGTCCGTCGTGGAAAGGGAAACAACCCAGACCGTCAGCTAAGGTCCCCAAGTTACAGTTAAGTGGGAAACGATGTGGGAAGGCTTAGACAGCTAGGAGGTTGGCTTAGAAGCAGCCACCCTTTAAAGAAAGCGTAATAGCTCACTAGTCGAGTCGGCCTGCGCGGAAGATATAACGGGGCTCAAACTGTACACCGAAGCTACGGATATGTAGATGGTTTTGCTGTTTATGTATGGTAGAGGAGCGTTCTGTAAGCCGTTGAAGGGGAAGCTGTAAGGCACCCTGGAGGTATCAGAAGTGCGAATGTTGACATGAGTAACGATAAAGGGAGTGAAAACCTCCCTCGCCGGAAGACCAAGGTTTCCTGTCCCATGTTAATCAGGGCAGGGTGAGTCGGCCCCTAAGGCGAGGCTGAAAAGCGTAGTCGATGGGAAACAGGTTAATATTCCTGTACTTATGCATATTGCGATGGAGAGACGGAGAAGGCTAGGCCAGCGCGGCGATGGTTGTCCGCGTTTAAGGTTGTAGGCTGGGATCTTAGGCAAATCCGGGATCCTAAGGCTGAGAATTGATGACGAGTCCTCTTTTGGACGAAGTGGTTGATGCCCTGCTTCCAGGAAAAACTTCTAAGCGTCAGATATGTGTGAACCGTACCCCAAACCGACACAGGTGGTCAGGTAGAGAATACCAAGGCGCTTGAGAGAACTCGGGTGAAGGAACTAGGCAAAATGGTACCGTAACTTCGGGAGAAGGTACGCCGACCGGTGTGAAGGACTTGCTCCGTAAGCACTGGTCGGTCGAAGATACCAGGTGGCTGCGACTGTTTATTAAAAACACAGCACTCTGCAAACACGAAAGTGGACGTATAGGGTGTGACGCCTGCCCGGTGCTTGAAGGTTAATTGATGGGGTTAGCTTAGGCGAAGCTCTTGATCGAAGCCCAAGTAAACGGCGGCCGTAACTATAACGGTCCTAAGGTAGCGAAATTCCTTGTCGGGTAAGTTCCGACCTGCACGAATGGCGTAACGATGGCCACACTGTCTCCACCCGAGACTCAGTGAAATTGAAATCGCAGTGAAGATGCTGTGTATCCGCGGCTAGACGGAAAGACCCCGTGAACCTTTACTATAGCTTCACAGTGAACTTTGAACCTACTTGTGTAGGATAGGTGGGAGGCTTTGAAACTAAGACGCCAGTTTTAGTGGAGCCGATCTTGAAATACCACCCTGGTATGTTTGAGGTTCTAACTCAGGTCCCTTATCGGGATCGAGGACACTGTGTGGTGGGTAGTTTGACTGGGGCGGTCTCCTCCCAAAGAGTAACGGAGGAGCACGAAGGTGTGCTCAGCATGGTCGGAAATCATGCATAGAGTGTAAAGGCAAAAGCACGCTTAACTGCGAGACAGACACGTCGAGCAGGTACGAAAGTAGGTCTTAGTGATCCGGTGGTTCTGTATGGAAGGGCCATCGCTCAACGGATAAAAGGTACTCCGGGGATAACAGGCTGATACCGCCCAAGAGTTCACATCGACGGCGGTGTTTGGCACCTCGATGTCGGCTCATCACATCCTGGGGCTGAAGCCGGTCCCAAGGGTATGGCTGTTCGCCATTTAAAGTGGTACGCGAGCTGGGTTTAGAACGTCGTGAGACAGTTCGGTCCCTATCTGCCGTGGACGTTTGAGATTTGAGAGGAGCTGCTCCTAGTACGAGAGGACCGGAGTGGACGAACCTCTGGTGTTCCGGTTGTCACGCCAGTGGCATTGCCGGGTAGCTACGTTCGGACGGGATAACCGCTGAAAGCATCTAAGCGGGAAGCCTCCCTCAAGATAAGATCTCACTGGGACTTTAAGTCCCCTAAAGAGCCGTTCGAGACTAGGACGTTGATAGGTTGGGTGTGTAAGCGTTGTGAGGCGTTGAGCTAACCAATACTAATTGCTCGTGAGGCTTGACCATATAACACCAAAGTGGTTTTACAGAACTCTGAAGAAAACAGAGTGAACTACAAAGAATTTACGATAGTACTGAAATTGTTCCAGACAATTTTCAGTATTTCCTCCATCCTTGGAGGTTCCGGTTTGATACTTGGTTATCGCTGTTTCAAAAGTTGATTGTTAAAGTGAACAAGTAAACGAATTTGTGCTGAGCACATCCGAGTTTTCTTGATAATCATAGAGGCGTTGAACCACCTGATCCCATCCCGAACTCAGAAGTGAAAAGCGCCATCGCCGATGGTAGTGTGGGAGATCCCATGTGAGAGTAGGTCGTTATCAAGATCTTAATTAAGAAGCCCTGATCGGAAATGGTCGGGGCTTTTTTACGTCTGTAAGAAACTCAAAATAAAAACAGGGGGAGTAAACCTCTAAGGCGCAATTCTTGCGATGGTATGATTGAACCACCTAATCCCATCCCGAACTCAGAAGTGGCTCTTTATACGCCACAGGCGCTCGCCATGTCTATGGTAGTCCCACAAGGGGATAAGCATAGGTCGTTATCAAGATCTTAATTAAGAAGCCCTGATCGGAAACGGTCGGGGCTTTTTTACGTCTGTAAGAAAGTCAGAATGAAGATAGGTAAAGTGGCTTTCTGGGTTAAGGGCGTTCTAACGAGTTAACCACCTGATCTCATCCCGAACTCAGAAGTGGCTCTTTATACGCCACAGGCGCTTGCCATCGCCTTAGATGTAAATGCATAAGAAGCGTTACAAGGTTATGCTATTTCCCTAACAAGGCCAGTTTTGTTGATCGAAATTTTGTCTGATTTTAATATTATGTTTTCTCAATGATTCTCTAAGGGCACTCTCGATGGTTTTGTTTTTTACTGCACAACAAGATTTAGACTGTATTAGTCAGCAAGGTCAAATTTTGGGAAAGATTAAGTTTGATGGAGCGAAGGTGGAGTACAGCTTTCATCCAGATAATGACACAGTTTCGTTTACTGAGCCTGAAAAATTGAGTATAGCACAGCGCCTTTCTTTTCTTAGTTCCGGTGCTAGTGTTATTCCGATGCAGGATGATGATTGATTGTTTTTTTGTCATTATGTCAATTCGGTGACAGAGTGGTCTATCGCTCTGTCACCAATAAATAGACTACTAGTTTGCTTCACGTAAGATAGGATTTGTTAAACAGGTTGGTCCACCCTCACAGGCCATGCAAAGGGCATCCCCTTCAAAGACATGCACAGTCACGCCGTGATCTTCCATTCTCTGCTTAGTTTTTGGGAAGCCTTCGATCATGATGCATTGATCAGGTGAGGTTGGTAAAACGTTAAGGTTTAAGCCAAACGATGCGGTGAACTCGTCTTCAGGTGCGATGACAAATTCAATTCCTTGATCTTCTAGCAATTGCCATAAACGAGCTGGGATCAAAGGCGGGTGAACTAGGTATTTGTTTTCCGTTAGGGGAGATATTACTGACATAAGGTGCAAACAAGCTTCCTTACCACTCCAGTAAGGCATGTCGAAACCAAGAACCTGAATGTCATTGGGGTTAAGTAAAGCATTAAGTTGATCAACTCCTGCTTGGTTAGAACGAAATCCCATGCCTACTAATAAGGTATGTTCATTTAGCCAAATGGTATCGCCACCTTCAATTTTTGCTTCTCCTGTTAATTGCCCAAGAATAGGAATACCTAGTTTATCATAGGTTTGCTTGTGTAATTCTGGCTCAGGTGTACGAAGGCTTTTCCCCATTTTTAGAGGAATAGCGCCTGCTTTGGTGATAAGTGACGCATCGCGCGTAAACATGGCATCACAGAGACCATCGTTATTGTCTTCCATCCAGACAATGTCGCAGCCAGTGTCGAGGATCAATTGAGTGAAAGCGTCGTACTGCTGAATGGCTTTTTCGGCATCAAATAGATGATTGTAATGCCATACTTGCTGGTCGGCTTGTCGCAAACTGTCTGCTGGGCGTCTCATTAATACTTTTGACATCTTTTCAGCCATTAGTTGGCAGCCATAATGTGTCATGGTGAATCATCCTTACTACTGGTTTTTTATGACTTATTTTTAGGAAAATAGGAGACTATTTTGTCTCTATATGCTACTTGAATGCTTCTTTATAACATTATTTCGCTGAAAGCGGACTCTGCTTAGAGGTCCTTTTCTAAAGCCTCAATAGTATATTAGCTACAATATGCGAAATGAAAGTTTGGGGTTTGTAATGTCACCTGAAATATTTGTAAAACGAAGTTTGGCTGCAGCCTCTGTCGCTCGTGGTGAAACGATTCAATCCTTATGGAGTGGGTACGGTGAAATTGTACGTTATCTAGTGTCTGGTACTCAGTACAATCTCACTTCAGTAATCGTGAAATCGATACGCCTTGATATGGTCATGACGCACCCAAGAGGTTGGCAATCGGACTTATCGCATCAACGAAAGTTACAGTCTTATCAGGTGGAAACCCAGTGGTATAAAGACTGGTCAAAGAGAGTGTCGCCTACTGCTCGAATGGCCAAATGTTATGGAGTGCATGAAACGCAAAATGAAATTTTCATCCTGTTAGAAGACTTGGATGCTTCAGGTTTTGAATATCGACATGGTCAACTCACCTGGTCTGCTTGTTTGCCTGTATTGGATTGGTTAGCCAGCTTTCACAGCCAATTTATTGTGTCATCACAGGATAGCTATCAAGGTCTTTGGGCACGAGGTAGTTATTGGCATTTAGATACTCGACCTGATGAATGGCAAGCCATGGCGGACAGTGAATTGAAACAGCAGGCGAGACGAATAGATCAAACCCTCAAGCAGGCAAGTTATCAAACCTTATTACATGGCGATGCCAAGGTGGCCAATTTTTGTTTTTCTGAATCTGGTAAAAATGTTGCTGCGGTGGATTTCCAATACACAGGGCAAGGTGTTGGTGTACAAGATGTGGCCTATTTTCTGGGTAGTTGTTTGGATGAAACCAGTTTGGCAGAGCACCTAGCCTTCTTATTGGATCATTACTTTGCTGAATTAACTCGCTGCTTGGTTGCACAAGGTGAATCGCCCGATTTCGCGACAAAGGTTGAAGCCGAGTGGCGCGCTTTGTTTGATCTTGCTTGGGCAGATTTTCACCGTTTTATTCTGGGCTGGAGTCCCAATCACCCTAAGAATACATCTTTTAGTCAAAGGATTACCGAAGCTGCTTTGGCGTCATTACGAACCTCGTAAGGCGCGATTGGTTTTTGCGGTAGCCTGAGCGCTTAAAGGGTCATCTGGCCAAGGGTGTTTGGGATAGCGACCACGCATTTCTTTTTTTATCTCAGGGTAGGCATTTTGCCAAAAGAAGGGCAGATCGTGCGTAACCGCCAAAGGGCGTTGTGCGGGCGATAATAATTCCAAGCTGAGGTTTTGCCCTAAAACCTGTGGCGTGCTTGTCATTCCAAAGGCTTCTTGCAGTTTTACACTGAGCTTGGGGGGCGATTGCTGATAGTCAATTTTGTGTTGATTGCCCGATGCCACCGCGAGCCGTTCGGGTACCTTTTCTTTTAGTCTGGACTGCTGCGACCAGTTTAAGCTATTGAGTAAAATAGTCGTTAGGTCGAGTTTATCCAGCGTGCTCTGTGTGGTCACTTTGGCTAGGTAAGGTGCGAGCCATGTTTCCAATGTATTGAGTAAACCTTCATCGCGCCAATCTGGCCATGCGTGTTGAGTGTCATGTTTGGCTGCGAAATGCAGTCTGGCTCTGAGTTGAGCCGTATCTTGATTCCAAGGTAATACGGCTAATCCTGTTTGTCTTATGTATTGAATAACAGCAGTAATGACGGCATCGTCAGATAGATGTTGAGATGCTTTGCGTTGTAAACAGAGCTTACTAACCCAAGTTTGTTGTTCGCTGATTAAACGTGCCTCTTTTTTTGACCAAGCAAGATGAGTCACTTCTTTTTGCAGTTCAGGTAAATGCTCAGCCAAAGCAGAGAGGTTTAAAGGATGAGATAAGTAAATTTGGTCTTGGTTGTGATCTTGATGACCGCCCACATCCAGAGCCACAAGATACTCAAATTGCGCATTAGTATCTGTCTTGTCCAAGCTGGCAATACGACCATTAGCGAGCTTGTAAAGAAGCTTTTGCTCAGAGTAGTTTTTGGAATTGTCTTGTCGTTGCGCGATACGGTCAAAAAACGCAGCAGCCAACAATAAGCCTAATGCATCTCCCTCGTCAATCTTGTCAGTGAGTTTAGCCATATTGAATGGCGAACTGCTTATATTTGAAAAGTGATGACGCCATTGTTTTATTGATTGTTGATAAAAGTGTTTTGGCTTTTGGGCGTTGAGCTTGTTGTCCTTGTCGAAAAGCCAGTGTAAGCGCAAATGGAAGTCACTGCCCACATTGGACAAAGGATCCCCTTCGCTTAGTAGGGCGCAGGCTTGGCATGCTAAATCGCTGATTCCCCATTGTTTTGCTAGGAGTAACAGATGCGCTAAGCGCGGCTCTAAATTGAGTTGGCTCATGCGCTCGCCATGAGGCGTTAGGGTTAAACCTTGCTCGGTAATCGCATTTAGTTGTCGTAAGGTGTCTAAAGATTGCTGAAAATGCCCTTGCGGCGGTGGCGTGATCCAATCGAGTTCTAATCTGTCTTGAACACCCCATTGCGCCAAATTGAGCGTTAAGGCGCTGAGTTCTGAGCATTCAATTTGTGGCTGTGCTTGCGCCGCTAATCTATGTTGTTGCTCTTCACTCCACCAACGGTAGCAAACACCAGCTTGTGTGCGACCTGCACGTCCCATGCGTTGCACGGTTTCGGCTTGAGTGGCGTGTCGGGTATGCAAGCGCGTGATGGCAGTATTAGCATCAAATCTAGCCTCACGACTTAAGCCACTGTCGACAACTACGCGGATGCCTTCAATAGTCAAGCTGGTTTGTGCAATGGCAGTGGCGAGTACGATTTTTCGTTCAGGCGCAGTGGTTGGTGCGATGACTTTTTCCTGCTCCGCTAAGCTCAAGTCTCCATATAAGGACAAAATAGAGAGATGAGGTTCATTATCTAACGTCATGCGTAAGCTTTTTTGAACCTGGCGAATCTCTTTTTGACCAGGCAAAAACACCAGAATATTGCCTGTTTGTTGATGGAATGCCTGCACGGTTAAACGGCTGACTTCTTCACAGACTTGCGCTATTTTCAACGCTTTATTAGCGTAAATAACATCAACAGGGAAGCTGCGTCCTGCGCTGGTCAATGTCGAACAAGCTAGACGCTGTTCTAGCAATTGAGTGTCTAGGGTGGCGGACATGACCAACAATTTAAGGGGATCGTCATCTCGATAAAGCTCTCTTGCTTGTAAGCATAAGGCAAAAGCTAAGTCGGAATGCAAATTACGTTCATGGAATTCATCGAAAATGACCAGTGATATATCGCTTAGGCAAGGGTCATCTTGGAGCATTCGAGTCAGGACACCTTCGGTAACCACCAAGACTTGAGTGTCTTTGCTTTCTTTTGTGTCATGACGGATACGATAACCGATACGTTGACCAAGTGGTTCTTTTAAGTTCTCTGCGAGACGTTGCGCAGCAGCCTTAGCTGCGAGACGACGTGGCTCTAGCATAATGATTTTACGACCATGATTCCATGCTTGATCCATTAATACCAAAGGTACTACGCTGGTTTTACCCGCTCCTGGAGCTGCCTCAAGAATGGCCTGATGGCCTTCATTCAGTTGTTGTGTGAGTGCAGGAATGAGCTCGTGAATGGGTAATGTCATAAATAAAGTGTGTCAGCAGATGAATAAAGCAGAGTTTAACGCATTTTGACCTTAGGTTGGGCCAAACGTATGTCGGTTTTGCAACGGGCGATGCATGGCAATATATAGTTTTGTTCGATTTCTTGTTGTGTGAGGCCGCGGGGGTGATGCTGACCATAATCGATCTGACCATCGAGTAATTGTGTTAAACACACACCGCAAACTCCGTTATCACAGGCATGGCGAATAGCAACATGGTGGATAAGTAAGGCGTCTAAAATACTCTCTTCGGTGCTGGCCTGCAGGGTTTCTTGTGGCTCTAAAAAGCTAAGTGATATGCGTTTCAATTGAGGCAAGGCGCGGCTCCTTCTGTTAATCTACCGATACCATAATAACGAAGAAACCTTTTCGCCAGTGTCATTTGGTCCAGTATCATTTGAGAATACAGCGAAAAATGCAAACTGTGGACCTTTATCAGAACCATGACAGAATCAAACAAAAAAACCTTGTTGCTTGTTGACGATGATCAAGACATTCGTCAGCTACTTTGTGATGCATTATCTCAAAAGGGCTACCAAGTGAGAGAAGCGGAAAATGGTCGCCAAATGTGGGCGCAGTTGGAAGAGAATCCAGTTGATTTGGTGTTAATGGATTTGTATCTGAAAGAAGAAGATGGGTTGCATTTGGCGCGCGAAGTGCGCGAGCGTTTCACCATGCCGATTATGATGTTAACAGGCAAAGGTGATGAAACAGATCGTATTTTGGGGTTGGAATTGGCCGCTGACGATTACATGATGAAGCCGTTTAATTTGCGTGAACTCATTGCGCGTATTCATGCTTTATTGCGACGTTCTTATCAAGCGCCTTCGAGTTCATCTCAAAACAGTGGTCAAGGTCATGAATGTTTGCATTTTGGTGCTTGGGTGTTGGATCTTACTGCAAGGTTATTACAAGACCAAACAGGCAAAACAGTGACTCTCACCTTGGGAGAGTTTTCCCTATTGGAAGTGTTGGCACGTCATCCAGATAGAATTTTTACCCGTGAGCAATTAATTGAGCAAAGCCGTGGCTTGGAGACAGAAGTCTTTGATCGTACCGTGGATGTGTTGATTTTGCGCTTGCGACGTAAAATAGAGTCTAATCCGAAAACACCAGAATTTATTAAAACTCAACGTGGTCTTGGTTACTTCTTCCAAGGTCCAGTGCGAGCCAATTAATGCGCTTTGTCAGCATTCGCCAGAAAGCCTCGCTGTCTATATTGGCGATCAGTGTGGTGGCCTTTTTTATGGTGGGCATTGGCTGGCAATCGATGCGCGTTAGCGAAGCCAGTTTGTCTGAGTTTGAGTCTCAAACGCTGCCCGAAATTAGTACCTCGTTAACCTTGGCAGAAGGCGTGGCACAGCTGGCTGCCATTGCGCCTTATACAGCAGGTTCGGGTCGGCCTTTCCAATTGCAAACGGAATCAGAACGCATTCACCGACGTATATTGGAATTGCGTGGGGTGGCTGATAGCCTGATGGATTCCGAGTTCCAAGTAGACATAGACAAACGCTTGGACGATTTACAAGCTACGCTGGAAGAGCTGGTTACCTTGGTTCGAGAAGAGCTTTATATACGCGAAGATGGTTTAGCTCAGCAGTTTCGAATTCGACAGTTATTGCCTTCTGACAACAGTGCAGAAGTGACCAGTCGTCAAGGTCTAGCTTGGCTATTACAATTGCTGGAAGCCCCCAATCTATTGCCAGACAATCTCGCCAATGTGTTGAATTTATCGGATCAAAATGAGCAAGTGAGAAGCATTGCGCAGGATTTGCTTAAAGCCCATCAAAGACTCAATGATATTCAACAGCGTAAAAACTATTTGCTGATTGCCATTCGGGCTAAGTCCGAGCAACTGAGTAATAAAGTCAGTGATTTCGTAGGAGGCTTACAGAAAAAAGTGAGTCGCCAGCGCCAAGAAGTATCCTCTTTTGTTGCCACAGGGCAGATCTGGATTATTGGTATTTCGGTGTTTTTGTTGCTTGGCCTGACGCGTTTGTATTGGTACAGCCAGCGTATGACCAAAGACCTTGGTCTGGTCACTAATGATATGGAGCAATTGTCCCTAGGAGTGGTGGAATCGAAGCCAGCACGCATTCGTCGTAACGATGAGATTGGCACCTTGGCGGAGACCTTTGATGTTTTTCGACAGGATGCTTTACGTCGTCTTGAGGTGACCGCTGAATTATCAGAGCAAAAACGTCTGTTAGAAACCATATTCGATAATATGAATGATGGTTTGAGTGTATTTTCAGCCAAGGGCCAACTCATGGCTTGGAATCTGGGTTATCAAAAGTTATTTGATTTAACGGACGAAGATTTACACCTTGGTATGCCAATCGATGAGGTTCAAAAGTTAATTAATCGTGGTGTTCACAAGAACTTAAACTTGGAGAACCAGCAAGTTCACATGGACGAAGTGAACGAGTCTCGCCATCTTAAAGTACAGAGTTTTGAGCGTCATTTTGACTCAGGAAAGATCATAGAATTTCGCTCTAAACCCATGCCTGAAGGCGGCTTTGTGACCCTTTATACAGATTTAACGGAACGTAAAAGTGTCGAAAGTCAGTTACGTCAAGCACAAAAAATGGAAATGTTAGGACAGCTCACGGGTGGTGTCGCGCATGATTTTAATAACCTTCTTGCTGCCATCATGGGTAACTTACAAATGTTGGCTGACTCGCGTCCACAAACGCAAGATCAGAGTCGTTACATAGAAAGGGCGTCGGCGGTAGCGGAAAAGAGCAGTAACCTAGTGCAGCGTTTGTTGGCGTTTAGTCGTCGCCAACAATTGTTTCCTGTGTCCGTTGGTATTGATGATTTGATCGAAGGTATGCTGGATTTGGTGGAATACAGTGTGGGCACGCACATTCAAGTAGACAAGGACTTACAATGTCCTAATGTGTTTAGTCTGATTGATCCTTCCCAACTGGAAAATGCTTTATTGAATTTGGCGTTAAACAGTGCCAGTGCCATGCCAGAAGGTGGCCATCTGTCATTTTCAACCAAAACCTGTACCTTACCGGATACGGATATACCAGCCATTCGTATTCGTGTTGAAGACACGGGAGAAGGCATATCAGAAGAGGTGATAGGTCGTATTTTTGAACCTTTCTTTACCACTAAACCTGTCGGTAAGGGCAGTGGATTAGGGTTAAGTATGATTTATGGTTTCGTCAAACAAAGTGGTGGTGAAATCAAAGTGACCTCCGAGCTGGGCAAATGGACACGAGTATGTTTGTTTTTACCGCAACAAGAGCAAAATCCGGTTTTACCAGACTTGTCATTAGAGTCTCAAGAGGTATCCATTCAACTGGCAGAACACAGCTTAGTGTGGCTGGTAGAAGACGATGATGACGTGTGCCGAGTTATACGCGAACAACTGCAAAAAATGTCGTATCTAGTACAGACTTTTGATCATGCTGAAGCAGTATTAAAGGCGTTACAAACCGGTATAGTGCCGGATGCCATTGTGTCTGATGTGAACTTATCGGGGGCGATGGATGGTGTGGCCTTGGCGCACCATATTCAAAGCAGTGAAGTGGGCTTTACTGGTGCGATATTGTTAATGTCGGGCTTGCCAAAGGACGAACTAGAGCAAAAATATCAATTGAAAAGTGATGATTTTTTTATTGCTAAACCTTTTACAATCAAAGCATTAGAAAAAATATTCCAGAAATAAGAATAAAATATTACAAAAATTACAAAAAAACTTTGTCAGTGAAATACTTGGTTAGTTTTTATGCTTCATATTTGTTTGAGGGAAAACGCATTTCCCAGAGGCATCAATGCCAATAATAAAAACAAAATATTGGAGTTACAAAACATGAAATCTCTGAAGTTATTTTCAGCTAAGAAACTCGCCTGTCTAGTTGCTGCAACCACTTTGTCCAGTGTTGCTGTTGCGGAGACCCCAATCATAGGTCTGATTACTAAGACCAATACCAATCCATTCTTTGTCAAGATGAAAGAAGGCGCACAAGCCAAAGCACAAGAGCTTGGTGTGGAATTGCGTACTTTCGCAGGTCGTTACGATGGCGACAATGAAACTCAGGTACAAGCGGTAGAAAATCTGATTGCTGCAGGTGCTAAAGGGATTTTGATTACCCCAAGTGATACCTCTGCGATCGTACCAACTATTCAAAAAGCTCGCGATGCTGGCTTGTTGGTTATTGCCTTGGATACGCCTTTGAGTCCTGCCAGTGCCGCAGATATGACTTTCGCTACAGATAACTTCAAAGCGGGTGAGATGATTGGTATGTGGGCTAAGGCGAAAATGGGAGATAAGGCCAAAGACGCGAAAATTGCCTTGTTGGATCTAAGTACCAGCCAGATTACGGTGGATGTTGCGCGTGATCAGGGGTTCTTAAAAGGCTTCGGTATTGATCTAAAAGACCCTGCTCGCATGGGCGATGAGACAGATCCTCGTATTGTGGGTAACGATGTGACACAAGGATCGGAAGAAGGCGGTCGTCGAGCGATGGAGAATTTACTCCAAAAAGACCCTGAAGTTAACTTGGTTTACACCATTAATGAGCCGGCTGCAGCGGGTGCTTATGAAGCCCTTAAATCGTTCGGTTTGGAAAAAGATGTATTGATTGTATCGGTTGATGGTGGTTGCCCTGGTGTGCGTAATATCCGTGATGGTGTGATTGGCGCTACGTCTATGCAATTCCCTCTCAAAATGGCCTCTGAAGGTGTCACTGCGATTGTTGAGTTTGCCAAATCTGGCACACGCCCAAGTGCTTCGGACGGTTTAGATTTCTTCGACACAGGTGTGCAGCTGGTGACCGATGAGCCAGTCAAGGGTGTGAACTCAATCAGTTCTCAAACTGGCCTAAATATGTGTTGGGGTTAATCCCATTCTTAATAAATAGGCAATAAGATGGTGCCTGCTTTTGCCGTTAGCCGGGGTTTGGGCTAACGGCAGTTTTCTCGTTTGGAGTAGTCTATGAGTTCAACCGATACAAAATCCTCTTCTCCTGTGTTGGAACACGATAAAGTGGCGGATAAGGCGAATTCTTATGTCGCTAATTTTGAACACCGCGACACGTTATTAGAAGGTTTTAAAAAGTTTTTACATCACTATCCTGTCGCCGCCCCAAGTATTGTGCTGATTCTTGCCATTGTGGCCTTCAGTATGATCATTGGTAGCCGTTTTTTACATCCGTTTAATCTTTCTTTGATTTTGCAACAGGTGACGATTATTGGCGTCATTGGGGTGGCGCAAACTTTAATTATATTGACCGCTGGAATAGACCTGTCGGTTGGTGCCATCATGGTGTTGTCGTCTGTGGTGATGGGCCGCATGGCGATAGATTATGGTTTTGATGGTGGTGTGGCTTTACTAATCGGTATTGGTGTGGGGGCTGTGACGGGTTTCATTAATGGCCTTTTGATTACCCGCATGAAGTTGCCGCCTTTCATTGCTACCTTGGGTTCTTGGAATGTCTTTTTTGCACTGAATCTTTGGTACTCGAAAAGTGAAACCATTCGTTCACAAGACATCAATGCGGCAGCGCCTTTGCTGCAGTGGTTAGGGGAAACCATTAATGTATTTGGTGCGCGGTTAACTTATGGTTCCTTGTTGATGTTGGCGTTGTTTTTTGTGATTTGGTATGCCTTGAACTGGACTTCTTGGGGGCGTCATGTGTATGCCACTGGCGATGATCCCGCCGCTGCGAAACTGGCAGGTATTCGTACCGATCGCATTCTGCTTTCTGTCTATGTATTAGCTGGAGTGGTGTGTGCTATTGGTGCTTGGGTATTGATTGGTCGAATTGGCTCGGTCAGCCCTCAAGCAGGTTACACCACCAACTTAGATAGTATTACCGCTGTGGTAATAGGGGGGTGTAGTTTGTTTGGTGGCCGCGGCTCCATTTATGGAACCTTAGTGGGTGCCTTGGTAGTCGGTGTGTTTCGTAATGGCTTGGCGTTGGCGGGTGTGGATGTATTGTGGCAAGAGTTCACTGTGGGCATTTTGATTATCGTTGCCGTCGGTGTAGACCAATGGATTCGAAGAGGAACAGCGTAATGACAGTGGATTACAATCAAACTCCTGTATTGCAAACGAAAAACTTAGTGAAGCGTTATGGCAGTGTTACGGCTATTGATCATGCTGACTTTGAACTCTATCCAGGAGAAATTCTAGCGGTAATTGGTGACAATGGCGCGGGCAAGTCATCTCTTATTAAGGCTTTATCTGGCGCTTTGATACCAGACGAAGGTGACATTTTCTTAGATGGCCAACCTGTGCATTTTAATTCGCCAATGGAAGCCAGAGCCCTTGGTATTGAAACTGTTTATCAGAATTTGGCGGTATCCCCCGCGTTGAATATTGCCGACAACCTTTTTCTAGGTCGTGAGTTGCTTAAGCCAGGAATCTTGGGTTCGGTGTTCCGTATGCTGGATAAAAAAGAAATGGAAAAGCGCGCTCGAGAGAAGATGGCGGAGCTGGGCTTGATGACGATTCAAAACATCAGCCAGGCGGTTGAGTCTCTGTCCGGTGGTCAGCGCCAAGGTGTGGCAGTGGCACGTTCTGCTTTGTTTGGTAGCAAGGTGGTAATAATGGATGAACCCACTGCCGCCTTGGGGGTAAAAGAATCGCGTCGCGTTTTGAATCTGATTAAAGAAGTACGTGATCGTGGTTTGCCCATTATCTTGATTAGTCACAACATGCCGCATGTGTTTGAAGTGGCAGATCGTATTCATATTCATCGTCTAGGTAAGCGTGCTGCTGTGGTAACGCCGCAATCTCACTCTATGTCGGATGCGGTTGCCATCATGACGGGGGCAATGGAAGTGGACGGCGGTGTCGACGCTGATACTGCAGCGTAATTTTCGTCACCGAATTCACCAAGCCTCTGTTTTGTTATGTCTTTTGGTCAGGCAAAATGGGGGCTTGTTTTTTTATGCTTGAGGAAATTGCATGAAGTCTGTTCGTCATCCCTTCATTAAATATATAGGGTGTGCAGTCCAGTCTTATTTGAGACGACGACTGGTGACGGTGGGGATCGCGATCGTGATTTTATTGGCTTTATTATCACCGCTTTCTTCGCAATCTTCTGAGCCGCAGTCGTTACGTTCAATTGGTATTAGTGTTGCAGACTTGGGAAACCCTTATTTTGTAAAATTAGTGGATGCAGCGACCCGTAAAGCGCAACAGCTGTCAAATGGCCCGGTCAAAATGCTGATTCGCTCTGATGCTTACGATTGGCAAAGACAAATTGAACAATTGAATGACTTCATTGAACAAGACGTGGACTTGATCGTTCTGACAGCTGCCGACGAATATAAAGTGGCGCCAGTGGTTGCTAAAGCACAAAGGGCTGGCATTAAGGTTATTGCTGTTGATGTAAATGCACAGGGAGCAGATGCCACTATTACTACAGACAATGTTCAAGCGGGTGTGGTGGCCTGTGAAAAGTTGGCGAAACAAACTGGTTATCAAGGTAACTTCGTTATTATCAATGGTGTGTTGGTATCGTCCGTGATTGAGCGTGTTGCTGGGTGTAAATCGGCACTAAATAAATACCCAAACATTCGCTTGCTCAGTGACCGAATGAATGGCACAGGCAGTGTCGAAGGAGGTATGGAAGCTATGACGTATTTGATGGAAGCCTATCCGCAAATAGATGCCGTATTTACCATCAATGATCCAACTGCTTTGGGTGCGTTGCGAGCGGCTAAGCAGGCGAAGAGAAATGAGTTTGTTTTAGCATCGGTAGACGGTGCGCCTTTCGCCGAAGATATTATCAAACAGCCCGGTAACCCTTGGATTGCAACGGCTGTACAACGTCCAGTCATGATGGCCGAGACAGCGATAGAAATTGGTATGGATCTACTGGCGGGAAAAAACGTGCCTCAGCGTTTTATTTTGATTCCTTCTGTTTTGCTCGAAAAAGACGATTAGATTGCCTTTCTAAGCAACAAGAGTAAGCTATTGTTCTTCTTAAAAAAGGGTGAAGAATGAACAGCACATCACTGGCAATGCAAATCTTTAATACCGTGTTTCCTCTGGCTTGTATTGTGTTGGTGGCTTTTCTGTATGCCCGGGTTCGACCAACCGATATGACAGTAGCCAACCGTTTGAATATCAGTGTGTTTGCACCGGCGCTGATTTTTTCAGTGATGTCGTCAAAAGAGTTTCATATTGCGTTGTATTTGGATCTAGTGGTGGCAGCGGCTGTGGTGGTGCTTGGTTCGGGATTATTGGTCTGGCCGCTGTGTAAGTTATTGCGAATTTCTCCCAAAACCTTGGTTCCTCCCATGATGTTTAATAACAGTGGGAATCTTGGTATTCCATTGATTTTGTTAGCATTTGGTGAGTCAGCATTGCCTATTGCTGTGGTCTTGTTTTTGACGGAAAACCTATTGCACTTCACAGTTGGAATGTATCTTCTTAATCCTAAATCCAATCTTTTAAATGTGCTGAAAATGCCCATGATCATCGCCACCGTTTTAGGTTTGGTGTGGAGTTTTCAAGGTTGGCAGCTAATGCCAGCCATACAGGTTTCAGTGGATATGTTAGGACAAATTGCCATTCCTTTGATGTTGTTTGCGTTAGGTGTGCGTATGACCAGTGTGGACTTTAGTCAGTGGCGATTGGGCGTGATTAGCGGTGTTTTATGTCCTTTGTCCGGACTCATCATGGCGTTTTTGTGGCAGGCCTTGGTCGGTTTGTCCGATGAGTACTTTGCTTATTTGTTGGTATTCGCTTGTTTGCCGCCTGCCGTGTTGAATTACATGGTGGCTGAGTTGTATCAGCAAGAACCACATAAAGTGGCGTCGATTGTTTTGATTAGTAATTTGATGAGTTTGGCAATTGTGCCCAGCGTTTTATTTTATGCTTTGTAACAACTTGGCTGAGGAAAAACAAGCTAATTTAGCTTACAGACTGCTGATGTTTGTTCATGCTGGCGGCTATTTGTAAGCAGAGTGTGTTGGAATTAGCGATATTTGTGGCGTTTATTATTGCCATGCCTGTGCTAGGGAAGGTGCAAATAAGTCTTCTGAATATCATTTTATTTTGGTTCTGATTGAAGTATTTATGTTTGGAGAATTGGCATTCGATACTTATTTTGATGGTAATATTTTTAAAGGCATAAGTTTGACCTAAGCTTGATGGCATCAATGAGTAAGAAATAAGTTATTGTTCAAAAAATAGACGGGTTTTTCCCAAGTTATCGTGAATTTGTGCCATACTTATTCGCTTTCAGCATATATGGAGGAGGCTAAAGTGAAATCTAATCCCGACACTCTGTTGAATACCCATGATGAACTGATCCACTCCGATGCACTAAAGGTGAAATCGCATGTGCAGCGTTCACAGGAAGATTGGATTCTACATACCTTAATGATAGAGGGATATGACGTGCCATTTCGTTTTAAGCGTCAGGGCAAGTATCGTACATTGCGTGGTGCGCGTGTTAATTTGACCTATTACCCTGCACAAGAAATGGTGGCAGGCGTTCCTATGGAAATCATGAAAGTGGTGCGTGTGAAGCGCACTTAGTGGTTTTTTTGCGAAGTCGTATAAATCTACTTTTCATCTTCATAATATGAACTTACTATGTTCTCGCATGTCATTTATGCGGTTAAATTTGTTTGATTAGTAGGTGAAGTTTCAATGGAAATAAGTCATTCGAGTAGCTGGCTGGCCTTGATGAAGCGTATTGAAAAAAGCGTTTGGTTTCAGGGTTTTATCATCAGTATTATTGTTATCGCAGCGTTAACAGTAGGGGCAAAAACCTATTCATTGCCCTATGGCGTTGAAGTGGCTATCAATTATTTAGATGCCTTCATCACGGTTTTCTTCCTTGTTGAAATTAGTCTGCGATTTATGGCTTGTGATGATAAAAAGCGCTTTTTCCGTGATCCTTGGAACATTTTTGATACCGTAATTGTGGTTGGCAGTTTGATTCCTGTATCAGACACTGAAATGATCTTGGTAGCGCGTTTACTGCGTGTATTCCGTGTTTTACGTCTGGTATCCATCATTCCAGATTTGCGCTTTTTGATTAACGCCTTGCTAAAGGCGATTCCCAAAATGGGCTACATTGCCCTGTTGATGTTTATTATTTTTTATATCTTTGCGGCTGTAGGATCCATTTTCTTTCATCATGTGAATGAGGACTTGTGGGGAGACATTGCCATCTCCATGCTGACTTTGTTTCGTGTCGCGACTTTTGAAGATTGGACAGATGTCATGTATGAGACCATGACCGTCTACCCCTTTAGTTGGGCGTTTTATATTGTCTTTATTTTCTTAACGGCGTTTGTCTTTTTGAACATGATGGTGGGTGTGGTATTGGATGTGATGACTCGTGAAACCGTTCAAGAAGAACATGAGAATCAGGAAAATCATCATCAAGCCTTAGTGACACAAATTGCTGAATTACAGGCCCAAGTGTCCCGTTTGGCAGATAAATTAGAGCAGCAAGACGATAAACGACAATAGTATTAAGTTGCTTTGGTGAGGCGCATTAACCAGCGTCCACCAAAGGTGTTTAGCATTAAACCAAGCAGTACCAAAAGAATGCCAAGCCATTGTGTTTGGCTTATTTGTTCATTCAGCAGCAAGGCTGAAGAGGTGAGTCCCACCACGGGAACGCCCAGAGTTAATGGTGCGACAGTTCCAGCAGGGTAGCGAGACATTAGAAAACTCCATAAGCCATAACCGCCTAGTGTGGCAAATATGGACAGATACGCCAGAGTAGCAAACGTTTTCCAGCCCATGTTGGTTAAATTGGACCAGATCACATCACTGCCATCGACAAAATAAGCACAGATAAAAAAGGGCACAGGTGGAATCCAGCAAGCCCAAACTATTAAGTTGATGTTAGCGTCATAGCCTTTTTGAATCATGGCTTTGGTGGTGATGTTACCCAGCGCCCAACTGGAGGCAGCCGCTAACGTGAGCGCAAATCCTAATACCGTCATACTGGCATTATCACCCGCTATACCAATAACACTGAGTCCTGAAGCGGCAATGGCAATGGCAAGAATCTGATAGGGGCGCACTACTTCTTTGAGTAAAAAGACGGCGAAGATCAGCGTGAATAAAGCTTGAGATTGCAGCACCAGAGACGCTAATCCAGCGGGCATGCCAAACACCATGCCGGTAAACAAAAAGGCAAACTGACCAAAGTTCAACGACAAGGCGTAAGTCAGGATCCATTTAAAAGGGGTGTTAGGACGGGCGAAGAAAACGGAACCAATTACCGCGATGACTAAAAAGCGCATGCCGCCTAGCATCATAGGCGTTAAATCATCTAGCCCCCAGCGAATCACCACAAAGTTAAAACCCCATGCGAAGATAATCGCCAGCCCTAGTAACATGTGCTTAGGTGTCATGCGTTACGCCTTACAAGATACGTCCATTGGAAGCTTACTGTACGTTGTTTTGTGGCATTCCCACAGATACAGATTGAGAAAAAATCAAAGAGACAGATAAGTTATTGCTAGGTGTTTAACTTGGTTTAGTGTCCTCAACGCGACAGAATATGATACCGTCTTGTACACGAACACTCATGTTTTCACCTTGATTTACTTCACTTATAGAGCGAACCACTTGCTCGTCTTTTCTGGCAATGGCGTAACCTCGAGAAAGGGTGTTTAGCGGGCTGACCAAATTAAGCTTGTCCATCAAACGAGCAAATTGATGTTGCTTATTGGTTAAGGTGTTGCGAAGTGCCAAGCTTAATCTAGCGTTCAGGTCTTGGATTTTGGCATCATGCTGTTGCAATTTTTTACTTGGGTTATTGTGCAGCAACCTTTGTTGGATATTGGTTGTTCGCACTTGCTGCTGATTGAGCTTTTGCGTTACCGCTTGTTGTAAGCGTCGTTGTAGCTGATTTAGTTGCTGTTGTTGCCGCTCTATGCGTTCTTTTGGATGACGAATGCGACGAATCAAAAAATCTAATTGTTGTTGGCACTGTTCAAGTTTGCGTGATAAGCGTAAGCCGAACTGCTTTTCCATTTGCTCTAATTGGCGAATCAGCTGATGGCGGTCGGGACTGAGTAACTCTGCCGCTGCCGTTGGGGTGGCAGCACGAACGTCGGCGACGAAATCCGCTATGGTGAAATCGGTTTCGTGACCAACGGCAGAGACTATGGGGGTTTGGGCATGGAAAATGGCGCGCGCCAGGGCTTCGTCATTGAAGCTCCACAAGTCTTCCAAGGAGCCGCCACCACGGCCTAGAATAATGGCGTCAAAATGACCGCTGGCATCGGCACGAGTTAACTGCTTGAGTAGGTTGTTTGCAGCATCTTGTCCTTGAACTAATGAGGGTAATATGGTCAGTTCTGTGAGCGGGAAGCGACGACGAAAAGCGATAATCATATCGCGAATCGCGGCACCGACTGGTGATGTGATAATAGCGACCCGTTCTGGGCGAACGGGTAAATGTTTTTTGTGAGCTTCATCAAATAAGCCTTCTGCTTGTAACTGGTTCTTTAAACGTTCAAAAGCTTGTTGTAATGCGCCTTCCCCAGCGGATTCCATGCCTTCCACACTGAGCTGGCAATCGCCTCTGGGGCCATAAAAAGTTACACGGGCACGCAAACGAACCATGTCACCATCTTTGGGACGAAAACGTACTGCTATATTTTTGTTTTTGAACATGGCGCAGTGAATTTGAGCACGATCATCCTTTAGGGAAAAATACCAATGGCCAGAACCAGGTTTGGCTAAATTAGAGATCTCACCTTCCACTAAAATCCAAGGCAAACTGGCTTCTAAAAGTTGTTGAATTTGTCTATTTAACTGCGAGACGGTTAATGCCGTTTCTTGTGAGTGGCTAGTTGTAAAATTTTTCATCAATCTCTCGTGGTTTTGATTTACCGAAAGCAACTATTGAAGTAGAATTACCTGCCATCTTAACACCCTAGTTGGCATTGGAAACTCCCCATTATGTTACGAATCGTGCAAGAAGCTTTAACGTTTGACGACGTATTGCTTATCCCCGGCTATTCTGAAGTTCTACCAAAGGATGTTAGCCTTAAAACAAAAATCACTAAAGACATTGAATTAAATATTCCTCTTACGTCTTCAGCTATGGATACGGTAACTGAACATCGTATGGCGATAGCATTGGCTCAAGAAGGTGGCATTGGCATTGTGCACAAAAACTTGACCATAGAAGAGCAGGCTCGTGAAGTTCGTAAAGTGAAGAAATTCGAAAGCGGTATTGTTCGTGATCTGGTGACCATCAATCCAGAGGCCACAGTGAATGAACTGATGGCATTAACCGCAGCGAACAGCATTTCCAGCGTGCCTGTTGTTCAAGGTGACGACCTGGTTGGTATCGTAACCAGCCGTGACGTTCGCTTTGTTAAAGATTTTGAAAAAACCGTTGCGGACATCATGACGCCAAAAGAGCGTTTGATCACTGCGCCAGAAGATGCTTCTTCCGGTTCTATCCGTAAATTACTTCATGAAAACCGCATTGAAAAAGTCTTGATCGTTAATGATCAATTCGAATTACGTGGCATGGTAACAGTAACCGACTTCAACAAAGCAACGACTTACCCAAATGCTTGTAAAGATGAGCATGGCCGTCTTCGTGTTGGCGCCGCGGTTGGTACTGGTGCTGATACACCAGATCGAGTTCGTGCTTTGTCTGATGCTGGTGTCGACATCATTGTCGTGGATACTGCACACGGTCATTCAAAAGGTGTTATTGATCGTGTTCGATGGGTAAAGGAAAACTTCCCTCATATTCAGGTCATTGGTGGCAACATTGCCACAGCAGAGGCTGCGATTGCTTTAGCGGATGCGGGTGCTGACGGTGTGAAAGTGGGTATCGGCCCAGGTTCTATCTGTACGACTCGTATCGTGGCTGGTGTGGGTGTGCCTCAGATCAGTGCGGTTGCTAACGTTGCTGAAGCCATGAACTCTCGTGGCATTCCAGTGATCGCAGACGGTGGTGTGCGTTTCTCTGGTGATATTGCCAAAGCCATTGCCGCTGGTGCCAGTGTTATCATGGTGGGCGGTTTGTTGGCTGGTACTGATGAAGCGCCAGGTGAAGTGGTCTTGTTCCAAGGTCGTTCATTTAAAGCGTACCGCGGTATGGGATCATTAGGTGCTATGTCACAATCTCAAGGTTCCAGTGATCGTTATTTCCAGGACTCTAGTAGCGTGGAAAAATTGGTGCCGGAAGGCATCGAAGGTCGTGTTCCATCGAAGGGACCAATGGCAGCGGTTGTGCACCAATTGATGGGCGGTGTTCGTTCTTCAATGGGTTACACTGGTTCGGCTGATATTGAAACAATGCGAACTAAAACACAGTTCTCGAAAATTACTGGCGCGGGTATGCGTGAGAGTCACGTTCATGATGTGACCATCACCAAAGAAGCGCCAAACTATCACGCGGGTTAATTCGCAGATAGTGGCGGATTGAGATGGGGCGTACAACACGCCCCTTCTTTATTTATTGCTTTTATTTTTTAAATTGATGATTTCTAGATAAAAGAGTGCGTCTTTTGCCTAGAGTGAGAGGAATGGCTAACAATGTCGCAAGATATCCACGCTCATAAAATTCTTATCCTAGATTTTGGTTCTCAGTACACGCAATTGATTGCGCGTCGTGTTCGTGAAATCGGTGTTTACTGTGAAGTTCGTGCTTTTGATATGGAAGATCAAGAGGTTATCGATTTTGATCCAAAAGGTATTATCCTTGCGGGTGGTCCAGAATCTGTACCAGAGCCAGGTTCACCACGTGCTCCAGAAGCGGTATTTACTTTGGGCGTGCCAGTATTTGGTATCTGCTACGGTATGCAAACCATGGCAGAACAGCTTGGCGGTAAAGTACAAGGTTCTGAATTGCGTGAATTTGGTTACGCGCAAATTCGCAAACACGATGGTCCAAGCTTGTTTGAAGATATCCAAGACCATGTTGCGAATAACGGCATTGCTTTGTTGGACGTATGGATGAGTCACGGCGACAAAGTAGTAGAAATGCCACAAGATTTTACCTTGATGGCCTCTACTGACAGCTGTCCAATTGCTGCCATGGCCAATGAAGCAAAAAAATTCTACGGCGTACAATTCCACCCAGAAGTGACTCACACCCTACAGGGTGGTCGTATTCTGTCTCGCTTTGTGGTGGACATCTGTGGTTGTGATACCCTGTGGACGCCTGCGAATATAGCGCAAGATGCAATCGAACGTATGCAAGAACAAGTCGGTGATCGCAAGGTCTTGTTGGCTTTGTCTGGTGGCGTAGATTCTTCCGTTGTGGCGGCATTACTGCACAAAGCCATTGGCGACCAACTGACTTGTGTATTCGTTGACAACGGTTTGCTTCGTTTAAACGAAGGCGATCAAGTGATGAAAATGTTTGCAGACAACATGGGCGTAAAAGTTATCCGTGTTGATGCAGAAAACTTATTCTTGGGTAAATTAGCTGGTGAAGCGGACCCTGAGAAGAAACGTAAGATTATTGGTAATACCTTTATCGATGTCTTTGATGAAGAAGCAGCTAAGCTGACGGACGTCGACTTCCTTGCACAGGGAACGATTTATCCTGATGTGATTGAATCCGCGGCGTCGAAAACCGGTAAAGCACACGTGATCAAATCTCATCACAATGTAGGTGGTTTACCAGAAGATATGCAATTTGAGCTGGTGGAACCGCTGCGCGAATTGTTTAAAGACGAAGTGCGTAAATTGGGTCTAGAGCTTGGCCTGCCTTACGACATGGTTTACCGTCACCCATTCCCAGGGCCAGGTCTTGGTGTACGTATCTTGGGTGAAGTGAAAAAAGAGTATGCGGACATTTTACGTCGTGCTGATGCTATCTTCATTGAAGAACTTCGCAAAGCTGGCTACTACGAAAAAACCAGCCAAGCTTTCGCCGTCTTCCTACCCGTTAAATCGGTAGGTGTGGTGGGTGATGGCCGTCGTTACGAATACGTTGTCGCACTCCGTGCGGTTGAAACCATCGACTTCATGACAGCCCGTTGGGCACACTTGCCATACGAACTTTTAGAAACGGTTTCAAGTCGCATCATCAACGAGATCGAACACATTTCCCGTGTGACTTACGATGTGTCCTCTAAGCCGCCAGCAACCATTGAGTGGGAGTAGTTCTCGCTTTTTAGTCGCTTAAAAAACGGCCTTCTGTTCTTTATGTTATGAGCAGAGGGTCGTTTTTGTTTGTGCAAGAAATAACATAGAAGAGGTAATCGATGGAATTTCCTACACCCCTAATTGAAGGGCGATTGGTTAAACGCTACAAACGCTTTTTATCGGATATTCTGTTGCCAAACGGTGAAGTGGTGGTGGCGCATTGTCCTAATACAGGATCAATGAAGCGATATCAGCAGGAAAACGCTCGTGTTTGGTTATCAAAAAGTGATAACCCAAAACGTAAGTTAGCCTATACCTGGGAATTGGTTGAAGTCGATGAAGAGCATTTGGCTTGTATCAACACTGGGATGCCGAATAAATTGGTGGGAGAAGCCATAGAGCAAGGTGTCGTTGCTGAGTTGATAGGTTACGACGCAATGAAAGCCGAAGTGAAATACGGTGAGAAAAGTCGTATTGATTTGCTGTTGACGAAAGAGGATGGCGCGCTTTGCTATGTGGAAGTGAAAAATGTCACCTTACTAGAAGAAGATGGTAAAGGGTATTTTCCTGATGCCGTAACAGAGCGAGGTCGAAAGCATCTGCGTGAAATGATGGCTATGGTGGAGCAAGGTCATCGCGCCGTGCTGTTTTTTTGTGTGAGTCATACCGGCATCAATCAAGTTTCTCCCGCGCAACATATTGATCCTGCTTACGCAGAAACCTTTTATCAGGCATTGCAAAAAGGTGTTGAGGTACTAGCGTATCAAGTGGATATTTCACCACAAGCTATGAGTGTCGTACGTTCTATTGAGGTTGTTTGAGGCATCTTTGATATTTCTTGTCAGTGAGTTGTCAGAGGATGTTGAGGGATTCATGAATCTCTAAAGGAAGTGTCTGCAGAAAAGGGTCTTTGTCAGAAAGTGCTTTGTTTTCCTTACGTTATGGCTGGTTTTGCAAGTGCATTGTGGTCTTTCTGAATCAAACTGGGAAGCGCTATTCAAAGACTTTTTTTTGCTAATTGGCTTGTCTAGTATCTCTTCCATGGAACGAGATGGTTCCTAATCGAACCCAAATAACAGGGTTTGAAAATTTACCAACAAATGGAGATACGTTATGAAGACATTCACTAAATCAGCTCTAACATTGTTCACTGCTGCTGCATTATCTACTGCTGCATTTGCAAATGAAGATGCGCTAGCTGAAGCACAATCTCGAGTGGATGCCATTGCATCACAGTTGGAAAGCATGGGCGCAGAAGTAGATGCCACTGTTGACTTCAACGAAGCAGCAACACCGATTGAAAAGGAAGCGGCTCTAAGCGCTAAATACGATGAGCTTCAAGCGCAGCTAGAAAGCCTACAAGCACAAACAGCTGAATAAGACAGTATCAGCACATCTTAGCTTCAACACAAAATGCCATTCTGAGGAACAGAATGGCATTTTTGTTTGTTCTTTGTACAGGACAGAAATAAACCTTAGCAAAACCCGAAAAAAACGAAAAAATGGCTTGCTAAAAATCTGTATATCCTTAATATACGCCACCGCTGACACGGACAGTGTTTTCATCTCTTTTAGAGAATGAAGTGTTTATGTTTAAGTGTCACAGCAACGCTCTTTAAAATAGATAATCAGATAATTTGTGTGGGCGCTCGCTGGGGCTTCGAAAACTTGAAGTCTTACGAGAGTCAAACACGTCAATTCGCTTTATTAAGTAATTGTTAGTGTTTCGATATTTGAGTAAGCAAACTTTTTGCTTTTTGGCATTGAGTTAAAAAACTTTTAACTGAAGAGTTTGATCATGGCTCAGATTGAACGCTGGCGGCAGGCTTAACACATGCAAGTCGAGCGGTAACGGGAGAAGCTTGCTTCTTGCCGACGAGCGGCGGACGGGTGAGTAACGCGTAGGAATCTGCCTAGTAGAGGGGGACAACATGTGGAAACGCATGCTAATACCGCATACGCCCTTAGGGGGAAAGGAGGGGACTCTTTTGAGCCTTCCGCTATTAGATGAGCCTGCGTGAGATTAGCTAGTTGGTGGGGTAAAGGCCTACCAAGGCGACGATCTCTAACTGGTCTGAGAGGATGACCAGTCACACTGGGACTGAGACACGGCCCAGACTCCTACGGGAGGCAGCAGTGGGGAATATTGGACAATGGGCGCAAGCCTGATCCAGCCATGCCGCGTGTGTGAAGAAGGCCTTAGGGTTGTAAAGCACTTTCAGGAGTGAGGAAGGGTGCTTGGTTAATACCCAAGTATTTTGACGTTAGCTCCAGAAGAAGCACCGGCTAACTCTGTGCCAGCAGCCGCGGTAATACAGAGGGTGCGAGCGTTAATCGGAATTACTGGGCGTAAAGCGCGCGTAGGTGGTTTGTTAAGTCTGATGTGAAATCCCAGGGCTCAACCTTGGAATGGCACCGGATACTGGCAGGCTAGAGTACGGTAGAGGGGTGTGGAATTTCCTGTGTAGCGGTGAAATGCGTAGATATAGGAAGGAACATCAGTGGCGAAGGCGACACCCTGGACTGATACTGACACTGAGGTGCGAAAGCGTGGGGAGCAAACAGGATTAGATACCCTGGTAGTCCACGCCGTAAACGATGTCTACTAGCCGTTGGGTTGTAATGACTTAGTGGCGCAGCTAACGCAATAAGTAGACCGCCTGGGGAGTACGGCCGCAAGGTTAAAACTCAAATGAATTGACGGGGGCCCGCACAAGCGGTGGAGCATGTGGTTTAATTCGAAGCAACGCGAAGAACCTTACCTACTCTTGACATCCAGAGAACTTAGCAGAGATGCTTTGGTGCCTTCGGGAGCTCTGAGACAGGTGCTGCATGGCTGTCGTCAGCTCGTGTTGTGAAATGTTGGGTTAAGTCCCGTAACGAGCGCAACCCTTATCCTTACTTGCTAGCGGGTAATGCCGAGAACTTTAAGGAGACTGCCGGTGACAAACCGGAGGAAGGTGGGGACGACGTCAAGTCATCATGGCCCTTACGAGTAGGGCTACACACGTGCTACAATGGCGTATACAAAGGGTTGCGAACTAGCGATAGTAAGCGAATCCCATAAAGTGCGTCGTAGTCCGGATTGGAGTCTGCAACTCGACTCCATGAAGTCGGAATCGCTAGTAATCGTGGATCAGAATGCCACGGTGAATACGTTCCCGGGCCTTGTACACACCGCCCGTCACACCATGGGAGTTGATTGCTCCAGAAGTAGCTAGCTTAACCTTCGGGATGGCGGTTACCACGGAGTGGTCAATGACTGGGGTGAAGTCGTAACAAGGTAGCCCTAGGGGAACCTGGGGCTGGATCACCTCCTTAAACGATGAAAGTTCTGGTGAGCGTTCACACAAATTATCTGATGTCTGTAGTTTAGAGTGTCGTAGTCTGAATCGATTTGATTTAGCACAATTAGATTGGTAGCTCAGTTGGTTAGAGCGCACCCCCTTTACTAAGGTAGAGAGCAGGGTGAGGTCGGCAGCCGACTTGGTGGTAAATCTAATGAGTATGGGTCTGTAGCTCAGTTGGTTAGAGCGCACCCCTGATAAGGGTGAGGTCGGCCGTTCAAATCGGCCCAGACCCACCAAAATCTCAATAACGGCGTTATTTAAGTTTTCGTTTAGCGGGCTAAACGTCTAACTGAAAAGCCTTGTTCTTGACATTTTGGATAGGATTTAATGTTTTTGGTTTAAGCTGTTTGTTGGAGCGTACCCCAATCACTTATAGAGAGTGGTGAGGTCATGTCTTTCCGTTCAAATCGGCCCAGACCCACCAAAATCTCAATAAGGGCGTTATTTAAGTTTTCGTTTAGCAGGCTAAACGTCAAACTGAAAAGCCTTGTTCTTGACATTTTGGATAGGATTTAATGTTCTTGGTTTAAGCTGTTTGTTGGAGCGCACCCCAATCACTTATAGAGAGTGGTGAGGTCATGTCTTTCCGTTCAAATCGGCCCAGACCCACCAATTTTCCTTATAACTTCGTTATGAAGTTCCTCGCATAGTGAACTATGCGTCAAAACTTCATGCCTCGTTCTAAGAAAAATTCGGTGTAAAAAGAAAGACTAAAAAATGGGGCTATAGCTCAGCTGGGAGAGCGCCTGCTTTGCACGCAGGAGGTCTGCGGTTCGATCCCGCATAGCTCCACCATTTCTTGTTCTTAGAAAAGAAACAACACGACACAATCAAAGCCTTAAGCAAGATGCTAAGACCCTACATAAAGTTTATGTGGAGGGATGATTAGTCTCTGACTTAGTGCTTTGCACTAAACTTGCTCTTTAACAATTTAATTTTTGAAATAGACGATAATCAAGCGTCAAACCGGTGGATTGCGTTGTGCTTAATCTTACTTCCTTCTGATTAAGAGTAGCGACAATCTAAGATCGTAAATCCAATGCTGAGACAAAAGCGGCGTTGGTATGTAGTTCAGAGTAGTGACGGACTAAGTATCACTTAGAAAGTTAAAAAACTATTTTGGGTTATATGGTCAAGTGACTAAGCGTGCACGGTGGATGCCTTGGCAGTCAGAGGCGATGAAGGACGTGGTAATCTGCGAAAAGGTTCGGGGAGTGGATAAACACGCTGTGATCCGAACATGTCCGAATGGGGAAACCCACCCGCTTGCGGGTATCGTATGGTGAATCCATAGCCATACGAGGCGAACCCGGGGAACTGAAACATCTAAGTACCCGGAGGAAAAGAAATCAACCGAGATTCCCTGAGTAGCGGCGAGCGAAAGGGGATTAGCCCTTAAGTTTAATTGGTGTTAGTAGAAGGCTCTGGAAAGAGCGGCCGTAGAGAGTGATAGCCTCGTATACGAAAACGCCTTTTGAATGAAAACGAGTAGGACGGGACACGTGTTATCCTGTCTGAACATGGGGGGACCATCCTCCAAGGCTAAATACTCCTGACTGACCGATAGTGAACCAGTACCGTGAGGGAAAGGCGAAAAGAACCCCAGTGAGGGGAGTGAAATAGAACCTGAATCCGTGTACGTACAAGCAGTGGGAGCCGACTTGTTCGGTGACTGCGTACCTTTTGTATAATGGGTCAACGACTTATTTTCAGTAGCAAGGTTAAGCATGTAGTGGAGCCGTAGGGAAACCGAGTCTTAATAGGGCGTATAGTTGCTGGGAATAGACCCGAAACCGGGCGATCTATCCATGAGCAGGTTGAAGGTTGGGTAACACTAACTGGAGGACCGAACCCACGTACGTTGAAAAGTCCGGGGATGACTTGTGGATAGGAGTGAAAGGCTAATCAAGCTCGGAGATAGCTGGTTCTCCTCGAAAGCTATTTAGGTAGCGCCTCGTGTATTGCCATTGGGGGTAGAGCACTGTTTGGGCTAGGGGGTCATCCCGACTTACCAACCCCATGCAAACTCCGAATACCAATGAGTATGAGCACGGGAGACACACGGCGGGTGCTAACGTCCGTCGTGGAAAGGGAAACAACCCAGACCGTCAGCTAAGGTCCCCAAGTTACAGTTAAGTGGGAAACGATGTGGGAAGGCTTAGACAGCTAGGAGGTTGGCTTAGAAGCAGCCACCCTTTAAAGAAAGCGTAATAGCTCACTAGTCGAGTCGGCCTGCGCGGAAGATATAACGGGGCTCAAACTGTACACCGAAGCTACGGATATGTAGATGGTTTTGCTGTTTATGTATGGTAGAGGAGCGTTCTGTAAGCCGTTGAAGGGGAAGCTGTAAGGCACCCTGGAGGTATCAGAAGTGCGAATGTTGACATGAGTAACGATAAAGGGAGTGAAAACCTCCCTCGCCGGAAGACCAAGGTTTCCTGTCCCATGTTAATCAGGGCAGGGTGAGTCGGCCCCTAAGGCGAGGCTGAAAAGCGTAGTCGATGGGAAACAGGTTAATATTCCTGTACTTATGCATATTGCGATGGAGAGACGGAGAAGGCTAGGCCAGCGCGGCGATGGTTGTCCGCGTTTAAGGTTGTAGGCTGGGATCTTAGGCAAATCCGGGATCCTAAGGCTGAGAATTGATGACGAGTCCTCTTTTGGACGAAGTGGTTGATGCCCTGCTTCCAGGAAAAACTTCTAAGCGTCAGATATGTGTGAACCGTACCCCAAACCGACACAGGTGGTCAGGTAGAGAATACCAAGGCGCTTGAGAGAACTCGGGTGAAGGAACTAGGCAAAATGGTACCGTAACTTCGGGAGAAGGTACGCCGACCGGTGTGAAGGACTTGCTCCGTAAGCACTGGTCGGTCGAAGATACCAGGTGGCTGCGACTGTTTATTAAAAACACAGCACTCTGCAAACACGAAAGTGGACGTATAGGGTGTGACGCCTGCCCGGTGCTTGAAGGTTAATTGATGGGGTTAGCTTAGGCGAAGCTCTTGATCGAAGCCCAAGTAAACGGCGGCCGTAACTATAACGGTCCTAAGGTAGCGAAATTCCTTGTCGGGTAAGTTCCGACCTGCACGAATGGCGTAACGATGGCCACACTGTCTCCACCCGAGACTCAGTGAAATTGAAATCGCAGTGAAGATGCTGTGTATCCGCGGCTAGACGGAAAGACCCCGTGAACCTTTACTATAGCTTCACAGTGAACTTTGAACCTACTTGTGTAGGATAGGTGGGAGGCTTTGAAACTAAGACGCCAGTTTTAGTGGAGCCGATCTTGAAATACCACCCTGGTATGTTTGAGGTTCTAACTCAGGTCCCTTATCGGGATCGAGGACACTGTGTGGTGGGTAGTTTGACTGGGGCGGTCTCCTCCCAAAGAGTAACGGAGGAGCACGAAGGTGTGCTCAGCATGGTCGGAAATCATGCATAGAGTGTAAAGGCAAAAGCACGCTTAACTGCGAGACAGACACGTCGAGCAGGTACGAAAGTAGGTCTTAGTGATCCGGTGGTTCTGTATGGAAGGGCCATCGCTCAACGGATAAAAGGTACTCCGGGGATAACAGGCTGATACCGCCCAAGAGTTCACATCGACGGCGGTGTTTGGCACCTCGATGTCGGCTCATCACATCCTGGGGCTGAAGCCGGTCCCAAGGGTATGGCTGTTCGCCATTTAAAGTGGTACGCGAGCTGGGTTTAGAACGTCGTGAGACAGTTCGGTCCCTATCTGCCGTGGACGTTTGAGATTTGAGAGGAGCTGCTCCTAGTACGAGAGGACCGGAGTGGACGAACCTCTGGTGTTCCGGTTGTCACGCCAGTGGCATTGCCGGGTAGCTACGTTCGGACGGGATAACCGCTGAAAGCATCTAAGCGGGAAGCCTCCCTCAAGATAAGATCTCACTGGGACTTGAGTCCCCTAAAGAGCCGTTCGAGACTAGGACGTTGATAGGTTGGGTGTGTAAGCGTTGTGAGGCGTTGAGCTAACCAATACTAATTGCTCGTGAGGCTTGACCATATAACACCAAAGTGGTTTTGGTGAACTCTGAAGAAAACAGAGTGAACTACAAAGAATTTACGATAGTACTGAAATTGTTCCAGACAATTTTCAGTATTTCCTCCATCCTTGGAGGTTCCGGTTTGATACTTGATTATCGCTGTTTCAGAAGTTGATTGTTAAAGACATCAAGTTGACGAACTTGCGTGTTTTGGAGAAGGCGAAAGCGCCATCCAGGACGAACGCAAACCCGTTTGCTTGACGATCACAGAGGCGTTGAACCACCTGATTCCATCCCGAACTCAGAAGTGAAAAGCGCCATCGCCGATGGTAGTGTGGGAGATCCCATGTGAGAGTAGGTCGTCGTCAAGCTTCTAAATGAAAAGAACCTCGTCCAGCGAAGCTGGGCGGGGTTTTTTATTGCCTGAATTAAAGAGTGAACCACGGCATCTAGCTTGTTACTACCTTTGGATACATGTGACTGAGCGATGTTCCGAAGGAACCAGCTCAGGACGCCGAATGGCGCTGCGAAGCAGGCTGAAGCGAAGCTTCAGATCATTGTACCCAAAGGGCATATATAGGTCGTCTCGTTTGAAAGAAACCCAAACCTTCCTTGTTCACATCATAATCCGATCCAAGCGCGACGCCTTACGTTACTGACGTCGTCAGCGACTCATGCTGCATTGGATCTGAACGAAGGATATGATTGAACCACCTAATCCCATCCCGAACTCAGAAGTGGCTTTTTATTCGCCGCAGGCGCTCGCCATGTCTATGGTAGTTTGGGAGATCCCATGTGAGAGTAGGTCGTACCAATAATCGTCAAGCTTCTCATAGAGAAAGCCCTGATCGGAAACGGTTGGGGCTTTTTTACGTCTGTAAGAAAGTCAAACCTTCTTTATTCACATAATCAGATCCAAGCAGATTCCTTGTGTCACTGTGGTTGTCAGCGAGTCATGCTGCATTGGATCTGAATGAAGGGTATGATTGAACCACCTGATCCTATCCCGAACTCAGAAGTGGCTCTTTATACGCCACAGGCGTTCGCCATCGCCTATAGTAGTTTGGGAGATCCTATGTGTACCCCAAGGGTATATAAGAGTCCCACAAGGGGATAAGCATAGGTCGTATCGCATGGGTATAAGCATCGTCAAGCTTCTAAATTAAAAAAGGCCCACCCACAAAGCGGAGTAGGCTTTTTTATTGTCTTGGCATCTAGCTCGTTACTACCTTTTAAGTGCAAAAGGGATCTGAGCCCTGAGATGGGACAAGTATCTGGCCAAGCAATCTTCACTCCCCAACAAGTCTTATCATTCAGAACTAAGTTTATGATGCTATAAAAGCGCTAGTTAGGGATGTGCGGTCTTATAGAATATTTTTTGATAGTGTTCTCAAATTATTGTTATTTATAAATGAGTACAAAAACTTGTAAAAAAAGCGTGCAATTTATTTTTCTAAACGATAGTATGTTTTTTAGACAGAGGGCAATGGAATGCCTAAAGCCCCTAGGATGGGGGCTCTGTCTACCTCTAGGATGAATAATAGCCGCATGGATGCGGCGGGAAGTTCCGTGTTTCCATATATTCATTAGGTTTTTGGTCGCTGTTATTTAAAACTAGTTTTTTATTAGTGGCTATAATTGCATCAATCAAGTGCACTCTGTTTACAATTTGAATCAAAATTGTTCAATTGGTGATTGACCCTAATGATGTAAGGGGTCTACAATCAAGATCGTTTAAAAGAGTTGGCAATATTTATGTCCAGAGTTGCGAATGTTACGTGAGTATGTTCGGTCCTGTTAAGTCATAAGTAATACCGAGTTTTTTTAGCACTAAATCGGAATTCTTCCGTGTAAATTAACTTAACCCACAGGATAAACAGTCATGTCTGACGTAGTTACTGGTACAGTAAAATTCTTTAACGAAACTAAAGGTTTCGGTTTCATTACTCAGGATCAAGGTCCTGATGTTTTCGTTCACTTCTCTGCAATCAACAGCTCTGGTTTCAAGACTTTGGCTGAAGGTCAAAAAGTAGAATTCCAAGTAGCTCAAGGCAAAAAAGGCCCTGAAGCTCAAAACGTAACACCTCTATAAGATAAGGGTTTCGTTTAGGAGATTTGATCTCTTAGTGATTGTAAAAGCGGCTTTCGAGTCGCTTTTTTTGTTTTTGTGTATTTCTGAAGATAGTCGTATTTTTTTGTATGGAGGTTGTGATGGCTAAGTCTCTTCAAGAGCAATTGCTTGGTGCTGGTTTAGTTGACAAGAAAAAAGCAAAAAAGATAAAAGCCGAAAAGCTACAACATAAACAGAAAGTTAAAAATGGCAAAGCAGATAATGCAGATCAAGAGAAAAGACAAGCTGATCTTATTTTGCAAAAGCAACAAAAGGCAGAAAAAGATCGCCAGTTAAACCTAGAACGACAACAAGAGCTTGAATGGAAGGCGGTACAAGGGCAAATTCGCCAGATGATAATTCAGAATCGTATTGTTAAAGAAGATGGCGACATAGCGTATCATTTTACCGATGACAAAAAGGTAAAGAAGTTGTACATCAGTAATCAGATGCATAAAGATTTGAGTGATGGTCGTTTGGCCATAGTACTCTTAGATGGCGAGTATGAAATTATTCCTGAGCCTGTGGCTAACAAAATCAGTGAGCGAGATACTAGCTATATTTTGGTTTGTAACAATCGGCATGAAGAAAGTGAAGAAGATGATCCTTATGCCGATTTTAAGATACCAGATGATTTAATGTGGTAATAATGAAGGGGCTTAATTCTTATAAAGCCCCTTTTTTATAAAAACCATTGCTATTTTTCTTCTTAATTCTATTCAGTTTTACAATTTTCTTTCGCTAAATTTCATATGTACTAGATTTGCTTTTCCTCATTTATTGCAATTATATCGTTATAATTTTTTTAACATACCGAAATCTAAGAGATAAGAAGATATTCCTGTGAAATTGTAAGTTCATTTTTTCTCTAAATTCTCATCAATATTGCATGTTATATGGATAGCTGATGCAATTATATTTCTCTATATTGTTTATTTTTGAATAGTGTTTAGATTGTTTTGATGTTGCTTGCATGTATCAAGCGCCTACAAGAAACTTTGTACACATTTAAGGGAAAACGAGAATGAAAAAATCGATTATTGCTATTGCTGTATCCAGTGCAGCCCTTGCTTCTGTTTCCGCTCAAGCGGCAGAGGGATCAACTTTTGATGCATACGGTAACATTCAGTATGCGTACACAGATTCAGATTCTGGTGATGCTTTTGGAGACAATGGCTCTACTTTTGGTTTCAAAGGTGAAACACAAATTGACCAAGATCTAACTGCTTTCTTCAAATATGAGCTTGAAGCCGATGCAGATGAAAAATCAAGTGATGTGAGTATCGGGCTTGATCAAGCTTTTGTTGGTCTTAAAGGCGGTTTTGGTAAGATACAAGTAGGCTCGTTTGATAGCATCTACAACAATGCAATCCAAGATTCTGTAGATCAGTTTGAGAACCTAGGTTTTAGATCTACGACCACAACAGTAGAAGGCGATACGATTGCCTATTTTTCTCCTTCAATGAACGGTTTGGAAGTACAAGTATCTACTCAGGTAAAGGGCGATGCTGAAAGTGCTGATAATCCTGAAACAACTGATATTGATGGTCAAACCGTTACTCTTGAAGACGGCAATGCTGTTACAGCCGTAGTTAAGTATACCTCTGGTCCTTTATCTTTTGCTGTTGGTTACGATGATTTAAATAATTATCAAGGTGATGCGGACACTACTGGTTTGTCAGTGGGCTATGCAATTGCTGATAATCTAAATGTAACTGCAAAATATGAGACTACAGACGATTTTCAAGACATCGTTGGTCTAGCTGCACGCTATGGTTATGGTGCTGGTGATATTTACGCTTCTGCGCAAACTATTTCTCCTGAAGACGGTGATGACTACAACGAATATGGTGCTGGTGTTACATATAGCCTAGCTTCGAATGTTTACGTGTACGGCGAAGTTGGTAGCTTTGAAAATGCTAACAACAGCGACACAGATACGCAAACTGCTGTTGGTGTTTACTACGGTTTCTAAAATCATCTAATGGATTGATTTTATTTACTCTAAGGTTTCAATTCTCTGCTGGGTTGGAACCTTATGTTAAGTACGATCATTCAAGGTTCCATGTTTCTTCTCTTGTAGGCGGATTATTGGAACTCTTTTGGCACCAAGTGGAAACATTTGGTGCCTTTTTTATGCCTGTTATTATCTTGTTATGGTAATCAATAACACCAATATGAGCTTTTTAGCTTGATTGAAATTTGAGCTAGCCGTTACACTGATTTTATTTTATGCAATTGGTTGTTGTGTATGCTTAATATGGATTTCTCACAAGCGGTCTTGATCGATACCGATAATGTTGAGTGGATTGGCAGCCCTATGACAGGAGTGTTTCGTAAACCGCTTGCTCGTGAAGAAGCAGAAAGAGGGCATGCGACCAGTATAGTGCAGTATCAACCTGGCTCAGTATTTCGTCCTCATCCTCATCCATTAGGTGAAGAAATTTTGGTTCTAGAAGGCACCTTTTCGGATGAAACGGGTGATTATCATGAAGGCACTTATTTTCGAAATCCTCCAGGAACCAGTCACGCACCACATAGCCACGATGGTTGTTTGTTGTTAGTCAAATTACATCAGTTTCAATTACAAGACTTAAATCAGATAAGTATCGATACCTCATCAATATGGCAGTCTAAAGACGCTCAAATATTGCCTCTATATCAATTCGATGAGGAGAGGGTTTACTTAGTTCGAATGGATCAAGCGCATATGTTTCCAGATTTATCTTTATCAAGTTCAGTAGAGATACTTTTGCTCTCTGGGGAGGCCCGTTATCAAGGTCATTCTCTTACATCGGGCCATTGGTTGCGCGATCCTAATTTTTCATTGTCATCTTGGCAAGTGATGGATAAGTGTTTTATTTGGTTGAAAACAGGTCACTTTTAAATAATAAGGTAAATACATGGCATTTATAATTCCTCTTCAACAAGTGGTTACTTTACCGATTGAGGGTGATGACCGCCTTTTTCCCGTAAGTCGGGTATTTTGTGTCGGAAGGAACTATGCCGCGCATGCCAGAGAAATGGGAGATGATCCTGATCGTGATCCACCTTTCTTTTTTAAGAAAGACCCAAGCGATTTGGTGTGTGTTGATTTTTTCCAGTCTGTTGCTATCCATTACCCTTTAGCTACCTCTCAGCTTGAATATGAGGTCGAGCTTGTGGTGGCCCTTGGAAAAGGTGGTGTGAACTTGAGCATACAACAAGCGCGTGAAGCTATTTTAGGTTATGCCGTTGGTTTGGATATGACACGTCGAGATTTGCAATCTCAGGCAAAGAAAAAAGGTCGTCCATGGGAAGTTGGAAAGTCTTTTGAACAATCGGCTCCAATCAGTCCAATCCTATTATCGAATGATCCTTTAAATGAAAAAATGAAAGGTACAGAAATTGGCCTTCAAGTAAATGGCCAGACAAAACAACTGAGTACGCTTGCGCATCTAACTTGGTCAATTGAAGAAGTCATTTGTAAACTTTCAGAGGTATATGAGTTGCGACCTGGAGATCTGATTATGACGGGAACACCAGAAAATGTCGGCTCAGTAGTAGTAGGTGATGAAATGCATGCTTGGATTGATGGACTAGGGAGTATAAAAGTAAAGGTTATTGATTAAAATTATCATACATTGTCTGCAATGATATTTTTGCAGGGTGTTTAAACTTTTCCAGCAGATAAATTACACTCTCAGCAGTACATAGCCCAGTGGACTTTTGATTACGACGCTTCCGATAGGTCGACTGTATGCCTTCAATCGTCAGATGTGAGAAATGCTGTAAATAGGGTGAGTGATTGTACATTTTTTTTGCTTGCTGCCAGGTCCCATCAATAAGAATGATATTTTTTATATAAGCGTCATTCTCAAGATTGACAATCTGCTTTCCTTGGTTTGGATAAACCAGTATGGTCTGCTGCGGATCTAATGCCAGCAGTGTTGGATTAGGCTCAACACGAGACCATTCAATTATTTCACATTCTTCTTTCAGCGCTGATTTTACTAACCTACCTGTTCCTGTTGATTTTTTGAGTTCTTCTGAATGTGTCACAAGCCATACTTTCATCATGATTCCAAATCCCAAAAGTATAGTCATGTTTGATGACGGTATAAAGCGTCTTGAAGTGGGAGTCTGACGAGTTGCTAGAAGTGCGTGCTTAGATTATTGATGATAGAGAAAACTAGTAGGCTCGGTAAAGAGTGTGGTGGTATTAAGGGAAATGAATTAATGAGATTGTTTTAGACAAGCGCATTCTACTTTTGGTTAGGATCTAAATGATTTTTCTATCTAAACGCGGCTGTAGTGAATTAAGTAATTAGGCAAAGAGCAGATGCTCATGGGATAGGTGTATTCATGGATAAAGGATCATTTTCCTATGAAAATTAATATTAAAAAGAGAGAGAACTGATTGTTTGTAAAGATGAATGTAATTTTTGTTTACTTTTTTTAACAATACTTATGTGTTATTCCCTTTATATTTTTCTACTGAAATCATATTATCTGGCTATTGTTAAATTTATTAAGATTAACATTATCTTATGTAAGCTTAACATTAAGTTGCTTCTTAAATTTGAAGTAATTAAATTTTATGGAAATATTTATAATAACGAGGTTATTATGTCAGATCAGTTAGTTTCTGGCGTTGTTAAATGGTTTAACGACGAAAAGGGTTTTGGTTTTATTGAACGTGAAGGTGGTTCTGATGTGTTTGTTCATTTTCGAGCAATCAATGGAACGGGTCGTAGAACTTTGCTTGAAGGACAGCAAGTAACTTTTGAGGTAACTCAAGGTCAAAAGGGCCCTCAAGCAGAAAACGTAACGATTGTATAATTGACATAACTTGTCATTATAGAAACACCAAACCATCTTGCCTAAGTTGTCTAAATAGACAGTTTAGGCAAGGTGGTTTTTTATTTTAGGAGAGAAAGTTTTTGTTACCCTATTTATATAGCTTTAGACGTTGTCCTTATGCGATTAGAGCGAGGTATACCATAGCCTTATTGGCTTGTCAGGTGAGACTACGAGAAGTCAGTTTGAAAGCAAAACCTGAAGCTTTACTGGCACTTGGTGGCCCTAGTACGGTTCCGCAGTGGCTTGATGAGAAGGGTAATAGATTGTCAGAAAGCTGGGATATTATGCAGTGGGCTATTATTCGCTCAGAGAAAAAAGAGCTTGCAGACCAGTTATGGCCAAAGGCACAGCGTGAACGAGCTCGGATTCTAGCTTGGGTAAAATATAATGATGGACGATTTAAATACTGGCTTGATCGTTATAAATACGCAGATCGTTATCCTGAGATGGATGAGATATTTTATCGTAATAAGGCCGAAATATTTTTACGACGACTGAACAGTCGGTTAAGTCAATCAAACTATATTTTATCTAATAAAATCAGTTTGGCGGATATTGCAATATTTCCTTTTATTAGGCAGTTTTCTTTAGTAAATAGAGTTTGGTTTGCGGATTCAGATTACAAATGCGTGAAAAAATGGCTTGATTCATTCATTGAAGATATATTTTTTAAAGATGAAGTAATGCGAAAATTGCCATTTTGGCAAAATGGACAAAAAGAATTGGTGTTTCCATTTTGCCAATGAGGCATATATCACATTATATTAATCAATTAGACCAAATGAAACCCAGTACCAAAAACCAGGATCAGCATCATTTGTTAATTTAAATCTTCTAAAGTTTCCATCTTGGTTAATATAATTTGAGTTGGGGAAGTTAGCTTTTAATACCTCAAGGTTTAGATTTGCTAACTTCTCCTGATTTAGATCTTGATATGACTGGATTGTGATTGCTAAGGCTTCTTCAACGGAATTGGTACTTGGATAATGCTGTAATACTTCTTGTCCTCGACGCAGAGCAGATATCGGTGCTTTGCGTTTGAGATAATAATGGGCTACCTGAAGCTCGTGACGAGCGACCATCTCTCGTAAGAAGTACATTCTGGCTTTGGCATCTGGGGCATATTGGCTATCAGGGAAGCGTGAGGTGAAATCTGCCAACTCTTGGAACGCTTTGGTTAGCTCCTTTGAGTCACGTTCACTTGGGTCTAGACCAAGGTAGCGAGATAATAAGCTTTCTGCACCTTTGTAAGTGGACAGTGCGCGCATGTAATAAGCGTAATCAATAGCATCATTATCAGGATGATTTTTAATAAAGCGTTCAGCAGTAGCATGAGCTGCAATGTATTCTCCAGCTTCCACCTGTGCATATATTAAATCCAGTTCTGCTCGAGTACTAAATTTGCCAAACGGATAGCGGGAGTCAAGATCTTTAAGATGCTTAATCGCTGTTGACGGTAAGTCTTCCGATAAGGCTTGTTGCGCTTTATCGTAATAAACGCGTTCTGGTAAATCGGGCTCTTGAACTTTCTGGCTGGAGCAAGCAACGATCAAAAAAGAAAAACAGAGTATTCCTGTAAAGCGGCGTAATGAGTGGTAAAATCCCATGTATAATCAAAACCTTGATGTAGTTAATTGGCCTTGGTTGGCGTTTATAGCGTTATATTGCGAAACCTAACTTGGTGCAAGATGCTACACATTTTTATTCACTTTCAGACGTCATGCTGACAAAAGCGAGTGCTGAAATTAATGAGTCAAAGTGTATTGTATGGCAGAGCGTATAGTAAAAGAAGCCCAAGTTCCGTTTGACTTGGGAGGAAACCGTTTGGATCAAATCGCCACGGAGTTATTCAGTGATTATTCGCGTTCGCGAATTCAAGCCTGGATCAAAGAAGGTGTGATCCAAGTAGATGGTAAGTCTATGAAAGCCAAAGAGAAGTTGTTTGGTGGTGAAACCGTCAGTTTAAATGTTGAGATTGAAGCGCAAGAAGAGCATCAAGCGCAACAAATGGATTTGAACATTGTTTATGAAGACGAAGACATAATGATCATTAATAAACCTGCTGGTTTGGTAGTGCATCCAGCGGTTGGTAATCGTGATGGTACCTTGATGAATGCAATTTTGCATTATGCTCCAGAAACAGCACATGTTCCGCGAGCAGGAATTGTACATCGTCTGGACAAGGAAACCACTGGTTTGATGGTGGTTGCGAAAACCCTAGCAGCTCAAACCGATTTGGTCGCCCAATTGCAGGAACGCAGTATGGGGCGAGAGTATGAAGCTATTAGCATTGGAGTAATGACGGGTGGCGGTGTTGTGGATGAGCCAATTGGCCGTCATCCGCACAATCGTCAAAAGCAAGCGGTTGAGCCTATTAATGGTAAAGAAGCCGTGACACATTATCGTTTGGTTCAGCGTTATAAAAACCATACACATATTCGTCTTAAATTAGAGACGGGCAGAACACATCAGATTCGAGTGCACATGGCACACATTCAATATCCATTAGTTGGTGACCCACAATATGGTGGTCGTCTCAAAATGCCAAAGGCTTGCTCGCCAGAGTTGCAGGAGGCATTACGTAACTTCCGTCGACAGGCTTTACACGCTAAAAAATTGGAATTAGCGCATCCATCCACTGGTGAGTGGATGGAATGGGAAGTCGATTTGCCCGAGGATATGCAGCAATTGCTCGAGGTTCTCAAACAGGATATGCAAGCGTCTGGTAGTGATGACTCAGAGTATTTTTAGGGATACAAAAAAAGCAGCTTAGGCTGCTTTTTTGTTATGACACAATAGGTTGTAAAATATGTCGACAATTGATTTGATTACGCCAAACTGGCCCGTTCCTGCCTCAATCAAAGCTTATGTTTCAACTCGTCATGGTGGCAATAGTGCTGCGCCGTACCTTTCTCTAAATTTAGGGAATCATGTTGGTGATGATGTTGCTTTAGTTGCCCGTAATCGTCAAATATTTGCTGAGCAAATATCTATGCCAGATACTGTGATTTGGCTTAATCAGGTACATGGTACGAATGTTGTTAAGCTACCTCTTACAGATGTCGTTGAATCCGCAGACGCTGCTTTTAGCTGTCAGGTGGAGCAAGTGTGTGCCGTACTGACAGCAGATTGTTTGCCGGTGTTTTTATGTGACCCACAGGCACAGGAAGTTGCAGTAGTGCATGCGGGGTGGCGTGGTTTATGTGAAGGTGTTATTGAATCCTGTCTGAAATATTTTTCTTCACCCCATCGCATAATAGCTTGGTTAGGACCGGCGATAGGTCCACAAGCGTTTGAAGTAGGTCAAGATGTATACAATGCATTTTGTGAGAAAGATAGTCTGGCAAAGACTGCTTTTAGACAAGGTGAAAATGGTAAATGGCTGGCGGACATCTACTTATTAGCTAAGCAAAGGTTGTCTGCCTATGGAGTGTTGCAGGTTTATGGTGGTGATTATTGTACCTTTAGTGACGAAGAAGAGTTTTTCTCCTATCGTCGGGATGGTGTAACGGGCCGAATGGCTTCTGTTATTTGGTTTGAAGAGGATTAAAACGCATTTTTTTGATGGGTGTCAAAAAAATGACAGTTAGTATCTTGAAAAGTATTTTTTGATAACCATAAAGTCATTAATTGATGTTTGACCTTATTTTTTTTAAAGGATGTCAGATTATGCGTATAGATAGGTTAACAAGTAAATTGCAACTGGCTCTTTCAGATGCCCAGTCAGTTGCACTAGGACAAGATCACTCATACATTGAGCCGTTACATTTAATGATTGCTTTGATAGATCAGCAGGGTGGGGGTGTTCGTCCAATTCTTCAGCAAGCAGGTATTCCTGTTGCTAAGTTTCGTGATGGCTTAGATGAATTGCTGAATCGTTTGCCAAAAATTCAAGATCATGATGGTAATGTACAAATGTCTCCTGAATTGGGGCGTTTATTGAATCTCGCGGATAAAGAAGCGCAAAAGCGTAAAGATCAATATATCTCTTCAGAGTTAGTTTTGTTGGCGATGTTTGAAGGCAAAGATGATCTAGCTAAAAAACTGAAAAGTACTGGAGTGACCAAAGCCGATATTATTAGTGTGATAGACAGTATTCGTGGTGGAGCATCGGTGAATGACCCTGATGCAGAAGAAAGTCGTCAGGCATTGGATAAATACACGGTAGATCTAACAGCCAGAGCAGCAGAAGGTCGTTTGGATCCTGTCATTGGGCGTGATGATGAAATTCGTCGAACCATTCAAGTATTACAGCGTCGTCGCAAAAATAACCCCGTACTGATTGGTGAGCCTGGTGTTGGTAAGACTGCGATTGTGGAAGGATTGGCGCAGCGAATTATTAACGGTGAAGTGCCGGAAGGGTTGAAAAATAAGCGTGTGTTGTCATTGGATATGGGAGCCTTAATTGCAGGTGCCAAATACCGAGGAGAATTTGAAGAAAGGTTAAAAGCACTACTGAGCGAGTTGTCTAAGCAAGAAGGGCAAATCATTCTGTTTATCGATGAGATTCATACCATGGTAGGTGCTGGTAAATCAGAAGGTTCTATGGATGCAGGTAATATGTTGAAGCCAGCGTTGGCTCGTGGTGAGTTACATTGTGTTGGGGCGACGACCTTGGATGAATACCGTCAATTCATTGAAAAAGACGCTGCTTTAGAAAGGCGCTTCCAAAAAGTTTTGGTGGATGAACCGAGTGTACTGGATTCGATTGCCATTTTACGTGGTCTGAAGGAGCGTTATGAAGTGCACCACGGCGTTGATATTACCGACTCTGCTATCATCGCTGCGGCAAAATTGTCGCAACGTTATATTACGGATAGACAGTTACCTGATAAAGCCATTGACCTAATCGATGAGGCAGCCAGTCGTATACGCATGGAAATGGACTCTAAGCCAGAAGATATGGATCGTTTAGAACGTAAACTGATTCAATTCAAAATAGAAAAAGAAGCACTGAAAAAGGAAAAAGATAAAGCCTCTAAAATGCGCCTTGAGGAATTAAACAGTGAAATTGATCGCTTACAAAAGGAGTTCTCTGATCTTGAAGAGATTTGGAATGCGGAAAAAGCGACAGTTCAAGGCACGCAAAAGCTAAAAGAAGAGTTAGAAAATGTGCGCCATGAAATGGAAGAAGCCAGACGGAATGGTAACTTAGCCAAAATGTCGGAACTGCAATATGGTGTGATTCCTATGTTAGAGGCGGAAATCGAGAAGGTTGGTAATGAAGAAGAAAGCACAGAAACGAGATTGTTGAAAAAACACGTATCTGAAGAGGAAATTGCCACTGTGGTGTCTCGATGGACAGGGATTCCAGTAGATAAGATGCTGGAAGGCGAACGCGATAAGCTGTTGCGTATGGAAAGCGCTTTGCATGAGTCTGTTATGGGACAAAACGAAGCAGTGTCGGCCGTTTCTCATGCGGTTAGGCGTTCTCGTTCTGGTTTGGCTGATCCAAATAAACCCAATGGCTCTTTTCTTTTCTTGGGGCCCACTGGTGTTGGGAAAACAGAGTTGTGTAAGTCGCTTGCTAAATTTCTGTTTGATACTGAGCAGGCGATGGTGCGTGTTGATATGTCTGAGTTTATGGAAAAGCATTCAGTTGCACGTCTAATTGGTGCTCCGCCGGGGTACGTGGGTTATGAAGAGGGCGGCTATTTAACCGAAGCGGTTAGGCGTCGACCTTATTCCGTTTTATTATTGGATGAAGTGGAGAAAGCGCACCCTGATGTCTTTAATATTTTATTACAGGTATTGGATGATGGACGTTTAACTGACGGCCAAGGTAGAACGGTAGACTTTAGAAACACAGTGATTGTGATGACGTCTAATTTAGGGTCGGATTTGATTCAAGAATACCAATCTGATGATGAATACGAGGCGATTAAGGCTAAGGTAATGTCTGTGGTAGGAACGCATTTCCGACCAGAGTTTATAAACCGTATTGACGAAACTGTAGTGTTCCACCCATTGATGCGTTCTCAGATCAAGGGAATTGCTGCTATTCAGTTAATGCATTTGAATGAAAGATTAGCTGACATGGGGATGAACTTAACCTTGACCGAAGCAGCTCAAGAGCGTCTAGCTGAAGTTGGTTATGATCCAGTATATGGGGCACGGCCTCTTAAGCGAGCTATTCAACAGTGGATTGAAAACCCATTAGCAAATGAGTTGTTGGCTGCAAACTTTGTTGCAGGAGACCATATTAATGCTGATGTGAAAGATGAGAATATTGTGTTTTGCAGGGCTTGATGCTTTAGGTTGGTCATAAAAAATCCCCGACGCCTTAAGGAGTCGGGGATTTTTTTATAAATAGAATATATTAGAAATCTAGGAAAGCACCAATAAAGGCGCCTTTGAATTCAACGTCAAATGCAGAACCATCAATGTCGTCGATGTCTTCTTCTACATTACGGTATCCCGCTTCTAAGCCTGCAAAATAAAGTGCTTGGTATTTGATTTTGAATGTTGTATCAGTAATGTCTGCATCACTGCCACCACCATTTTTAAACTCACCACCAATAGAAAGGTTAGTGCCTGGAAAACTAACATATGCAGACACATAGGTAAGAGGGTATGAATCACTTATATTGGCAGCACCAACTGAGCCATCAATACTTCTTAAGGTGATACCGGCATCTAGATCTAACCAAAGTAGGCCATCCAAAAGTTCGTAATACAGTGTGTAATCGTTGTAGGAAGAATCTATTTTTGTACCGCTAAATCTTCCTTCTAAACTTTGATTCTGAATTCTAAGGTTAGGAATCAATGGAATAGGATGCTCAAAAGCAACACCAAAATATGAATTGGAATCATCCGCATCATCAGTAAGAAAGGTACCCACTTCAGCGGTTAATCCAAGCACGTCGGCTTGTGCAGCACTTGCTAATAAAGCAGTAGAGAGTAAAAGTGCATTTTTCATAATCAGTAATCCATATCTTGGTTGATAGTTTTAACTAATTATAAATTTTAGTGAGGTAAAATCCAGTAAAAAATGGCACTGTTTGTGTATGGCTGATTAAGGTGGCTGGGGTAGCTGGATTCGAACCAACGCATGACGGGATCAAAACCCGTTGCCTTACCGCTTGGCTATACCCCAATATTATGCCCTGGTGGCTATGACTAGATTCGAACTAGTGACCCCATCATTATGAGTGATGTGCTCTAACCAACTGAGCTACATAGCCTTTGAGGAGAGTGGCTGGGGTAGCTGGATTCGAACCAACGCATGACGGGATCAAAACCCGTTGCCTTACCGCTTGGCTATACCCCAATACTCTGAAAGGTGGTGGCTATGACTAGATTCGAACTAGTGACCCCATCATTATGAGTGATGTGCTCTAACCAACTGAGCTACATAGCCATTTGTCTGTTGGCTGGGGTAGCTGGATTCGAACCAACGCATGACGGGATCAAAACCCGTTGCCTTACCGCTTGGCTATACCCCAACAGACAACACAAAAACAGAAATTTGAAGTACATACTCTGTCTCTGTGGCGCGATATTATTCATATAACCCTTTCATGGGTCAAGTGTTTTCTTACATGTTTTGCAAATTATCAAACATTGAAACGGAAATGCATCACATCGCCATCTTTAACAATATACTCCTTGCCTTCAAGTCGCCATTTACCGGCTTCTTTAGCGCCACTTTCCCCTTTGTATTGAATAAAATCTTGGTAGCTTACAACCTCTGCACGGATGAAACCTTTTTCAAAGTCAGTGTGGATAACACCAGCTGCTTGAGGAGCGGTAGCACTTTGTTTTACTGTCCAAGCGCGTACCTCTTTTACACCTGCAGTGAAGTAGGTTTGTAAGCCCAGTAGTTCGTATCCAGCGCGAATAACACGGTCTAGACCAGGTTCTTCCATGCCCATTTCAGCTAGGAAGTCTTGCATCTCTTCCGCGTCAAGTTCAGAGATTTCTGCTTCTAGTTGATTACAGATTGGAACCACCATGGCGCCTTCTGCAGCAGCAATTTCTTTGACAACATCTAAATGTGGGTTGTTATCAAAGCCATCTTCTGACACGTTGGCAATGTACATGGTAGGCTTAGTGGTCAACAAATGCAGTTGTTTGATTTCTTTTGCTTGGTCGTCCGTCAAAGCCATAGTGCGGACAGGCTTTCCATTTTCAAGATGTTGTTTTACTGTCTCAAGAAACGCCTTGTGAGCAATGGCTTCTTTATTGCCGCTTTTGGCATTTTTTGCGGTACGAAGAATTTGCTTCTCGATGGACTCAAGGTCGGCGAAAATCAATTCAAGGTTAATGACTTCAATGTCAGCTTTAGGGTTGACTTGGTTAGCAACGTGAATGACGTTATCGTCTTCGAAGCAGCGCACAACATGGGCAATGGCATCCGTTTCACGAATATTGGCTAGAAACTTATTGCCTAAACCTTCACCTTTAGAGGCTCCTTCAACAAGACCTGCAATATCAACAAACTCCATAGTGGTTGCTAACACTTTTTCTGGCTTCACGATTTCTGCTAAAGCATCAAGACGAGGATCTGGCATTGCCACGACGCCTGCGTTAGGTTCTATGGTACAGAAAGGGAAGTTTTCAGCGCCAATGCCAGCCTTTGTCAAAGCATTGAAAAGGGTAGATTTACCAACGTTAGGTAGACCAACGATGCCGCAATTAAAGCCCATAATGAAATTCCTAATAAATAAGTGATTATGCCTTGAAGCTATGCAGTTGGTTCATAACAGGATTGAGATTACCCATTACTATGTCTTCTACGTAGCGCAATGATTCGTCAATGGTTTGTTCTATTTTAGCGTACTCTTGTGGCGCCGCTTTTTTGAGAACGTAATTTGCTACCTGACTGGCATGACCCGGATGACCTATGCCAATGCGTAAGCGGCCAAATTCACGATTGTTACTGAGTTTTGCAATGATGTCTTTTAAACCATTGTGGCCGCCATGACCGCCACCTTTTTTTAATTTGGCAGTACCTGGCGGAATGTCTAATTCATCGTGAATGACCAATACTTGTTCAGGAGGGATTTTATAAAACTGGCACACAGCCTGAACGGCTTTGCCGCTTAAATTCATATAGGTGGTGGGAATCAGTAGATAACATTCTTCACCAGCTATAGAAACTTTACCGAAGTGGCCAAAAAACTTCTTTTCAGAACGAAGAAGGCACTGACTCTGACGAGCCAGTGCCTCAATCCATTGAGCACCAGCATTGTGACGAGTGTTTTCGTATTCGCTACCCGGATTACCTAGGCCGACTAATAGTTTGAAACCTGTCACAATACTGCCTTCAATGCTTAACGTTTCGCCTTACCGATACGAGCGATAGGTTGGTTGTGGTCTTCGCCTTTTAGCAAAGCAACCAACTCAACGCCTTCAGGAATGATAACGTCAGATAGGTGGAAGATATCGCCTAGTTGACCGTTGGCAGTGTCAACTGTCAATACTTCTGGAAGGTTAGCTGGTAGACAACGTACTTCTGCTAGCTTAGATTCGATGGTCAAGCGACCACCTTGCTTAGCAACACCATCACTTTTAGCAGCATTGATGAAGTTTAAAGGAACACGAGTTGTGATCGCTTTATCTTCTTTTACACGTAGTAGATCTATGTGCATAACATCGCCAGTTGCTGGGTGACGTTGAAGTGCTTTAACAAGTACTTTTTGTGCTTTACCATCTAGACTTACTTCAACAACAGAAGTTAGGAAGCCATCAGTAGTAACGGCTTTCAATAGTTCGTTGTTTTTGAAAGAAACAGAAGTTGGTTCAGCATCGCCACCGTAGATAACGGCAGGCACTAGACCTTGGTTACGAAGGCGGCGGCTCGCACCTTTACCTTCTTCAGAACGTGCTACGGCATTAATAGATAATGACATGATTTTTTCCTAGTAATGATCAAAATGAATGCCCAGAACTGCGACCCGTCCCGAGCGTTAGTGTTTGGTTTAGGCCCCAAACATGGCACTGATTGACTCTTCGTTGCAAACGCGACGAACAGCCTCGGCCAAAATGTCAGACATCGACAATTGGCGAATTTGAGGGCAGTTAAGCGCCTCTTGTGTTAATGGAATGGTGTCTGTGACAACCAATTCATCAAGCACAGAATTTTTAATGTTCTCAATGGCTTTGCCAGATAATACTGGGTGTGTACAGTAAGCCAATACTTTAGCAGCCCCATGTTCTTTCAGAGCTTTAGCGGCGGCGCACAAGGTTCCACCTGTATCACACATGTCATCCACCAAAACACAAGTTTTGCCTTCAACGTCACCAATCAAATGCATGATTTGTGCTTCGTTGGCACGCGGGCGGCGTTTATCTATAATGGCTAAATCTGCATCTTCAAGCAGCTTTGCAAAGGCTCGCGCTCTAACAACACCACCTACATCAGGTGAGACAACGGTAATGTTTTCATGGCCTTGTCTTTGCAAATCATCCAGCAATAATGGTGTGGCATACACATTGTCCACAGGAATATCGAAAAATCCTTGAATTTGGTCCGCGTGCAAATCCACTGTTAGCACTCGATTGATTCCCACTGCTGAAATCATATCCGCTACTACTTTCGCTGTAATAGGTACTCGTGCCGAGCGAACTCGACGGTCTTGTCGAGCGTATCCAAAATAAGGAATAACTGCAGTGACTCGAGTCGCAGAAGCTCGGCGCAGAGCGTCTGCCATTACAATCAGTTCCATTAGATTGTCATTACTTGGTGCGCAGGTAGACTGAATAATAAAAACGTCTTTACCACGCACATTTTCATTGATCTCAACCGTAATCTCACCGTCGCTAAACTTACCAACGGTTGCATTACCGATCGGAAGTCCTAGGCGGCGCACCACCCTGCGAGCGAGTTCAGGATTAGCGTTACCGGTAAAAACCATTAACTTGGACACTTTGTATACCCTTTGTTTTTCATAGCGATCTAATAGACTGGCAAGGCAAATGATCAGCCATCATTTGACTTTGTGTTGCTTTATCCACTGGTTTAGCGCTTCATGAGTCGGAGAAACATTACACCCTCGACAAACCCAAGCTTGCCATTTAGATGGTACGGATCGTTTTACTCGCTCGGCATCTTGCTGATTTTTAAAGGCTATAAAGAGACAGGCCCCAGTCCCAGTTAACTTTGCATCGCCATGGTTTTTCAGCCATAAATACGCATCATTGACTTCGGGATTATGCTTTCTAACTATGTCCAAACAGTCATTATGCCCACCCAGCTTCAAGGCGTGCGATATTTTGATGGGAGGGGTGTCTCTTGTCAAATGTTTATCGGTAAAAATTTGACCAGTTGCCACATGGCAATTGGGTTTTAAAAGTAAATAATAGGAGGTATCTGGTTTTACTTCTTGCAGGCGTTCACCAACGCCTTCAGCAAAAGCGGAAAAACCCATCACAAAGACGGGCACATCCGCGCCCAATTGCAGCCCGATATCAGCCAATTGTGGCAGACTCAAGTCACACTGCCATAAGTGATTTAAAGCTAATAAGGTGGTGGCAGCGTTGGAGCTGCCACCACCAATTCCACCGCCCATAGGAAGACGCTTATCCAATTTTATGTGGACACCCATCATCGCATCTTGACGAAATTTGAGTAATTTTTCAGCGGCTTTAAAAATGAGATTGTCATGAGTCGCAACACCATCAATATCTGGAGAGATATGGATTTGTTTATCTTGCGTCAGTTGAAACTCTAAGGTGTCGCAGAGGTCAATGAATTGAAATACAGTCTGTAATTCATGATAGCCGTCTGAGCGTTGACCTGTGATGTGCAAAAACAAATTTAATTTTGCCGGTGAGGGAAGTTGCATCATGCTTATTGGATGGTCCATTGATTAATGATGAGATTCACTTTAAAGGGTGGTTTGCTGACTTGTATTCTTTGCGGTAGATCCAATCCATCTACTTGGGTGTAGCGACGATAATTTACTAGCCAACCATCTTGTTTGATGGAGGTGGGACGCAATGAGTCATCTTCAAGCACAACGGTAGCCTTAGTATTTGGGGAAGCTAGGCCGCGAATCCAATAATTTACCTGCTCCACAGGGAAATCCCAGCCAAGTTCCTGATACAGTAACTGTCTGGCATCCTTACCTACTAAGGTTTTATCTTCATAAGATAAAGTTATTTGCTGTGAAACGTCTTTGGAAAGTTTGGTAGCACCTTGTCCGAAAGGGCCAACGATATTTAATGTGTAGGTTTCTGGGGTGTGCTGCCAAGTAAAGTTTCCTGAAATGGCATCGTCTGGTGTACGAATACCAACTCTCCCTGAGGTTTCCCATTGACTGATAGCAAGAGCGCTTTCTGGTGGTGGCGTAACAGGGCCTCTTGGTTGGGAACTGCAAGCGGCTAAAACAAGAGCAAGGATAATAAGGCTAGTAACGCGGTGCATCATGACGTTGTATCCTGTTTTTCAAGCAATGAAGGGGATAATCGCTTGATGGTGTCTAAAAGTATGGGTGACGTGGGCGATTCTTGTAAAGCGGTTCGCCATATCCTAATGGCTTGTTCGTAATGTTTTTGTTGCCATAAGGATTCGCCATAGTGCGCGGCTATTTCTGCATCTTGTAGGAGGGACCAAGCTTTCTCAAGATAATACGAAGATTGCTCGTATTCACCTTTTAGAAACATTCCCCAACCCAAACTGTCAATGATGGCTGGATCTTGATCGGAAAGAGAATAAGCTTTTTCAATATATTGCATGGCCAGATCAAGTTGTTTTGTTCGAGTTAACAAGGTGTATCCAAGGGCATTCAGATACTGTGCATTTTGTGGGTGCTTGTCAGCCAGTAATTGCAATTCATTTAGTGTAACTTGCCATGCGTTTAAGGAGTCCGCAATCAAGGCTTTTTGATAGCGTAAAGTATCGGACTCTGGAAATGCTTCGACAGCCTCGGTCAGCAAGGCATAAGCCAACTTCGGATGCCCTTTTTCTTGATGCAATTGACTGATGGTGGCAACTTGTTCTGGAATATTTTCTCGGTGAGTCCGCTCAAGTACCATTTCATTAATGGTATCTTGTTTTCCTAGCTGATAGAACCACAATGCTAATTGATTGGTCGCACTGTCTTGTAATGCACCATGTACTTGAGTCATAGTCGATACAGCATCATTGATACGATTTAGTTCCGCTAAAGACAAAGCTTTTAGATAGAGAATTTGGTTAGTATAAGCCTGTGCTTGCAATGGTAATGCATTGAGTACTTCAAAAGCAGGTTGTGCTTGATCTAATTCCATTAAGGAACGCGCAAAGTTTAAGCCAACTTGAATGCCTTCTGTATGCTCAATCTCGGCTGTTTGATAAAGTTTAAACGCCGCATCTGTCCGCCCGGCTAGCAATAAAAAATCAAGTAATTGCGAGAGAATATTAGGACTTTGTGGGAAGCGTTTCGACGCTGTCTGTAAAGTACTAATAGCCTCATCAAGCTGTTCTAGGTTCTTTTCACTGTAGGCAAGAATGAGGTACACAGCCTGGCTGTTGTCGGCTTGTTTATCCATAAGTAAAGCTTGAGCTAAGGATTTAGCTGCTTGATAGTCGCCACTCAACAGTTTGATGTGTGCCATACTGAGGCAAACGTATTGATCTTGCTGGCTAGCCGGTGAACTTTGAGAAATACCTCTTTCCAATGTCGTAATCAATTGACTGTTGCGCACATTATCATCCAGATAGACAGGCAAAAATTGCAGAGACACTTGATGGCTCATGGCTTGATCAATTAATTGAGCAATATCGGATGGTCTGTTGCCTTGTGTATATACTTGCAAAGCCAAAGCATAAGCTTGTTCTGAGGTGGGTTCGACAGCCAGCCAGAGGTTTGTACTTTGTTCAATGTAAACCTTATTACGCGAAGCGACTGCAATGTTGGTTAGGCGCTTAATAAGCTCGAGGTCTTGGGTTTGTTGTGCCAAAACATAGAAATCGTCAAAAGCTTTATTTGGCCCTTCTCGTTGCAGTTTGAATTCGGCATTCAGTAAAGCACTGATTTGTTTTGCGTCTTGTGCGACCAGTGGTTGTGCTTGGTTTTCTATAGTAAGGCTTTGTTGTTCGGGTTTTATCGTGCTGCACGCGACCAATAAAGGCAAGCAGATGAATGTCAGCCAAACTCGCAACTGGTTGCCATTGAGCAAACTCGCGAGGCGAATGGATTTTCGTTGGTCCAACAGCATAAAACTTCTAAATAAAATAATCATAGATGGCTTATGGTATCCTTGGTTGCGTGGAAAGTCAGTCCTTTGTGCCAGCATTGCCGACAAAACTTATATCACAATAGACTAATCCTATTACTTTTATTGACTTTATGGGGTGCGCAAAAAAGCGAATTTCTCGTATAATGCGTCTTCTTTATGTAAAGAGTCACGTAGAGACGGTTTTGTCCTATCATTACCTTAATATCTCGATTTTTTGAGAAGAGTCCTGAATGCCGCTAATTACTGTGGGTGTCAATCATAAAACTGCTCCAATTGCGATTCGCGAGCAGGTGGCGTTTGCGCCAGAAAAAATGATTGAAGCTTTATCTTCTTTGGTAACCGATCAACGCGCGCAAGAAGCCATAATTGTCTCTACTTGTAATCGCACTGAATTGTATTGTTCAGTAGAAGATCTGCATAAAATTGATCAAGTAATCGCTTGGTTGGGACAGTATCATGGTATTGAATTAGAAGAGTTGAAGCAGTATTGCTACACCCACATTGCCGATGATAGTGTGCGACACATTATGCGCGTGGCTTCTGGATTAGATTCTCTTATATTGGGAGAACCGCAGATTTTAGGACAGGTAAAGTCAGCATATGCGGTTTCCCAGGAAGGAGATTGCATTGGGCCTGAGTTAGAATCCTTATTTCAACGTACTTTTTCAGTAGCAAAGCGCGTTCGTACAGACACAGCCATCGGTGAAAACCCTGTTTCCATTGCTTTTGCTGCAGTCAGTTTGGCGCAACGTATCTTTGCTGATATTCGTCGTAGTACTGCGTTGCTGATAGGGGCTGGACAAACCATTGAGTTGGTGGCGAGACATCTGAAAGAAAATGGCGTGAAGCGTATTATCGTTGCCAACCGTACCTTAGCCAGAGCGCAAACATTGGCAAGTGAGCTGAAGGCGGAAGCCATTATGCTCGGAGATCTTGGTGACTATTTGCCACAGGCCGATATCGTTATATCATCCACCGCCAGTCAGTTGCCCATTATTGGTAAAGGCATGGTAGAGAGAGCGACAGCACGACGTCGACATTCGCCCATGTTGCTAGTGGATATTGCTGTTCCAAGAGACATCGAACCCGAAGTAGAAGACGTCTCTGATGCTTATTTATATACGGTAGACGACCTTCATTCGGTCATTGAGGAAAATGTTCGCGCCAGACAAGAAGCAGCTAGAGCTGCGGAAGCTTTAATTGACGAAGGTGTAGACGCTTATCGCAAAACACTAGAATCACGTAAAGTCTCTGATCTCATTGTGAATTACCGCCAATCTGCAGAGAGCATTAAGCAAACAGAATTGGAGAAAGCATTGAAAAGTTTGCAAAGTGGACAAGCATCAGAACAAGTACTTAACAAACTGGCCCACGGTTTAATGAATAAATTGATTCATGCTCCCACGCAATATTTGCGTGAAGCAGGCAGTGAAGCGGATCAAGAAGCCTTAACGATTGCCGCGAATGTACTCGGCATAAATGAAGATAAAGATAATTAAAATGAAAGAATCGATTAAATTAAAATTAGAAAGTTTGGCAGAACGTTACGAAGAATTAGCAGCCTTGCTAAGTGAAGCAGATGTGATCATGGATCAGGATTTGTTTCGTGCATATTCAAAAGAATACGCAGAACTTGAGCCAGTAGTGAAATGTTTCAATGAATACCAACAAGTGTTGGAAAACATTGAAGAAGCGGAGCTCATGATGACGGATTCGGATCCGGATATTAAAGAAATGGGTGTGGAAGAAATGAAGGCGGGTCAAGAGCAACAAGAAGAATTGCAACTCACCCTGCAGAAGCTATTGCTGCCAAAAGACCCAAATGATTCTCGTAATGTTTTCTTAGAAGTTCGTGCTGGAACGGGTGGGGATGAAGCTTCTATTTTTTCTGGTGACTTATTTCGTATGTATTCACGGTACGCAGAAACCCAACGTTGGAAAGTGGAAATTGTCAGTGCTAGCGAAGGTGAACACGGTGGTTATAAAGAAATCATCGCACGAATTGTGGGTGATGGCGCATACTCTAAATTAAAGTTTGAATCTGGCGCACATCGTGTACAGCGTGTGCCTGCCACAGAGTCACAAGGTCGTATTCATACCTCAGCTTGTACGGTTGCTATCATGCCGGAAATGGATGAAGTGGAAGCCATTGATATTAATAAAGCAGACTTGCGTATTGATACCTTTCGAGCGTCAGGCGCGGGTGGTCAGCACGTTAACAAAACCGATTCGGCGATTCGTATTACGCATATTCCAACTGGCGTGGTCGTTGAATGTCAGGATGAGCGTTCGCAACATAAAAACCGTGCCAAGGCCATGTCTCTGTTGGCATCTCGATTGTTGGCAGCAGAACAAGAAAAAGCCGCCAGTGAACAATCCGAAGCGCGCAAATCTCTGGTAGGCAGTGGTGATCGTTCGGAACGTATCCGTACCTACAACTATCCTCAAGGGCGTGTTACAGATCACCGTATTAACCTGACTTTATACAAGTTGGATGAAATTGTTACCGGGGATTTGGATGTGTTGGTTAACCCTTTGGTAAACGAGTTCCAAGCAGAACAGCTTGCCACACTAAGCGGTGATAATTGATTTGCCTATGCGCATAGATGAATCCCTGCAAGGCGCCTCTGAGCGCCTTCGTTTTATGTCCGACACGGCCTTGTTGGATGCCCAATTATTGTTAGGGCATGTGCTCAATGTCACCACTGCATATTTTTATTCTTGGCCGGAGAAAACACTTACAGATCAAGAATTAGCAGAGTTTGATATCTTGCTTAAACGACGCGAGTTGGGTGAGCCCATTGCTTATATCATGGGTAAGCAAGCTTTCTGGTCACTGGAGTTGGCGGTTGCGCCTTGTACCTTGATTCCGCGAGCCGACACGGAATGCTTGGTTGAGCAAGCATTAGTGGTGTTAGCGGATAAAGTTCAAGCAAAGGTTTTGGACTTAGGAACAGGAACGGGAGCGATTGCCTTGGCTTTAGCAAAAGAATGCCCCGAAGCAAAGGTGACAGGGGTGGATGTGATTGCTGAAGCAGTTACCTTAGCTCAGCAGAACGCCCTGACTAATGGCATTGATAATGTTCAATTTTTGCAAAGTAGCTGGTTTGAACAAATACCAAAAGACAGTAGGTATGATCTGATTGTATCTAATCCGCCCTATATCGATCTTGAAGATCAGCACCTTTCTCAAGGAGACGTTCGGTTCGAACCTAAAACAGCCTTGGTTGCAGATAACAAGGGCATGGCAGATATTGAGCATATTGTTAAGCAAGCTCAGTGGTTTCTTCTAGCGGGTGGCTTTCTTATGTTTGAACATGGTTTTGATCAAGCGCAAGCGGTTCGTGATTGTCTGTTGGGTGCTGGGTTCATTGGTGTGAAAAGCGTACAGGATTTTGGGGGCAATGACAGAGTCACTATGGGACGAAAACCTTTTTAATGAAACAAAAACGGAGCAATGAAATAAGCTCCGTTTTTGTTTTTAGGAATGACTATTTTTTCGGTTGGGCACTTTCTGGTCGAATAAAGACAGGTTCATTCGCAGTTGAGCGCTCGGCATCGTAACGGTAACCCGCCACATCGAATTGGATTAATTCTTGCTCAGTCTGGCAGCGATTTTCGATCAGGTAACGTGCCATCAGACCACGTGCTTTTTTGGCATAGAAACTGATGACTTTAAATTGTCCATTTTTCTCGTCCAAGAAGTTTGGGCTGATCAAACGTGCCGTTAATTTCTTTTTGTTTACCGCTTTGAAATACTCATTGGAAGCAAGATTCACCAACAGCTCGTCATTGGTTAATTCGTCATTTAGTTTGTCGACGATAATGTCTCCCCAGAACTGATATAGATTACTACCACGATCATTGTTGAGTTTAGTGCCCATTTCAAGACGGTAGGCTTGCATCAGGTCCAGTGGTTTTAAAACACCGTACAAGCCGCTTAGGATGCGCAGATTTTGCTGAGCATATTGTAAGTCATCTTGACTTAATGAATAGGCATCCAATCCAGTGTAGACATCTCCCATAAAGGTGAAAACGGCAGGACGACTGTTGTCCGGGTTATGTTCTTCTTGCCATGCTTGGTAACGAGACACGTTTAATGTGGACAATTTGTCGCTTAATTTCATAAGACTGGCAATGTCAGCTGGTGTATAGTCTTGTAATTGTTTGATCAGTAATTTAGATTCCTGCGTTAATTCAGGCACGCTGAACTCATCAGAACTTGGCGTTGATGTTAGATCCAGTGTTTTTGCTGGTGAGATTAAAAATTTCATAGTCTGCTCATTTGCGTTGTGTTTGCGTATGCTAAAGATTATCCATAGAGTGTCGATAGATATCCAGACAATGTATTAATAGAGATAATTTATGAAGGATAATCTGATATTGTTTCCCAAAGTAAATCAACGAAGGAAGGAAGCCCGTTTGACTGCTGAAAAGCAGGCTGAGTTGATTGCCCTACGGGCCAAATTTGATCAAGCACGACAGGGTTGGCCATTGGAAATGGCTGAGTTACCAGAAAATAATAAATTCTATTGTGGCTCGAAAAAATAGCGTCAAAACGTAACCATTTTCAGGGCGACAAAGTAAGGGATGTTGATGTTGTCCTTTTTAGTGCGTTATTCGTTGCCTTTTATGTTTTTCTTTGCCTTGGTAGGTTTTTTCTTTCCTCGTGTTTCTGCTTGGGTATTTCCTTATCTCCCTTATGTGCTATTTAGTTTGATGACTCTTACCCTGTTGAGTATCAAACAGAGTGAACTCATGCGTCGATTGAGTCGTTTGTCCGTGTGGCTTTATGCCTTGCTTCACTCGCTTTTTTTCATGGTGTTGGTACTTGGCTTATCGTATTTTCTTCCTATGAGTGATGATTTGCTGCTGGCTATGTTAGCCATTGCCGCGACCGGTTCACTATTTGCTACGCCGGCTATCGTTCGAGCCTTAGGATTTGATCATATTCAAGCGATGGCAATGACCATTACCACAACCTTGCTGTTGCCTATTAATTTGAGTTTAGCCTTGCTTATTAAGCCTATAGCCGAAGTTGGTTTAGATTGGGAAACTTATCTCATACGCTTGGTGGTGTTTATTTTTGGGCCAATGGCATTTTCTTATCTGGTTCATAGATTGGTGCCTGTGGTCATTTTGAATCGTGTTTTACTCACTGTGTCGCCTTATACAATTTTGTTGGTGTTTGCTTTCCCTCTGGGATTGGTGGGCAGTTTTAGGGAGATGTTTGATGCCAATATGCTGCATGCAATGGGATACTTTCTTATTGCATTGATAATCTGTTTGGTGTTTTTTGTCACAGCTTTTTTGTTATACCGCAAGCAAGGCGTTGAGATAGCGCTCAGTGCCGCCATCACTTCTGGAAATCGTAATGTGCTGCTGACTTACAGTGTAGCGGGTGTTTTATTAGGGCCTGCTTTTTTACCGCTGGCGGGCGCATTACAAATTCCTACATATCTTCTGCCGGTCATTACTCGCTGGTTACATAAAAGTTTACTAAGTTAATTCTTAATTCGTAGTTTATGAATTGCTATCCTCGAAGTTCCTTAAGTTCTACTTAGGGTGAAGGAGATAATAAAAACTCGTTAAGGATAAGACAATGCGCAACAACACACCGGTGACAGATCAAGAGAGACGCTTTGAGGTTAATGAAAAGCTGGTTTCTACTACCGATCTGAAAGGCAAAATTCTTCATTGCAATGATGCATTTATTAAAATAAGTGGCTTTAGCAAAGAAGAGCTTATTGGTAGTCCACACAATATTGTTCGACACCCTGACATGCCAGTTGAGGCTTTCCAAGTTATGTGGGATACCTTAAAGCAAGGTAAAGCTTGGATGGGGCTGGTGAAGAATCGCTGTAAAAATGGGGATTTTTACTGGGTGGATGCCTATGTCACGCCTGTCACTGAGAACGGTAAAGTCATAGGATATGAATCTGTCCGTACTTCGCCTAAACGTGAAGACGTGGTACGTGCTGAAAAACGCTATAAAAGTATTCGCGAGGGTAAGCGAGCCTTTGCTCATCCATTGCTGAATTGGCAATTTATTTTGCCTCTAATCATTGTTGTTTGCGCAGCCTTAGCGGCTTCACAAAATACCTATTTGGGATTATCGCTCTTATTATTGGCAAGTTTGGTCGGTAATGCACTTTTCTGGAAGCACCAGCGAGACTTGAAAATCCAGCTAAAGAAACGTTTGTCGTCAGCTTTTATGCATCCATTGGCGGCGGTTACCTATTCCGATGAGGCAATGTCTATAGCTCAATTGGAAGTCGGGGCGAAAAGTATGATGTCAAGAATCGATGCAGTATTGACACGTTTTGAAGATGAATCTCTGAAAGTCTCGGAGCAGTCGCGAGTGGGGCTAGCTTTAACGCAAGAAACAACGAAAGGCATGGTCAGTCAGCAACATGAAACCCAAGATGTGGCGGCGGCGATGCAGCAAATGACGTCGACCATAGGCGATGTTTCTTTGAATGTACAAGCGACGGCAGAAAGTGCAAAGTCATCTTTACAGGCTGCACAATCCGGTCAGGTGCAGATCACTCAGGTACAAACCTCCATTGAGGATCTAAGCGATACTGTAAATAACATTAGTGCGACGGTACAAGATCTGGCAAATCATTCTGAGAAAATCGCTGAAGTAGCACAAGTCATTGACCAAATTGCTGAGCAGACCAATTTACTGGCGCTTAATGCGGCTATTGAGGCAGCACGTGCTGGTGAACATGGACGAGGTTTTGCTGTGGTTGCCGATGAAGTTCGTCAGTTAGCCATGCGCACTCAAGGTTCTACTCAGGATATCCACAAAATCATTGAAACCTTGCGTGCTGGAGCAGCAAGCTCAGTGAGCATAGCAGGACAAGGTAAGCAGGATGCTGAGCATGGGTTGCAGAAAATAGTGCAAATGGCGCAAGCGTTTGAAGAAATTGTTGCCTCCGTTTCCAACATTACCGACATGTCTATTCAGATGTCAGCGGCGGTTGAGCAGCAATCACAAGTGTCGGAAGATGTTAATCGTCAGGTGGTGAGGATCTCTGATTTGGCAGAAGAGAGTGCCGAAAACTCACAGCGTTCAAGCGATAGTATTCGGTTGTTGCAGAAGGTAGCAGAAGACATGCATGAACTGGTGATTCGATTTAAATAGTGAATATAACACAAGGCCAGCTTATAAGCTGGCCTTGTGTTATTCATGGTGCCATCAGTGATGGTTGGGCAAAGGTAGGGGTTTTAACTGGTTACTGGCTTGATTAAGATTGATCATCATCAGGTTTTGGCTAGCTTTAATGTCTCCCATGGCTTCCAATAATCTACTCAATTCTGCCAGGGCTTCACTTTGGCCATCAAGCGCCAGGGCTTGCTCATAATAGTCTTTTGCTTTGCCCCACAACATCATGGTTTGACTCAAACGTCCAGCTACAAGGTACAAATTGGCACTCGCTGGCTCGCGCTTTAACCAAACTTCGCAATTGGCTAGGAGCTTTTTCATATTGCCTTGTTTCAGGTTGCCGTATTCGTAAATAAGATCATCAGACCAACGATGGTTTAAGCTGTTGCGAATGAAGTGTTCTGCCTTATTGTCGTCACCAAAATGCAACAAGGTTTGAGCATATAGCTGACGCATTCGATCATCTTGCGACAAGGTATCTAATTTGTTCCATAAGGTTTCCACCTCGGAGACCAGTTCCTTGCCACTTTGCCCTAATTTATTGCGGAATTTAATTTTATCTAATAGGGCGAGAAACGCGTTACTTTCTAGTTCGAGCATATTGTCTTCATCGAAAATGCCGTCTTTTTTCAGAGTCGGCGTTAGCGCCAACAGAGCGTCCCAATCTTTCAATTTGGTGTACACGGAAACCAACATTTTCAGTACTTGTTTGTGTTTGGGCTTGAGTTTATGTAAACGTAATAGAGAGGCCAGTGCACCTTCATAATGTTCTTGCTTTAGTTGCAGTTGGCTCTGGGCAAAGCCGATCGCAAATTCTGCTTCTGGGGTGGATTGGTGTGCGGAACGTAACAAGGATTTTGAACGTTCATGTTCATCTTGTTCACTGGCAGCGTAGGCCGCACCAATATAGTTGATTAAAGGGTAAGGGACTTTGTCAGCGCTGTTGGTAAGCAACTTTTCTGCTCGATTCCAATTGCCTCCGACCAGTTCTAACAAGCCACGAATGGTATTTCGTGATGCTCTTTTTAAAGCCAAATTACCTGTGATTTTTGCAAGGGAATTACTTGGTCGTAGGGTAATAAATAGTATGCGCTTGATCCAGCTGAGTACGAATAAGCTGACAATCATAGCCGCGAACAAAACCCAAATGCTGGTTTCTAAGGTAACGCCATTGAAAGCAATTAAAACGTAACCCGTGTCTTGGCGCATTAGTAACCCCAGCACGCCGCCTACGGCCATCATGATGACCAACAAGAAGAGCAGTTTTCTCATTGTGTCACTCCTTCTGACGTTGTTTGTTGAGAGCTTGCTTGGTTAGTTTTGCTGACAGATTCATCGACCTTGTTATCGGTTTCAACAAGCTTAAGCTCGCTTTGTTCTTGGTTCCAAGCTTTCATTAGTGATTTGATTTCCACTAAAGAAGCGCGTGGAAGAGGCAGCTTGGGTGAGGGCTCCAATTGTTGTAATTCAGTAAGGCTGGCAAGAAACGTCACTACCTTATTGGCTTGAGTGTCAAAATGCTCAGTGACGGCCTGGGCGACACGTGAAAGAGCTTGGTGATAAATAACCGATTCACCTTTTAGAAGGGAAACTTGTGCTACGTCCAGTTGCAGCTGTAAGCCGGAAATAAGTTTTTGATATTCGGTAGGAGGTAATAATGCCTTAATTGGCTTGTTATCGTAATTGATTACTACTAAAGAGCGTAAAGATTGCCAAAAACTTTTTATGCCAGAAGTAAATGGGTTGCTGTTATTGGTTTTGGTGACTTCATCTTGTTGCTGAGTGGCTTGCCATTCTTTTGAAGCTTCTCTCTGAGGTAAGTCTGTTACGCTGTCGTACAAGGCGCTTAATTGTAAGTAGCGGCCTTCTAGGTCAAATTGACTGATGGCATTCAGTGTCTGAATGTCTTTGGCTAGTGCTTTGCGTGTTTCGAAGACGATTGGGTCTTGTAATTCCCTGAGAATATCGTCGGCATTGGTGAGAAGAGCAATCGCCCCTTTACTGTCTGCTTCTAATAACAAGCGCTGGTTGGCTAAGCGGATTAAATATTCACTTTCGGCTAATTTCCAATCTTCTTTGGTAGTGTTATTTAGGCGCTGTAATTTGGCTTCCAAAGACTGAATTTTGTCGTTTTGGGCATTCTGTTGTTGGGCGAGCTGCTGTGTATTTTTCTGTGCGGATTTTTGTGATTCGATGACTTGTCTGGCTAGCTGTTCAAATTGAGTTTTGGTGTTTTGCGCTGAGTCAACTTGAGTGGCCAGCTCAGATTGTTGTTGACTGAGTTGAGTCAGCTCTTGCTTAACTGTACTTATTTGGCTTTGATAATAAAGCCAAGCACTGGCTGCCAACGCCGCGACAGAAATTGTCAGCGAAAGATAAACCGCAATAGAGGATCCTATCTTAGAGGCGTTATTGGCCTGTCCTGCTGTGTTTGTATTGATTGAAGCATCCTGATCATTCGTTGCGGTAGAAGAAATAGAAGCGCTGTCTGTTTTGTTGTCCTCATTCACTGTTGTAGAGGCGGTGTTTTCAGTTGTATCCAATTCAGTGGATTCAATTTTTTTGTCAGTCATTCTATTTTCCTGTTTGAATTTCTGTCGCTTTTATTAGGCTGTTGTCGTCTGCGCCATTGGCATTAGTTGCCTTATTCCAACCGAGTTCTTGTGCGATTTGGTTGACTCTGGCACTGGGCGTCAAGATTGGCAACGACTTCCATTCTGGTTTATGTGCATTAGCATAGTCGGTCAGGTGCGTTAAGCTTTCACCACTGGTGACCCATATTAAATCTATATCGGGCAACATAAAGAAAGTTTGAGCGTAATACGTCGGCTTCCTTCTTTCGTAAAGAGAAAGATAACTGACTTTTGCGCCTCTGTCTTGCAGTTGTTGGCCGAGTTCAGGACGCCCACCCAAGCCGCGGATAATAAGTACTTTTTCGTTGCGCATTTTTACTGGCTTAAGCCAGTCTAATAATGCTTCGCTAGTGTGTCCCGGGTTGGCTATGGCAGGCACGCCTCCTGCCAAAAGACTTTGTGTTGTGCCTTGCCCAATGCCAATCCAGTTTATTCCTATTGGCAACATGGGCCAGCATTCATCAAGCCATTCGCAGGCGAGGCGTGCGGCATTCTTGCTGACAAAAATCACATACTTGTATTCGTCTATGTTAAATATCTGTGAACGAATAAGAGCTACTTGCGCTGGATCCTTAATGGCTTCAATGTTCAGCATGGGTAAGGGTACAGCTTGCCAACCTTGCTGTTTAACACGCTCGCAACTGAGTTGATTCTCAGGTTGTGGTCTGGTGATAAGAATATGGCATTGAGACATGATAAGTTTTTTTAATCCGTTCAGGCTAGTGGTAGATGTCTGCTAATATCTTGTCAGCCCCTTTTTCTAATAGGGTTTCAGCAAGTGTAATACCCAGTTGTTTAGCCTCTTTTTTGGGGCCGCGAATTTCGCTTTGAATCATGTGTTTGCCATCTGGACTACCTACCAATCCGCGTAACCATAATTCCATTCCTTCTAATACGGCAAAGCAAGCAATGGGGGCTTGGCAGCCTCCATTTAAGCGCTTATTCAAGGCGCGCTCGGCGGTTACTCTTAGGGCGGTTTCTTCATGTTGTAATGGCATTAGCATCTTGATCGTAGCCTGATCATCATTGCGACACTCAATGCCCATTGCTCCTTGGCCGCCTGCTGGCAAACTCACCTCAGTAGGTATTTTTTGCGCGATGCGATGAGGCATGTCAAGACGTATTAAGCCAGCGGTCGCTAGAATGATAGCATCGTACTCCCCTTCGTCTAATTTTCTAAGGCGAGTATTCACGTTACCGCGTAAGTCTTTAATGAGCAGATCTGGTCGCTGCATTTTTAGCTGACAAGAACGTCGTAAACTGGAAGTTCCTACAATGGCACCTGCGGGTAATTCATCAAGCTGTTGATACTGATTCGAGACAAAGGCATCGGTCGGTTCTTCACGTTCACAAATAACGGCTAAGTCAAGACCTTCTGGAAAGGCCATAGGTACATCTTTCATGGAATGCACGGCGATGTCAGCACGGCCATCGAGTAACGCCGTTTCCAATTCTTTGACAAATAAACCTTTGCCACCGATTTTGGACAGGGGAGAATCGAGAATCTGATCACCTTTGGTTGTCATGCCTAATAATTCCACCGTTAATTCAGGGTATAGGCTCTCAAGTTTGGCTTTTACATTGTTGGCTTGCCAAAGGGCGAGTTGACTTTCGCGGGTAGCGATCACAAGTTTCTCTTTCACTGTGTCTCCTAATGCCTTGTCGGTCAATTTAGACCGGGAAAATTTAATCGCCATGATACTCGTTCGAGGTGCCTTCGTCATCTTTCAGGCTTTATAAGTGGGGGCGCTTGAGGTACTCTTTGCAGCAAATTGAACCGAGTGTAGGAATGAATTGAATGACTGATGCTAATAAAACCACAAACCAGCAATGGGGTGGTCGTTTTTCTGAGCCTGTTGATGCTTTTGTTGCCCGTTTTACGGCTTCTGTTGAATTTGATCAACGCATGGCAAAGCAGGACATCCAAGGCTCGATTGCTCATGGTAAAATGCTGGCCAGTGTTGGGGTTTTAACAGAAGAAGAACGTGATCAGATTATTCAAGGCTTGACGGAAATCGAAGGTGAAATTGAACGTGGTGAATTCCAATGGTCGATTGAGCTAGAAGATGTGCACATGAACATCGAAGCGCGCCTAACACAAAAAATTGGCATCACTGGGAAAAAGTTGCATACGGGGCGTTCTCGAAACGATCAAGTGGCGACCGATATTCGTTTGTATATGCGTGATGAAGTGGACTTTTTATTAGAAGAAATCACACGTTTGCAACAAGGTATCTTGAGTTTAGCGGAAAAAGAAGCCGCTACCATCATGCCCGGTTTTACACATTTGCAAACCGCTCAGCCGGTAACCTTTGGGCATCACTTGATGGCTTGGTATGAAATGATGCAGCGTGATTATGAGCGTCTGATAGATTGTCGTAAACGCATTAATATTTTGCCGCTCGGTGCGGCGGCGTTAGCAGGAACCACTTATCCAATTGACCGGAATATGACGGCGGATTTGTTGGGCTTTGAGCGTCCAACTTACAACTCTCTTGACTCCGTTAGTGATCGTGATTTTGCTATTGAATTTACCTCAACAGCGTCCATCATCATGATGCATTTGTCCCGTTGGGCGGAAGAGTTGGTTATGTGGGCGTCTGCACAGTTTAACTTCATCTTCTTGCCTGATCGTTTTTGCACTGGCTCTTCTATTATGCCGCAGAAGAAAAATCCGGATGTGCCTGAATTGGTGCGCGGCAAAACAGGTCGAGTGTATGGTCATTTGATGGGGCTGTTGACTCTTATGAAGTCACAGTGCTTGGCCTACAATAAAGATAATCAAGAAGACAAAGAGCCTTTATTTGATACTGTAGATACCTTAAAAGGATCTCTGCGTTCCTTTGCCGATATGATTCCGGCGATAGAATCTCGCAAAGAACACATGTATGAAGCCGCGCGTCGTGGTTTCTCGACGGCGACAGACTTAGCTGACTATCTAGTGCGTCAAGGTGTCGCCTTCCGTGATGCCCATGAAATCGTTGGTAAAGCAGTAGGTTATGGTGTTCAAGAAGGCAAGGATTTGTCGGAAATGACGTTAGAAGAATTGCAATCCTTTGGCGACATGATTCAACAAGATGTGTTTGAAGTATTGACTCTTGAAGGTTCTGTTGCTGCTCGTGACCACGTTGGTGGTACAGCGCCCGCGCAAGTATTGAAAGCGGTTGAGCGCGCCAAAAGTGAGTTAGCAGCTCGCTAAGATTTCAAACCATCTAAGTTATACCCAAAAAGCGACTACACACTATAGTCGCTTTTTTCATGTTATTCATTGATGGGGAAAATGGCATCAGAGCCTAAGAAGGTGCGAGGGTCTATGTTGAATTCGAAATGAAAGGTGTCAGTTTGACCATTGCAGCCTGCTAATACTATCGCCCAAGCTTGTTCACTACCGGGTTCTGGAATACGCCAACAAACGCCTTCAATATTGACGTATTTTGTGCCGTCAGCGTCTTCGGTAATTTGGTATTCGGTCTCTTTTAATTGTCCTTTCAAATAGGCCTGTTGATCTTTTTTGGCCTGCTCAATTTGCTCTCGTAATTTATTGGAAAACACTTCGGGCATCAAAATGGTATCTTCCTTAGAGGTTGAAGCCATATTATCCAGTTTTAGGAGATTCGGTTTTCGGCTTAGGTCCATGTCAGTTGATTCTGAAAGGTTTTGATCTGTGCCTTGTTGTGTGTCTGGTAATGGCGTCGATGGAGAGTCGTGTTGCAAAGAGTTTGCGGCTTTGTTGTTTAAGGAAGACTGGCTTGCTGACTTTAAAAGAAAGAGCTCAGTGGTTTTGGGTGGTGTGTTAGAGGGTAACCATAATTGAGGTTGAGAGAGCTCTAATACAAGGAGATGAAGTCCGATTGCAAAGCTTAGAGCAATCCCAAGTGGCAGTATGGCTTTTTTCATTACGCAGTATGACAACCCTTATATGAATTCATTTTGTTAATTTGGTGACAAGGGAATAAAAATCAAGTCGATGATGCTTGCTTTCTGCGTAAAGAATATCCATGTAATTCGTGCACTAGGGTTGGGATGCCGCTGGTGGCAAGGTATACTAAGCGCATCAAAATTTAAAGAGATAAGATGATGTTAAAGTGGTTTGTGGTGTTGGTCTTTAGTGCTTTCATTGTCGCTTGTGGAAACAAGGGCGCTCTGTATTTGCCGGATAATAATACCCTATCACAGCAAGAATCATCGGTTAATTGAGGACCCCCTTTTGGACTTATTTACTTATTCTAATCAGACATTACACGCTGAGAAAGTGTCATTGTCTGATGTTGCTAAAGAATTTGGCACCCCTTGTTATGTCTATTCTCGTGCTATGTTTGAGCGTCATTATTTAGATTACGCGGAAGCCTTTGCCTCTCATCCCACTTTAGTTTGTTATGCGGTGAAAGCCTGTTCAAACATTGCCATTTTGAATGTCTTGGCACGCCTTGGTGCAGGCTTTGATATTGTTTCCATTGGTGAGTTAGAGCGAGTGTTAAAAGCTGGCGGCGATCCGGCCAAAGTGATGTTTTCTGGGTTAGGCAAACAAGAAGTTGAAATGCGTCGTGCGTTGGAAGTGGGTATACATTGCTTCAACGTAGAATCGGAAGCCGAGCTGTATCGCCTTGATAAAGTGGCGGGTGAAATGGGTAAAAAAGCGCCGATTTCGTTGCGTGTTAATCCAGATGTGGATGCCAAAACGCACCCATATATTTCCACTGGTTTAAAAGAAAATAAGTTTGGTATCGATATCAAGGATGCCGTACGCATTTATCAAATCGCCAACGAACTGCCTAATTTAGAGGTGATGGGAGTGGACTGTCACATAGGTTCGCAGCTAACAGAACTGCAACCTTTCTTGGATACCTTTGATCGTTTAGTTGGCCTGTTGGACGAATTGGCTGCTGTGGGCATCAAGATTAAGCACTTGGATCTGGGTGGGGGACTTGGTGTTCGTTACCGTGATGAAGTGCCACCAAAGCCTGCTGACTACGCCAAACTCTTATTGGAAAAAGTCAAAAACATGGATGTCACGCTGGCGTTTGAACCAGGTCGTTCTATTGCAGCAAACGCAGGCGTTATGTTGACTCAGGTGGAATTCCTTAAGTGTAATGATCATAAAAATTTTGCCATCATTGATGGTGCGATGAATGATTTGATTCGTCCATCTTTATACAGCGCATGGATGGATATAGTCCCTGTTTCACAACAGGCGACACCAGAAGGTAAACGTGTTTACGACTTAGTTGGTCCAGTTTGTGAAACGGGCGACTTTCTTGGTAAGGAGCGTGAATTAGATATTCAAGCAGGAGATTTGTTGGCTGTACGTTCGGCGGGCGCTTACGGTTTCACTATGGCTTCAAATTACAACAGTCGTAATCGAGCTGCCGAAGTTATGGTGGATGGTGATAAAGTGTATTTGATTCGTGCTCGTGAAACCATTGAGCATCAATTGGCTGGTGAGCAAGTATTGCCTGATTGAGGAATCCTGTTGTGTTATTGAAATTTACTAAAATGCATGGACTGGGCAATGACTTTGTGGTGGTAGACGCAGTGTCTCGCAAGGTGTTTTTTAACAAACCACAAATTGAGCGTTTAAGTGATCGTAATTGGGGAATCGGCTTTGATCAGTTATTAGTCGTCGAGCCGCCTTCTGATCCAGAGATGGATTTTCGTTATCGTATTTATAACTCCGATGGCAGCGAGGTGGAGCATTGTGGAAATGGTGCTCGTTGCTTTGCCAAGTTCGTGTTGGATCGAGAGTTGACCAATAAACGTATTATTAACGTAGAAACCAAGCGTGGGGCCATACAACTGAGGGTGCTGGAGGATGGTTTGGTGACAGTGGATATGGGGGCGCCGAGTTTTATACCAAACGATTTACCTTTCGAAGCACAAGAAACACAAGGCTTGTACCCTATTGATGTGGATGGCGCAGAATACCAACTAACCCCAGTGTCTGTGGGTAATCCTCATGCGGTATTGAAAGTAGATACTTTGGTTGATGAACAAGTGCAATCTGTTGGTGCTAAAATTGAGTGTCATCAGCGCTTTCCTCAAAATGTTAATGTGGGCTTCATGCAAGTAGTAAACCCAGAGGAAATTAATTTGCGCGTGTTTGAACGTGGGGTTGGTGAAACACAAGCCTGTGGAACAGGTGCTTGCGCAGCTGTTGTGGCAGGTATTAAACAGGGTTGGCTTAGTCCGAAAGTAACCGCTCATCTACGAGGTGGTGATTTGCACATTGAATGGGCTGGCGAAGGCCATCCTATTTTAATGACAGGCCCAGCCGAAAAAGTTTTTGAAGGTCAAATTTACCTATAGGCAGTGGTATGAGCGAAGAGGAAGTCATTCAGTATTTAGTCAGTACCCCAGATTTTTTTGTACGTAATGCTGAGATATTGGACGATCTTACCATTCCTCATCCCGTGAATGGACGGGCGATTTCATTATTGGAGTATCAGGTTGACCATATGCGGAAATCGACTGCGCAATATCGTAGTCAGTTTGAACGCTTGGTAGAGGTCGCCCGTGAAAATGAGTCGACCATGCAAAAAAGTCGACGCCTTATCTTAGCAGGTTTAAATTGCCGCAGTTTGGATGATCTGGCGGTTGCAGTAGATGATATGGTACGAGATGACTTTGAAGTCTCTTTTCATACTTTATTGTTATTTGGTGAACATCCTGATAGTGCAGTGCGTTCGTTAAGTCTTAATGAAGCAGATAATCGAATACCATTTACCATTAAGATGACGGATTGTTATTGTGGTATTTTACCGGCCGCAGAAATGGCTTATCTGTTAGATGATCATGCCGAGTTAATTCAATCGGTTGCAGTGTTGCCATTGCTGTCACGCGCTGGTGGTGAATTGAAAAAGCGTGGTGTACTGGTTCTAGGATCAGAAAAAGCCACCGCCTTTGATAAAGACAAGGGTACTTTCTTTCTTCAGCATTTAGCCGATTTGCTGAGTGCTCTTTTATTGAGGCTAGTACCATGAGTTTGCTGATTACTTTTGATCTTGATAATACCTTGTGGGATGTGATGCCGGTGATTACTCGTGCAGAATATGCTATGGAGTCTTGGTTTGAAGAACGTTTCCCAGGCTTTTATCGTAATTTCGGAGGTGACTATCAGCTGACGGTTCGTCAACATATACTTAATAAGCAACCTGAGTTGTCGGCGGACTTAACTAATTTACGTCTAAAAATGTATCAGCAAGTGTTGAAATCTTTTGGTTTGCCGAGTGAAGAAGCGAATTTAGTTGCACAATCTGCTCTAGCGCATTTTTGTGAGTGGCGTCAAAAAGTGGATCTGTTTCCTCATGTGAATGAAGTGCTGAGCGAACTGGTTCAAGACTATCGTCTTGCTGTGATTACCAATGGTAATGCTGATGTTTTCCATCCTTATGTAGGCTTAGGACAATATTTTGAATTTGCGGTACGTGCTGAGCATCTTGGTGTTGCCAAGCCTGAACCTCAATTGTTTTTGCACGCCGCGAAGCAGGCTGATGTTACGCCGGAGCAAGTGATACATATTGGTGATCATCCTATTGATGATGTACAAGGTGCTGCCAACGCTGGCGCCAGAAGTATCTGGTTTAACCGACATGGCGCGCGTCGCTGGGCGGAAGATTGGGGGACAAGTTCTCATGCTGAAGTCCATTCTTTATTAGAGTTGCCTTCCGCTATTCAATCATTAGCACTATAGTTTCTTTGTATTAAGTTAATTAAAGCGAAGCGATTTTTACCCTAGTGATTTAGTGTTACACTAGGCCGCATTCATTGATCCAATATAGATTTTAAGGAAAAGTATATGAGTGAGAATATTAGCCAAATCACAGACGCTCAATTCGCAGAAGAAGTATTGAGCTCTGATGTGCCTGTACTAGTTGATTTCTGGGCACCTTGGTGTGGCCCTTGTAAAATGATTGCGCCTGTTCTTGAAGATGTTGCTGATGAGTACGCAGGCAAATTGAAAGTGGTTAAGTTGAACGTTGATGAAAACACAGAAACAGCACCTAAATACAATGTTCGTGGTATTCCAACCTTGATCGTTGTAAAAGGTGGTGAAGTGGCAGCAACAAAAGTCGGCGCTGTCTCTAAGTCTCAATTGATCGAATTCGTTAACGGCGCACTTTAATTAAGCATTAACCTGTTGTCGTTCATTAAAAAAAGCAGCTTCGGCTGCTTTTTTTGTGTTTGTTCATGAGAGTATGCTTGCCTCGTTATTGTTTCAGCGCCGCTAATTTACGAGCAAAGGAGGGAGAATGTGAATTGGTTAACGTGGCAATTACTTGTTGAGCATAAGGCAAGTACCTTTTCAAATCACTCTTTGGCATCGGATCGTCGTTAGGCAGTTTTACTGTCACAGGGTTTTTATGTACACCATTGATACGGAATTCGTAATGTAGGTGAGGGCCTGTTGCCCAGCCTGTCTGTCCAACATAGGCAATGATTTTACCTTGTTTGACTCTCGCGCCGCGTTTGACGCCTCGAGCAAAGCCTCTTAGGTGGGCGTAAAGGGTTTGGTAGCCACGACCATGATCAATAATGACCACATTCCCATAGCCATTCTGCTTACCAACAAAAGATATTTTGCCATCACCAGCTGCTTTGACAGGTGTGCCACTTGCAGCAGCATAATCAACACCCCGGTGAGGACGGCTGGTTTTAAAGATTGGATGTAAGCGGTTTGGATTGAATTTTGAAGAAATACGAGTGAAATCGACAGGTGTACGAATAAAGGCTTTGCGCATCGCTAGACCATCAGGTGTGTAATAATGCGCACCTTTTTTGGTTTTAAAACGAATGGCTTGAAAGGTACGACCATTATTGATGAATTGGGCAGCTATGATGTTGCCATTGCCGATTTTCTCTCCGTCGAGAAATTTTTCTTCATAAAGCACGCTTAGACTATCTCCTTTACGAATGTCTAAGGCGAAGTCGATGTCCCAGCCAAAAATATTAGCAATTTCAATGATGAGAGGTTGGCTAATGCCCGCTTTTAGACCGTCAACAAATAAAGAACTATTGATTTCAGCTTCTTTGTAAGTATGTACTATGTCTGGCGTGCGCGAAATAGCGCTGCGCTTGAAAGCATTGTTTTGGCGTTCAAAGGTGACACTGTTTAAAAGATTTTGTACCAAGATTAATTTGGTGAGTTCACCGGTTTTTTCATTGGTCGTGAAGTTAAGTACTTGACCCGGCATCATGCGCAGTAAAGATTTTTGTTTTTTGTCTGCTTGAGACAATTTGTATATGTCTTGGGGAGTGATGCCTTTGCTGGAAAGCAGTTTTGATAAAGAATCTCCAGCATTTACGGTAATAGAATGATCTTTAAAAGTAGCAGGGCTATTCTTTTTTATGAGATTTTCAGGCGCTGGAACATCGTAGCCAGAAATAATGCCGGTATTGGTAATGGACGGCATAATGTGACTTTTGGGGGTTAATTCTTGTTGATTTGATAAGTTAATTTCAGACTGATCCACCATTTGTAGGTTGGCACTGATAGAAAAGGGTGTTTCTTCAATAGCTTCGTCTGCTGGAATAGCAATTAGGACAATAGCTAAGAAGACGCATACCACAGCAATAAGAAGTAGGTGCTTAGTGGGTAGAAATTTAATCAAAATACGTACCTAAAATTCTTTATTAAAGCTCTGTAATCGTACCAATATTACTTTTATAATTGAATGCTTTGACGAAATTAACTCTATTAGAAGTGGATCTAAAAAATGACAGTAAGCAGTAACGATCTTTTAACCGACTTGCAAGCTCGTGGTTTGATCGCGCAGATGACCTCAGAAGAAGAGCTGAAATCCCATTTAGCGAGTGGCAGTCGTACGCTTTATTGTGGTTTTGATCCAACTGCAGATAGCCTACACCTTGGTCACCTAGTTCCCTTATTGGTATTGAAGCGTTTTCAAGATGCTGGACACAATCCGATTGCACTTGTTGGTGGCGCGACAGGTTTGATTGGCGACCCAAGTTTTAAAGCGGCAGAACGTCAATTAAATACCTCAGATGTAGTGGCAGGCTGGGCGCAGAAAATCCGTGATCAAGTCAGTCAGTTTGTAAAGTTTGATGAGGTGTCTAACCCAGCTCGTGTGGTCAATAATCTTGATTGGGCGGGGCAAATGAATGTGCTTGATTTCCTACGTGAAATTGGTAAGCACTTTTCAGTGAATGCCATGATCAATAAAGAATCGGTACAACAGCGTTTGAATCGAGAAGGTGCTGGGATTTCTTTTACTGAGTTTTCTTACGCCTTATTACAAGGGATGGACTTTGCTGAATTGAATCGTGAATACGATTGCACAATTCAAATTGGTGGTAGTGATCAATGGGGCAACATAGTGGGTGGTATTGACCTTTCTCGCCGTCAAAACCAAGCTCAAGTGTTCGGTATGACAGTTCCACTGGTGACAAAAGCGGATGGCACTAAATTTGGTAAGACTGAGTCTGGTGCTGTTTGGTTGGATCCGAAGAAAACCTCTCAATATGCTTTCTACCAGTTCTGGATGAATACAGCTGACGCCGATGTGTATAAATTCTTGAAATACTTCACCTTCCTGAGCATGGAAGATATTGATGCCATTGAACAAGCTGATAAAGAAAGTATGGGTAAGCCACAAGCTCAGTCTATCTTGGCGCGTGAGGCAACACGTTTGGTGCATGGTGAAGAGGGGTTGGCAGCGGCTGAACGTATCACTCAAGCCTTGTTTAGTGGTGAAGCTGAACAATTAAGTGAGCAAGATCTTGAGCAAATTCAATTAGATGGTTTGCCAAGCAGCTCACTTGCTGAGGCAAATCTTGCAGAAACGCCTTTAACCAGTTTGCTGGCAGAAGCTGGATTAGCAGCTTCTGGTAAACAGGTAAAAGATGCATTGCAGCGTAACTCTGTATTTGTAAATGGTGAAGCAAAAGGCATGGACGATAACATGTCTGCTGCCGACATCTTCTCTTCTGTTAAAGGTTACTATGGCAAATTCTTCCTCGTAAAATTGGGTAAGAAAAAGCATCACTTGTTTACTTTGTAAGCTATTTTAGTAATGTGAAAAAGGCGCTACGGCGTCTTTTTTTATTTTTAGCGAGGCCTTTCTTGGACACATGTTATATAAACTAAGGAATGACTTATAAAGGAAACCTTATGTCTCGCGATAGACAAACCTTAACTACACCAAATCACTATATAGGTCGTTTGTATCATTTAGCACGAGCAAAAGGCTTGGATGCAGATGCGCTTTTTAAACAGGCTGATTTGTCGCCAAGTGTGATTGATGATCTACATGCTGAGATAGAGGTTGAAAAGTTAGCGGGTATTGTGGAAGGTATTTGGAATTTGTTGCAAGACGAAGCCATGGGGCTGGCTCGTTCACCCTTGCCAGCGGGAGCTTTTTTTATGATGGGTCGAGCTACAGTGCATGAAGCAACATTGGGTAAGGCTCTTCAGCTTGCTTGTCGTTTCTACACTATGGTGTCCGATGCATACCAAATGACCTTAATAGAAAAAGGTAAAAGCGCTGTCTTGGAATTTGAATTTGCCGATGTAGAGTTGGATCCAACTCACTTATTTGCCGATATCACCTTATTGGCTTGGCACAGTTACGCATCTTGGTTGATTCAACAGCGTATCCCCTTAATGGCGGTGCATTTTCCCTATGCTGAACCTCAATGTCATGATTACGCAAAACTCTACCCTTGTAAGCGTCTCTTTAACCAAAAGGCGTTAAGGTTGGTCTTTGGTCGAGATTTTCTGGACCGACAAAATACCCAAAGCTTGGATGCATTAAAATCCTACATGAAGCGTTGTCCTATCGAGCTCTTTCTAAAACAGCCTGTAGACATCAGTATAGCGAGTGATGTACGTGCATTATTGAACCGTGCTTTTGCTGACGGTTTCCCTGATATTGATGAGGTGGCGAAAAGTTTATACATGTCGCGTCGAACATTGATTCGTAGGTTAGAAAAAGAAGGTACGTCTTTTCAAGAAATTAAAGATCGAATGCGTCAAGATCGCGCCAGTTATTGGTTGCTGCAAGAGGCTATTCCCATTGCAATGGTGTCGGAGAAGGTGGGTTTCTCGGATGCGGCGGTGTTTGCTCGCGCTTTTCGACGTTGGACGGGATTGAGTCCAACTCAGTATAGAGCTCAGCAAGATCGCGATTAAGGTGTTCTTCTTTTATTTCGTAATGCGCATTCTATATGCGCAATGTATCTTAATGTCACTTTTAGCATTTTAAGTCGGCATCTTGTGCCATTCCTCTACTGCACTTCTTCACGTAACTTTATCTAAAAAAGTTTGAGGAATATGTCATGTCTAAAGAGTCACGCACTTCCATTTCTGCTCAAGCACTTAAAGCGGCGGGCGATCATTCTCAGGCGGAAGACATTGCCGCGTTAGAACAGGCGGCAGATGCGGCAGGACGTCATCTTGATACCACTCAATCCAGCTTACTTCAGCGTATGATTTATGGCCCTAAGCCAGATATGGAAGAGTTACAGTCTGGGGTGAATAATATGAAGCAATCCTATACCCCTGATGCAACAAGGATTTTGCAAGCTGGCCTAGCATGCTTGGAGCAAGATCAAGCGTTTGGAGAGGATGGGAAAATCACCTCAAGATTACGTAATGCGGTTGCAGAAGAAGGCGCTTATGGTTTTACTGTGCCGACTCAATATGGTGGTCAAGGCAAGCGTTACAGTGAATTTGCTTGTTTAACCGAAGATTTTGCTGCCAATGGATTAGGAGCTTTATCGGTTGAAATTTCAGGCCAATTGACCATAGGTTCCAGTGCTTTATTGGGTTATGGCACAGAGTCACAAAAGAACCACTATTTGCCAGCAATAAGTGGTGGGCAGCTGATTGCATTTGCTTTGACCGAGGTGGGCGTAGGGGTAAATGCTAAGCGCGTGAAGGCCTATGTTGAAGAAGACAAAGACCATGCTTGCTGGCGGCTTTTCGCAGAAGGGGAGTGTAATAAACTCTACATCACCAGTGCGACTCATGGTGGTTTAATGGCGATTGTTGCTAGAAAGGGAAAAGTTAGCAAAGAGCTGGCCTTATTTGTGATTGAGTTACCAGATAAAGACCTTGAGGGTGACGTTTCGTTTCGCTGTGAAAGCTCCAATGTGAGTGCTTTCCCACAAAATATTAATTCCCGAGTGCATTTTAAGAACTTTCCCATCCCCTATGAGCAAGAAATTTTAGGCAATGGCGTAGAGGTATTATTTTACTGTCTAAGAATGGGGCGTTGTATGTTGGCAGCACAAGCGGCTGGTTTCCAACGTATGATGGCAGCCGATGCTTTGCATTACGCAAAACAAAGAGAAGGCGTGGGCGGTAAGGTGATTAAGCATGAGTTGCCTAAGCTGGCGTTAGTAAAAATGCTGGGTGGTGCTTTGACAGCACAAGCATTATCGCATTTGGCTTTGGCGCAGGACCAAAACAAAGTAGATTTGGCAGGATTAAGGGACATCACTAAATCGGCCAGTGCTCAGTCTTTATTAGATTCCCTAATTGCTTGTGAAAAAGTCATGGGAGGCCGCAGTCTAGATAAAGGGTCTCGTATTTCTGATATCAGAGCAACTGTCCATGCGTTTGGTATCGTTGAGGGGGAAGACGATCTGATTCGATTGGGTATGGTTAGGGACTTAACTAAGTCATTTACCGAAAATTATATGGCGGGCTTATTGGGTATTTTACAACAAGCAAACACAGACAAAGAGGGTAAGCCTGTTGCTCACGAAAAACGCCTATTAAAACTGTCGCTAGGTGGTTTTATTCAATCTCCTAAAAGAATGTCAAAAATCTTGTTATCTCTGGTATTGAAGAGCGGTTTTTGGCGATTGCTTGGCTGGATTGCTGGTAATGCTTTAGTGAGTCTGGTGGATCGGTGTGCTCAATGGATTCCCGGTAAATGGTGTCGTCGATACCAAAAGATACCCACGCATTTAACTCCGCATTT